>NZ_SJPT01000003.1:496226-846689 GCF_007860095.1 Novipirellula galeiformis | reverse complement strand
TGCCGATGTACCACCGGTGCTCAGGCGTTTGGGACTGGACACCAAGACATGGTGCGAACTGGTCGGCGACTTTGGCCGGTTATTTTGCCTGGTCGCGGGGCGCCCCGAGTCTGTCGATCCGCTGCGCAGCCACCGGACGCACCGCCGCTATCACTTGCGGCGACGGGCTCGAGAGCTGCTCACCCGCGCGGATTAGCTTGCCCGCGTCCCTCTTTTTAGCTCTCGAGCGTCGCAAAGAGTCGCCGATAGATCAAGGTGCGTAGCATCGGCCCGATTTCGCTTGATCTCGAGCGAGATCCCCCGTGTTCGGCGATGGTTTCGGTCGTGGCAACCGTGAAGCTGTGCCGAGCGTCCACAGCTAGTCCGCTCTCGTTACTCACGCATGCCCCCACAAGATGCTCTGTCCCCGTTGGCCCCGCCCCGCTGGCCCCGCTGGCCCGTCCCCGCTGGCCGTCCCCGTTGGCCCGGTCCGCGATTGATATGGATCTGTCGGTGGGCACGTTGGTATGCTCGGCAGCCTGCCAGACTCGCGAATAAAGCACGTTTTTCGTGGGTAAACTGGTCGCCATGTCAGGTAAATAACGCCCTTGTCGCGAATAGGTTCATGAAGATCGCACTTGCATTCTCGGGAGGTGGCGTTCGTGCGACGGTGTTTCACCTTGGCGTGCTCGCTCGGCTGGCGCGGCAAGATCTGCTAGGCAACGTGAAAATCGTTTCGAGTGTTTCTGGTGGCTCACTGGCGGCGGGACTTGTCTTTGCCTCGGCCGGATACCGATGGCCCGCCAGCGAAGAATATTTGCACGATGTCGTGCCAAAATGCCTTTCGGTATTGACGCAGCAAAATGTCCAGCGGACCTATGTACTGAAATCGCTGTTGCTGCCCTGGCGACTCGCTTCGGGGCGAGCCTCGGTGCTGGGCGACGCTCTGGAGAGCACCTGGGGCATCAAGGGATCGCTTGCGGATTTGCCGGTTGCGCCCAACTGGATTATTAACGCAACTTGCTACCAGACCGGTAAGAACTGGCGTTTCCAGCGTGACTTGATGGGCGACTACCAAACCAAGTACATCACCGATCCCGATTTCCGTTTATCACATGCATTGGCAGCGTCCGCCGCGGTGCCCGGATTGATTGGCCCTTTGCTGATCCGCTCACGACAACACCAATGGAGTGAATACCGCGAAGATGATTGGCGTGAAATTTCGCCGAAGTACAAGCGTTTGCATCTTTGGGACGGTGGGGTGTATGACAATTTAGGAGTGGAGTCGCTATTCAAACCTGGGGATGGATTGCGTGAGGGTACCGATTTTTTGATCGTCTGCGATGCCTCACGTCCCTTGGGAAGCGAAACGCGGCAATCACGTTGGCGACCTAGTTACCTAAAAGCCTCGATGCGATTGGTGGACGTCGCGACCGATCAAGTGCGAAGTCTGCGAGCGCGGATGTTAATGGAGTATTTCAAGCAGAATCCGGGAACCGGGGCTTATCTGCGATTGGGGCTGGCGACGAAGAAGGTTTACTCACGCAGTCCGATCGGTGGCAAGCCTGCACTGACGGACGGTGAAGTGCGGTACGTCTCGCAGATTGAAACCACTCTACGTCGACTGACCGATCGTGAGTTCAGTTTGTTGTTTCGTCATGGATTTGAGGTCGCCGATGCGACGCTTTCCACCTACGGTCATGAAGCGATTGGACGCGTGCCTCGCAATCGAGTGCTGTTTAAAGCAGCCTGATGGACCTTTCCGTTGCCGCCCGTCCGCGCACCGTTACGACCGAACAGACGCAGCAACGAGCAGCTAAAGAAGGAGGTTATCACTCGCCGCTGGTCGCTCCGGCACGCTAACGTGTGTGCATCCGATGCGAGTGGTTGGCGTCCAGTCGAAAAGTGTGGTAGGCATCCTGCACGACAACGAGAAAAGGCAGCCTTAGAATCGCGACTCAGGTGTAGTATGAGGTGAAACGGTGTCCGCCTAGTTGGTCGGTGGTGCGGAGGAGGCGATTCAAAGAATCGTATTCGCCCTGAGTGATCCCAGTGTTTGGATCTCTGGGGATGGTGCTCGGCAAGTAGTCGGGATAAATGGTCCTAAATAATCTGCCGAAGTCATCGTAAACGTAGCGGGCGTTTACGATTGGGCGTCGGTCAGGCTTTCCTGCGATCCCAGCGGGGTTTCGGCAGAGGGCGTGGTTAGAGATCCCGCCACAGCGAAGATGTTGAAAGGCGTCACTTATCGAATGAGCCATTTAGCAATTGCGACGATGTGAAAAGTTTCAGCTTGCAAACTAGACGAAGCGATAAGACTCGCCCAGGACGCTGACCGGCGTGTTGATTCAATGTGTTGTATCGGAATAGCGGTCAGCCGCAGGGGAACAGCGTTCAGCCGCAGGCCGCAAGTCTGTGGTTAACGGCGGAGGACCGGGCATTAACCTGGAAATTGCATCCGACCGAGCAAGAATGTCCTAGCCGACTACTCAACAACGTGTTACGCATTTCGAATGCTGTACGCTAACAAAATTATAACCCGAAGCGTGAGCGAGGGATTTGACGAAGGGACCCTCGGTTACGCGTCGGGTTATGAAATATCCGGGCTAACACGCTGCCGGATGATTAAATCAGCACGCCGTGACGCGTCGGGTTATGGATTTTCTGAAGAACGCGAGAGAAGGGGCGACGCGCATTGTCGGCCCAGCGCCGTGCAACCACCGCGGCAACGGTTTTTGTAACCCTTGCCGGACGTAAGAATCGCCGTTCGGCCTACATGCCCAGATCACCAAACAGCGGTGTGCTCAAATAACGCTCGCCAAGGCTGCACATGATCGTGACGATTCGCTTGCCCTTCATCTCGGGTCGGGCGGCGACTTGGGCGGCTGCCCACATGTTCGCTCCGCTGCTGATCCCGGCCACGATGCCTTCTTCTTTGGCTAGTCGGCGGCCCCATTCAAACGCATCTTCGTCGTCGACTTTGACAACATCGTCGATCACCGACATGTCAAGGTTTTTGGGGATGAAGCCGGCGCCGATTCCTTGGATTCGATGCTTCCCGGGATCGCCACCGCTGATCACGGCGGAGTGGGTCGGTTCGACCGCGATCGCTTGGAAGTTGGGGTTTTGTTTTTTCAGGAAGCGGGCTGCGCCGGTGATGGTTCCGCCGGTTCCGACGCCGGCGATGATCGCGTCGATGTTTTGGCCACTGTCCTCCCAGATCTCCGGTCCCGTCGTCGCTTCGTGGATCGCGGGATTAGCGGGGTTTTCGAATTGCTGAGGCATGTAGCAGTTTTCGCCTTCGTTGACCAATTCGCCGGCTCGGTTGATCGCCCCCTTCATGCCTTCGGCCGCAGGCGTCAAGACGAGCGTTGCCCCCATTGCGCGGAGTAGGGCGCGGCGTTCGACCGACATCGATTCGGGCATCGTCAGGGTTAGCTTGTAGCCTTTGGCTGCACAGACAAACGCGAGTGCAATTCCCGTGTTCCCGCTGGTCGGTTCGATGATGTGCGTGTTCTTGTTGATCTTGCCGTCGCGTTCACCCGCTTCGATCATGGCAACGCCGATGCGGTCTTTCACGCTATTGAGCGGTTGAAAGAATTCGCATTTGGCGAACACCGTCGCCCCGCCCGCAGGAACCAGGCGATTGATCTGGATCATCGGGGTGTCGCCAATGGCTTTGGAAGCGTCCGAATATGTTTTTCCGCGGGACATTGATCAAATTCCTGTTAAGTAGTTGGCAGTGGACAGAGAAATGGGTGGATGAGTTGTCCGCGTTTCAGCGCCGCGTTAACTCAATCACTCACCCCGACGACGAATCGGCAATTGTATCATTTTCACGCGTCAGCTTAGCGCTGAGGCGATGCGTTGGCGATGAAGCGATTTTTCACTCTCAAGCCAGCCCAGCGAAGCGGCGCGAATTCACCCGAGCCCCAATTTGGGCGGGAGTGAAACGGAGCGGATCGCTCGGTGGCGCCCCAATGCCGATGCGAAGAAACGCAAGAGAGGGTAACCCTCGATCGCTCCGATCCTTCGGCGATATTCGGCTCCTTGGGCATGGATGGTCGCTGTATCGGATCAAGCACGCCAAACTCCTTCGGCTCTCGACGCGATTCACTCAATCGGAAACGCCTATGGGGCGTGTTTCCGGATTCCCGGGGCTGGGGACACCCCCAGGGATTATCATAGCCTCGCTGCTGAATTCACATGGCAACGTTTCAGCGGCGAGTGTTGGCAACTCGTTACGCGACTTCCCAGGTATCACCCGAGTTGAACAAGGCTTGTAGGTCTCCCTCGCCTTTTTTCGCTTTGGCCGCGGTGACTTGATCGTTGATTTGGTCGTTGTAGGTTGCAATGCCTTGGACCGCTCGCAGCACACCGATCGGCTCGGGCATTTCGGGGTAACGCATCCGCGCGAGCATCATCTGGATCGACGGGTTCATTTCCTTTTCGTCGTGAATCAACAAGTCGTCTGCGGGCACATCGGCGACGTTAACGACTTCCAAATGATTACCAACCAAGCGTACCGCTTTGTCGTTATTGGTACCGAAGATCAACGGCTTGCCGTGCTCCAGTTCAACCACATTTTCGGCTCGCTGCTTGCGTTCTTGAGCGTACGCCATCGCGCCGTCGTTGAACACGTTGCAGTTTTGGTAGACCTCGACCAGCGACGTGCCTTTGTGCTCCGCGGCACGCTTGAGCGTTTCGCCGAGATGCTTGACGTGGGCATCGATGCTGCGTGCGACAAACGTCGCCTCCGCCGCAAGCGCGACCGACAAAGGGTGAAGCGGATGATCGATCGACCCCATCGGGGTGCTCTTGGTGACTTGGCCTTCGCTGCTGGTCGGGCTGTATTGGCCCTTGGTCAAACCGTAGATGCGGTTATTGAACAGCACGATATTGATGTCGAGGTTGCGGCGCAGGCAATGGATAAAGTGGTTACCGCCGATCGATAACGCATCGCCATCGCCGGTGATGACCCAGACCATCAAGTCAGGGCGGGTCGACTTTAGCCCCGTTGCGAAGGTGGGGGCACGACCGTGGATGCTGTGCATTCCATAGGTGTTCATGTAGTACGGAAACCGGCTGCTGCAGCCGATGCCACTAATGAAGACCGTCTTTTCGCGAGGCACTCCCAGTTCGGGAAGCACCTTTTTCATCTGTGCCAAAATTGAATAGTCGCCACACCCAGGGCACCAGCGAACATCTTGATCCGATGCGAAGTCGGCAGCTTTTAAAACAGGAAGGTTCATAAGAAAATGTCTGGTAGAGAGAGGTTTGAAGGTTGAAACGGGAGAGCGGCCTTCCGCCCGTTATCCCGCTTTGTTTCGCACATCGGCTTTCGACTTGCCGTCTTTTGCGGTCGATACGTGCGATTCAATGGCTTCGAACAATTCGCTGACCGCAAACGGTTTGCCTTGCACTTTGTTGACGCCGATGCAGTCGACCAAGTATTTCGCTCGCAACAGCATTCGCAGTTGCCCCATATTCAATTCAGGCACGATGACCTTATTGAATCCTCTCATTAACTCGCCCAGGTTTTTGGGCAATGGATTGATGTATCGCAAGTGCGCGTGGCTGACCGAATGTCCTGCGTTGCGGCAATTGCGAACCGCGGTATGGCAGGAGCCATAAGTTCCGCCCCAGGAAATCACCAGCACATCGCCGCTGGTTTCGCCATACACGTCTTGGTCGGGGATTCGCTCGGCAATCCGGCTGACCTTCGCCGCTCGCGTGTCGGTCATGTGTTGATGGTTCGCCGGGTCGTAGCTAACGTTCCCGGTCCCGTCTTCTTTTTCGAGTCCACCTAGACGGTGCATCAGTCCCTGCGTTCCAGGGATCGCCCAAGGGCGAGCCAAGTTTTCATCGCGGGCGTAGGGCATGAACGGCGCGTCCGACTCGCCTCCTTCGGGATGCTTGATCACGATTTTTGGCAATTTGGAAACATCGGGAATCTTCCACGGTTCGCTGCCGTTGGCGATGTATCCATCGGATAGGATCAGCACAGGGCACATGCACTCCACGGCGAGTCGCCATGCTTCCACGGCGATGTCAAAGCAATCACCAGGCGATCGCGGTGCGAGGATTGGCAAGGGGGATTCGCCATTGCGACCAAACATGCACTGCAGTAAATCGCTTTGCTCGGTCTTGGTGGGCAGTCCCGTGCTTGGTCCACCCCGTTGGACATTGATGACGATCATCGGTAGCTCGAGCATCATGCCGAGCCCCATCGCTTCGGCTTTCAACGCGATCCCCGGTCCGCTGCTGGCGGTGACCGCCATCGTGCCACCGAATGCCGCCCCGATTGTCGCGCAAACCGCTGCGATCTCGTCCTCGGCTTGGAACGTGCGTACTCCAAAGTTCTTAAAGCGAGTGACTTCATGAAGAATGTCACTGGCGGGCGTGATCGGATAGGTGCCGTAGAACATGTCCTTGTCGCTCAGCTTCGACGCAGCAACGAGTCCCCAAGCCAACGCTTGGTTGCCCATCATGTTGCGGTAGGTGCCTTTGACGAGGTCGGCTGCCTCGACTTGATAGCTTTCGCCGAAGGCTTCGGTCGTTTCGCCGAACGCCCAACCGGCTCGCAAGGCTGAGATGTTAGCAGCCGCGATATCGGGCTTCTTGCCGAATTTGTCTTCGATAAAACGCAGCGTCGGCTCGAGCGAGCGGCCGAACAGCCAGTAAACCAGCCCCATCGCAAAGAAGTTTTTGCAGCGATCGGCGATCTTCTGGCTCAACCCATGGGCTGCAACCGCCTCACGCGTCAGCGCCGTCATCGGCACCTTGATCACCCGATAGACCTCTTCGATCACGCTGGCGTCCAACGGGTTCGATTCGACCTTAGCGAGCTTAAATTCTTTCTCGTTAAAGCCGTCTTCGTTGGCGATCAGGATGCCGCCTTTACGCAAATCACCCAGGTTGGTGACCATCGCGGCTGGATTCATTACCACGAGCGCATCGAGATGGTCGCCGGGGGTGAAGATTTCTTCGCTGGCGAATCGCACCTGGAAACCACTCACCCCGGCACGCGTGCCTCGAGGGGCGCGGATTTCCGCGGGGAAATCCGGGAAGGTGGCCACGTCATTCCCCGCCAGCGCGCTAGTGTTGGTCAGCTGGGTGCCGAGTAGCTGCATTCCGTCCCCGGAGTCGCCTGCGAGGCGAACGGTGATGCCGGAAACGGTTTGTACGTCTTTTGATGTGGTCGGAGAGGCCGTCATGAGCTTCGCTGGATGCGTAGAAACGCACCTCCATCAGGAAATGGATGTGTTGAGTGAAGATATAGTGTTTGTATCGATCATTCTGATTCGCAAACTTATTCGAATTCTATATTTTGAGGCTCAAAACGTAATGTCATTCTGGGGCGTTTCGCTGAAAATATAGAAAGAAAACGATCAAATCACTTACCACCAGCGACATTTTGTCACGATGAAGATCCTTTATTCGCCCGAATTCGTTAGGTTTCGCGCGACGAAGAACAAGTTGGTGAAGAAAGGAGTCGAGTAAGCATTTAAGCCCACGACGCAAGGCTGCGGCGGAGGTGAGGCGTGATTGTCGTGGAGTTGCGAGGAGGGGCGATATTATCACAATTATCGCATTGAACATCGCTTCGGCAGCGGCTTCGGCAGCGTGTTGCGACAAAGGGATTGTCGCCGCACCATCCCCGAGCCGTCTATGCCCGAGTCGTCAAACTCACGTCCACTCTCCTGTACCCCCTGCCTCCGCGGGTTCTGTCCCTTGCCTCGCAGGCTCGATTGCGTTAATCTCCGCACTTCGCTGAGCTGCGGCGACTGTCTCGCCGTAGCTTTCTAAACCTTTTTACCGCCTGCAAAGATGGGACGAAGGGCGTGCGTAGTTGTCTCTTCGCTGAGCAACTCGAATGCCCTGGAATTCGTTTCGCGAACCAATTCGCTTGCGATTCTCGTAGCCCGCAGATCGGTCCACCCTTAAAGAAAGTCATTTGCTCCATGGCCAGTCCATCCACTCCAGCAAGCCCCATCGTCCAAGAAATGATCGAAGCGGGGGTCCATTTCGGTCACCGCACGAGCTTGTGGAACCCGAAGATGGCTCCGTACATCTTCGGCCGCAAAAACCAGATTCACATCATGGACATCCGCGAGACCCTTCGCGGCATGTTGCGAGCCAAGAAATACTTGAGCCAAGTCGCTGCGGGCGGTAGCCTGATCTTGTTCGTTGGCACCAAGCGTCAAGCTGGCGAAGCGCTCGAAGAGCAATCGCTCCGCTGTGGAATGCCATTTGTCAGCGAGCGTTGGCTCGGCGGCACGTTGACCAACTTCCGCACCATTCGCAGCCGCCTTGGCCGTTTGGAAGAATTGGAAAGCATGCGTTCGAGTGGCGCCATGGACAACTACAGCAAGAAGATGCAGTCCGCCCTGAACCGCGAGTACCGCAAGATGTACCGCAACTTGAACGGTTTGCGAACGATGAACCGTTTGCCGGAATGCTTGTTCATCGTTGACCCAGGTAAAGAGCGTAACGCGGTTCGCGAAGCCAAGCGTCTCGGTATCACGACCGTCGCCCTGATTGATACCGATAGCGATCCATCGCAGATCGACTTGCCGATTCCCGGCAACGATGACGGTATCCGCAGCATCGAGTTGATCATGAAGCAACTTGCCGACGCGGTCATCGCTGGCAAGGGGCAATCCGCAACCGAAAGTGGTGCTCAACCTGAGCAAGTCAAGCCAACCGGCACGGAAGCTGCGATGGTTGCCGCCGCGACTGAATCGCAAACGCCAGCAACCGAAGGTTAGTCCCGAGACGGGGCGATCCCCAGCGACGCGCCGCACCGAGGAGCGTTGCTGAGCTGGTTTTCCAAAGCGACGATTGAACGGACGGCGTCGCAAACACGTTTAACGCAAAGGGCTTGGCAGCGAAGGTCGCAAAGACATTCGACCGGGCCCTTTGTTGGTACCGATCCAAAAATTGCTCGGAGCGGAACTTGTTGCAAGTTGCGTCACTCCTCAAGCAATTCTGAAGACAAACTGTTTTTTATACGTTGGAGATGAAGAGATGGCTGATATCACTGCGGCAGCGGTGAAGGCGTTCCGTGAGCGTACGGGATTGCCGATGATGGACTGCAAAAAAGCGTTGACCGAAGCGGGTGGCGATGAAGAAAAGGCAGTGGAGTTGCTTCGCAAGAAGGGACAAACTCTCGCTGATTCACGTAGCGACCGCGAAACAGCGTTCGGCCGTTTTGGCCTTTACATCGGCACGGACAAAAAAGTCGGTGCGATGGTGGAACTGCTGTGCGAAAGCGCTCCTGTGACCACAAACGAGCAATTCATTCAACTTGCTGCGGATCTAGCCGAGCAACTTGCCACCGGTCCTGGTGCAGCGACCGCGGATGAACTGCTTGCCCAACCATCGCCTTCGCAAGCGGGCATTTCGATGGCGACGCAAAAAGACGACATGTTCAATCGCATTCGCGAAGTCTTCAAAGTGGGTCGCATGATTCGCGTCGAAGGCAGCTGTGGCGGTTACATGCACCACGCCGGTACGACTGCGGGTGTGTTGGTCGAAATCGAAGGTGGCAACGACGATGCAGCGAAAGATGTTTCGATGCACATCGCCGCAATGCGTCCAGAAAGCTTGAGCAAGGAATCGATTGATCCTGCGGTCGTCGCTAGCGAGCGAGAAGTGTTGCTCGAAGCGGCCATCGCCGAAGGCAAGCCACAGAACATCGCTGAAAAGATGGTCGGTGGTCGGATGCAAAAGTTCTATGCTGAGCGTTGCTTGCTTGAGCAACCGTTCGTCAAAGACGACAAGCAATCCGTTGGCGAGTACGCCAAGTCCAACGACATGACCGTCAAGAACTATTGGCACTGGGTCATCGGCGAAAAAGTCGACGCGTAACGATAACGCTTTGATCGCAGGCGGCCTCGACGCTCGCTGTGATCGCCATTAAACCTGAACAACCTCGCCCTTCCCCCATCGGAGCGGCGAGGTTTTTTCTTATACTTTCGGCTATAGTAGCAGGCACAAAGCGAATTGCACTTCCCGCAATTCTCTCCTCTACTTATCCAAACACCGCCCTTCCGTTCCCCGTTTTTTAAACGCGAAAGTCACCAACACCATGCCTGACGGTCCCCAGTCGGATGACACCTCCTCCCAAGCTCCTCTGCATTACAGGCGAGTCGTCCTCAAGCTCAGCGGCGAAAGCCTCGCCGATTCCGGCGGCCGTGGAATCAGCGGTGAAGAGTCGGGAGAGATCGCTCGTCAAATTAAGTTGGCGCACGACACCGGTTGCCAAATCGCGATTGTGATTGGCGGCGGCAATATTCTTCGTGGAGCTCAATTCTCAGGCAGCAATTCGCTCGTCCACGAGGCGACGGCCCATTACATGGGGATGCTCGCCACGATCATCAATTCGCTCGCCATGCAAGACGCGCTCGAAGCCCATGGTTTGCAAACTCGCGTGATGTCGGCGATCCCTACGGATAAGATTGCCGAGACCTTCATCCGTCGCCGCGCCCTTCGTCATCTGAACCGAGGTCGCGTCGTGATTTTAGCGGCGGGTATCGGCAATCCGTTTGTGACCACCGACACCGCGGCTGCACAACGGGCTTTGGAGATCGAAGCCGACGTGGTGCTCAAGGCCACTCGCGTGGACGGCGTCTATAGCGATGACCCAGAAAAGAACCCTCATGCGGTCCTTTACGAATCCCTCACCTATGCCGATGTGATGGAAAAGAACTTGCGAGTGATGGACGCGACTGCAATTGCCTTATGTAGCGAACACAAGAAACCGATCGTTGTTTTTAACTTCAAAAAGAATGGAAACATCGTTCGAGCGATTTCTGGTGAAACGGTCGGCACCTGGATCGGCGCTGAAAAGCGAACGTAAGATAAAGCGAACGTGAGATACCGGATACCACTCGCAAAACGAACCTCAATCTTCCCCGTTACTCAATTCCCAAGGATGCAAGATGTCCAGCGATGATGTGCTTCTCGATGCCGAAGAGCGAATGAACAAAGCGATTTCGGTGCTCAGCCACAACTTGGCCGGAATTCGCACCGGACGTGCGAACCCAGGCTTGGTGGATTCTTTGAAAGTCGACGTTTACGGTTCATCCACTCCGCTCAAGCAACTCGCTTCCGTCGGAACTCCCGAGCCTCAGCAAATCGTGATTCGTCCTTATGACGCGTCCACGATCAAAGAGATTGAAAAAGCAATTGTTGCGGGCGACCTGGGGCTCAACCCTCAGAACGACGGACGGATCATTCGCTTGAACGTGCCACCGCTGTCGACCGAAGTGCGAAAGAAAATGGTCTCGCGGATCAAAGAGTTGTCCGAAGAGTCTAAGGTGTCGATCCGAAATATTCGCCGTGATGCCAACAAAGCGATCGACAATTCGGAAAAGGCCAAAGAGATCTCCGAAGATGATCGCGATCGGATGAAGGAAGAGGTCCAAGAATTGACCAAGAAATTCGAGGCCCAGGCTGCCGAATTAGCGAAAAATCGTGAGTCGGAAGTCCTCGATAGCTAGCACTGCATGCGAATGCCACGTTAGTTGAAGTGTTTTGTCGCTGCGTGATGAACGCACGCGGGGCTCGGGCGAGTTTCGCCGGCGTGAAATTCACGCGGCTTAGAAATCGACAAATACAACTTCGACCTCCGCGATGGTGGATAGAATGAGAGGACGGAGGAATCGTCACCGTCCTGTGCAAACCATCCTCCCGCGATTTTGGCTTAATCTGAGTGTGCTCCATGCCCTTATCCCTTATCTGCCCTCGGTGCAGCAAATCGGTATCGATCCCCGAGAGCTCGGCGGGGTCACGAATCTCGTGCCCGCATTGTGACCAGGCATTCTTAGCCCCGGGATTGAGTGCCACCACTGCGGATGATGCCGACGATTGGTTGACCCTCGATAGCGATCCTCTCCCCACGCTCAAGCCGGCGACTCCGCTCGCCGCGGCGAGCAACCCCGTCCCCGCGGCGATCAGCCCCGCAGAGGAGGCCTTGTTGGCCGAGTTCACCTCGGAATTGGACGAGTTTACCTCGGCAATTGAATCGGTTCCGAAACCGCAGGTGACCGCAAAGTCCAACCGCGTGACTCCCGGCGGGCTCCCCAATCTGTCGAAACTCCCTGCAGGGACGCCCGCTTCGGCAGCGAAGGCCTCCGATTCACTCGATGGCGTGATTGAACTGGGTAGCGAGAGTATTGTGGGTGATGAGTTCGATCCGGGCGCCGAACTCGGTCCCAAGAAGACGCCGGTCGAGTATGCGACCGAGTACCGAGTCACCTGCATGACCTGCGGCTCACAGCGGATGGCCCACGCCAAGCAAGCCGGTAAATCGATCACGTGCAACGATTGCCATTCACCGATTCGGGTCCCCTCGCCTCCGCGGGTTGCTAAAAAAGTGGTGATCGACATGGACAACGCGCCGACGTTCGCGTTTGGAGCCTCGCAAGTGGGCGCGGCGGGACGACGTGACGATCCCTATCGAAAGTCGGCCCAGCAGTTATTGGAGGAGGCTTCACGCGTCCAGCAGACGACCTACAAGCACGACGACGATATCCCCAAAATCAGCGAATGGCTGGCCAGCATCTTTGGCATTTTCTTGGACGTCGGGGTGCTCGCCCATTGGGTAGGGCTCTCGTTGTTCGCTTCGGTTCCCGCGATCGTTGCCCTGACTTCCGGCGCACGCGTCTTGGAGATTGCCCTCGTCCCGGCCGGAATTGTATTCGGAGCCGTGGTGACGAGTTGTGGCTACGCAATTCTGCAGTCCGTGGCCAACGGCGAAACGAAAGTGAGCGAATGGCCTGTCGTGGATCCGTTCGGATGGCTGGAGAATCTCGTCGTTGTTTTCTCAGCGGCGGGCTTTGCCATCATACCTGTCTATGGAATTGCTCAGCTTATCTTTGGTCAATCATTGATCACGGTGGCACTAACCATGTTGTCGCTGTACACGCTGTTTCCTTTTGTGCTGCTATCGATGCTGGACATGAACAGTGCGCTGTCGCCGTTTTCGGCGGAGGTGGCGCGAAGCGTCAATCGAGCACAGGAGGCTTGGGGCGGACTTTACTTTACCGCAGCGATTATGTTTTTCGGATTGTTCTTGATGTACACCATCGCTTCGTCACTGCCCGTTGCGGTCGCGGCCGTCGCAGGCATCTTCTTGACCGTGGCGATGGCGTTCGTCTACTTCGCGATGATCGGACGACTAGCCTACGCGATCGGCCAAGAAATTAGCGAACCCAGCAAGGGAAACACGGACGACAACGAATAGAGTGGGTGTAGCCGGAGTGGAGTGCGAGAATGCGGAAAGTTGATCTGGGCTCATTTCGCACATTGACCGCCCCAACAATTCCGGCCCGCTACAGCTCGTCCCCCCCCCAAAAAAAACTCAGCCCCAACAACTTGATTTGGATGTGATTCCCCTCGTCAACCGACCTAGTGCGAATCGGGCGTTTGCGGGCCGGAGCAGGCAATTGGGAGTTGAAGCTCCGCGTCATTGTGGCCCTCGATTTGCATCGCCCATATTTGCGACCGTTTTTTACAGCCCCCCTTTGGCAATCGCGTTGATTTAGAAACCTCATCGTTCCTGACCTTTGCCCATGCCCAAAATGGCCCCCCACACGGACGGCGACATCGAGCCAGCGTCGGGAGAATTTCCGTACGCATCGCTGCCACTTGGCAACGTGTTCGGTCGACGCATTTCGATTTCTTATTGGGTGATGTTTGCCGCCGCAGTGATCGCGGGAATGGTTTTGATTTTCGGCACCGGGCCGGCTAATTTTGACCTTTCTGTCGCATCACTTCTGGCGGCCGTGACATGGCTCGTCGGAGCGGGCATTCAAGCGGCAATTTATGCCGCCTACGCCACTCGCCGTGACGCTGTCATTCACTTTAACTTGATCGGGGTGAGTTGGAACCAAGACGCGATGCCGGGCAAGCGAACGCTGCTTGCCGCGATCACCACGCTCGCAGCACTTGTCATCGCCGGAGGCGGTTTGATCGCGATCGCCACGGTGACCGGTCGTTCGGTCGCCGCAGGTCCGGAGTCCACCTTCTTCGCGATTCCTGGGCTGGGAATGACGGCGGCCGATGGAATGCTCGGTTTGGCGGGATGGCTGCTTTGGATCCAAGCGATCGCTCAGCTCTATCCACTGCGAATGACGTTGGGACGCCACTTGATTGCGGCGTTAATCGTCGTGGTGGGGCCGCAGCTTTCGCATTCGGTCGCAGCGGGGTTGTTGCACCGGATGCTGCTCGGCACCAGCGTGCTGATGGCGATATTTGCGATCGTGGTTTTGTGGTTTGACAGACCGTTGGTGATGCCGCGGTGGCCCCTTTTGATGCTGCTAGCATTTGGCCTGTCGCGATCGACAAGCGTTGTTGAGGCAAGGCGATTGATCGAGTCACTCTCGTCGGTTCCACGCTGCGAGGATCCCTCGGACGAGTCTCCGGGCTCACTTCGTTTGACGTATCGTATTCGAGGCTGGTTTGCCATCCGCCGGGCGAGGCGTGTGATGCAGCGGGAGCGAAGTGAAGCGGTGGATGCAGCGAAGCTGGACGAGATCCTTGAGCGGCTGCATGAAAACGGCCCCAGTTCGCTTAGCAGCGAGGACCGAATGATCCTCAAGCGTGTCAGCGAGACGCTTAAAAAACACCGCAATTCCTAGAATGCTGGTTCCTAGATCGAACGGGGTTTTAATCGAGCGTGGTTTACAGGTAAGCTGTAAAGCGACTACCAAACGCGTTAACGTACTATTGGTTAACGTGTTAAAGATAAAACAACTGGAAAGGACGCTCTCATGATTGTTGCAGCTTCGACTGAATGTTGGCCGGATATGGAAATGCGCGAAGCGATCGAAGTGCTTCAGGATTTGGAATTCACCGCGGTGGAGATCGCGCTGCATGAATCAGGTCGCATCAAGCCCAGCGATTTGATCAGCGACGTGGATCGAGCGGCTCAGATTCTGAGAAGCTCCCATCGGATGGATATCTCGGGATACAGCGTTCAATTGGGATCGACGGGCGAACAACACTACACCGACTTCAAAGAAATTTGCCGGATCGCCAAAGCGACCAAGGTGGTCAACCTAACCGTCCCGTCGGCCGAGGTTGGTACGCCGTTCAATGAAGAGGTCGAGCACCTGCAAAAACTTGTTAAGGTGGCCGAAACCGAGGGAGCCCGTGTGGCGGTTCGCTGCCAACTTGGCTGTTTGAGCGAAGACCCCGATACCTTGATGGTGCTGTGCAACAATGTCGACGGGCTTGGCGTGACGTTTGACCCCAGCGTTTACATTGCGGGCAAAGCAAACGTCAAGAACTTGGACAAAATCCTCAAGTTCGTTTGTAATGTTCACCTGCGTGACACCCGTCCTGATGCATTCCAGGTCAGCGTCGGCCAAGGCGAAGTCGATTATGGGAAACTGGTCACGCAACTCGAGCGTGAACGCTACGACCGCGCCTTAACCGTTCACATGGCGCCCATGGAAGGATTCGACCATCGCGTCGAACTGCGAAAACTACGTCGCTTGCTCGAAACCTTGGTTTAATCACGACCCATTTCATTGGCTCCGTTTTTTCTATGATGAAAACGGCTGCAACGCTGGTTGCGATGTTTCGGCCCTTTGAGCCTCTGTCGTAGAGGGCCCCTGTCGTAGAGGGCCCCTGTCGTAGCAGGCCCCTGTCCCGGTTCGCAATCGCTTCATTGGGTGCCCCGGCCGGCTGGGAGCCGGTATCTCAGTGGGGTTTGCGTCAGGAGTCTGCGAACCAAGCGTACCTGCGATGGCATTTAGGGTGTGCTCTTAGGTCACCCCGCGCAGCCCTTCTTCGACTTGGGGGAGGTCATCGAGCGACTCGAGTTCGAACAGCGTCAAGAAACGCTCGGTGGGATAGTAGTGCGGCAGCGCCCGCCCTCCTTCCTCGGGGATTTTGCGTTCGATGCTAAGCAATTGACGACGCACGAGTTGGTTCAGTAGCGGGCCGCACTCGCGGCCACGTTGGTCTTGAACTTTTTGGGCCGAAATGCCCGGTTGGTAAACGACCAACGCCAACACCTCAATGGCGGCTTGAGCCAGTTTGACCTCTCGAACTTTCCCCAAAAACGAACGGCGAACCTGCTCTACCTCAGGCGAGATCGTCATTCGATAGCCTTGGTCGTCACGAATGATCCGCAGTGCTTGGCCGGCCTCGCGATACGATTGGTTGAGTTTTTCGATCAATTCGACCACTTCTTCGGGGGTGACTTCACGCATCAAAGCCGCCAGGCGTTGCTCGGTCATCAGCTTGTTTTCAGGATGCCCGATAAACAATGCCCCTTCGATGATCGCCTCAGGCGTCACCAGTTCATCCTCTTCGGCCGGCGCATCATCTAAAAAGGCATCGTCCAAGTCTGCATTTGCATCGTCGTCCGAACCGTTCTCGCTCTCGTCGTTGTTGGCGAACGCTTCCGGATCATGGATGGCTGCGGCACGTGCGTAAGCCGCCCCGAGATCGTCTAAGGAAAGCTCTTCCGAGTCATCCATCAGCTCCTCTTCGATGTCGTCTTCCATGTCCTTCTTTGGCTCATCCATTTCATTTACTCATGGGGGATATCAGTGGGGGCAATGTGCGTTTACGAAGGGAGGAACCGCGGGGATCGTCGTCCGCCGTTGACGATTACGATCAAACCGCGATCGTTTCGGTCATGCCGTCATGGTCGCTGGTGTCTTTCTGCTGCGCGCGATGGGAGATTGTTTTGGTCTCACCGCTACGTTGAACCAAAATCCACAAAAGCAGCGTCACGATCAAGATCGATGCGATGGCGGTAGCCCCTTCGGTCAAGAGCACCGACCGCATCTGGCCTACGGGCGCCAACACCTTAGAGAGTCGGTATTGCACAAGGACCAATAGATCGGCGGTTTCCTTCGGCTCGTCTTGCTTGCCTGGGACTTCCGTTCGATCGGCCGTTGGCAACTCGACGCTTTGCATCGCGACGATCCAGTCGCCCCAGTAGGGTTTCCCATCGGTGCATTGAGAAACGGGGTCGCGATAATCGACGTCTCCCCCCTCTAAAATGCGTTCAAACAGCGCCGCGTCGACTTGGAATTTCTCGCCCGCTAATGTCTCTCCTGCGTCGCGTCTGGCATCCATCAAGGGGTGTTGCAGCACGGTGCCTCGCATCGGTCCGTCGCGTGCATCGACTAACACGGCGATTTGGTTCGCCCCCTGTTCACTTTGCAGCAATTGGAAGTCACCAAGATTGATCGTGGCGACGAATACCGCGTCAGCCCGAGTGTGATCGTCCGTGAAATAAATCGGCGTGCTGACGGCCACTTTCCAAAGCCCCGTTGCGGTACTTTGAAACGCGGCGGAAAGATGAGTACGTTGCAGCGGAGTGATCGCTTCACGCGGTGTCGTGCGGTCGATTTCTTTACGTCCCCCGTGGAAATAGGTACGGAAGGCAAAGTTGCGTCCCGCACTATTTTGAGCGCGCTCGACGTGATCCTCGTACACGATTCCGATGATGGTTCCCATTGCATCGGTGACGAACATGGTTGCAAAACGAGGTCGCCGCGATGTCCCAGACGGGTCCTGATAACGTTGTAATCGTTTGCTCAACCAAGCGTCGATCCTTAGCCGTGGTTCGGCATCGAGCATCGACTCACGCGCCGCAACCTTCTCTGCGTCGCTTGTCGCCGACGAGCCGATGATCTCTCGCAACGGTTTCATTTCAGGATCGTTGAACGATTGCTCGAGAAGTTCCCGCAATTCTTGGCCACGTGTTTCCACGCGAGCGGCATCAAAATAGCGTTCAATCTCACTTTCTAGCGTGCGGGCGGCAAACTTTGCCGCCAATTGGTTACTTCCAAAGGCTTCGCTGCGGAGGGCACTGATCGTACTCTGGCTCGCATGCTCGATACTCCGAGCGGCAAAGATGCAGGTGGCCAGCAGCAGTAACAACGGACCCACGATCCCCAACAACATCAGGGGGCGGCGTGCCCGGATTCGATCGCGGCGGTCCAGGTCCTGTAAAATCTGTTGCGCGTTTCCGTATCGATCCGCCGGGTCGGCTGCCAAGCATCGATTTACGATCCGCCCCAGCATGCGGTCGACTCCATGCCCCCGCAGATGACCTTCCGGCGGTGGGCTGTTTTGAATCGCTTGGCGATAGTGCTCGAGTCGTTTTGGCAGCGAACCGGCAGTGTCAATTTGTTCGACAATGGAGTCGTCGCGATACGGCGGGGCTCCCGTCAGCAACCGATACAAGATGGCGCCGACCGCATACACATCCCAACTCGCATCGGGCGTGGAGTTTAAATCGGCTTGCTCGGGAGCCATGTAGAACAGCGTCCCGAGCGCGGGGGTTTGGTCGTGAGACATTCGACTTTGCCCAAAGTCCGCCAGGCGAGGCTCGTTGTCTTCACTGAGTAAAATGTTCGCGGGCTTCAAATCGCAGTGAAGTACACCCTTGCCATGGCAATGATTCAGTCCAATCACGATCTTTCGGAACATGTCCACCGCTTCGATTACAGGCATCGGGCGGTTATGTTCAAGGAAGTCTTCGAGCGATCCTCCGCTGACCAATTCCATCACATAGTACGGTGGAACGGCATCCCAGCCGACCTCGAGAACTTGCACGACGTGGCGATCGGCTGACAATTGGACCAAGTTTTTGACTTCGCGGCTCAGCAACGACCAATTGACCCCGCTGCGGTGAAGGTAAAATTTGACCGCGACTGAGCGTCCGGTATTCAAATCGAGTCCGACCCAAACTTGGCCGAAAGCCCCGGCTCCGAGAAATTTTTGCAGCCGATAACCGGGCACTTCCGCGGGGGGCGTCGTTGCCTCCAATGATAGTTTTTTGCTAGCCGATTGGCCGCCTGCCGTTTGGTACTGCGTTCGATCCATGTTCACAAGCGTTTACCAACCAAGACATTCAGTGACACAAAACAATGATTGTGATTCCAAATGACGTTATTGTAGCGGAGAATATGGAAATGACTGCGGCCCAATCCCCCGTGACCCCAAAGAACTTGCCCTACACACGTCCGGCGCCTCTGGTGGTCGCTTTTGCGAACTCAAATCCGCAGCCTCCGATCGCCAAAACCTCTCTGGCGGTGCTTTTGCTTCTCGTGACGCTATGGCCCTGGGCGACCGCCTGCGTCCAAGCGACCGAGCCGATTGAGAATCCCCCGCTTGCGACTCCTTTGGATGGTCGTCAGGGGCGAGAGCTTTTATTGAGAAACTTTCGGCCTCAAAGCAAGCTGCGCGTGGCCTCCCATTTACTCACTCACGCCGCATTTCCCGTCGTCGATGTGCACACCCACTTCTACTACCGAATGCGCGGCAATCAGCAAGCGATTGCTGATTTTGTTGACTTGATGGATCGCAACCAGATCGCCATCTGCGCTTCGCTCGACGGAAAGTTGGGCGACCAACTTGACGCTCATCTCAAAGAGTTGTGGACTCAGCATCGTGACCGTTTTTTGATTTACGCCAACATCGATTGGCAAGGCGACGGTGAGGCCGACGACCCCGCCACATGGGATTGTCACCGCCGCGGATTTGCTCAGCGCACCAGCGAGCTGCTGCGTGAGGCGGTCGGCAAAGGGGTTAGTGGTTTGAAAATCTTCAAACGCTTCGGCCTTACCTACCAAAACCCCGACGGTTCGCTGATCGCGATTGATGATCCACGCTGGGATCCCATTTGGCGCACCTGTGGTGAACTCGGAATCCCGATTATCATCCATACCGCCGACCCTGCGGCATTCTTTGATCCGATCGATGAAACCAACGAGCGTTGGGAAGAACTAAGTCGCCATCCCGATTGGAGCTTTCATGGGGATGAGTTCCCTTCGCGTGATGCGTTACTCGAAGCACGCAACCGCGTGATTGCTCGTCACCCGAAAACGCAGTTCATCGGCGCCCACATGGCCAACAATTCCGAAGACTTGCGTCAGGTCGGTCAATGGTTAGATCAATATCCCAATCTATGGGTCGAGCCAGCGTCGCGGATCAACGAATTAGGGCGTCAACCTTACACGTCGCGTGACTTTATCATTCGGTACGCGGACCGAATGCTGTTTGGCACCGATGGCCCATGGCCTGAGTTACGCATCCAATTTTATTGGCGATTCTTTGAAACTCGCGACGAGAATTTTCCTTACAGCGAAAAAGTGCCACCGCCACAAGGCTTGTGGACGATCGACGGGATCGATCTCCCAGACGATGTACTCCAAAAGCTTTATTACCAAAACGCGGCCAAATTGATTCCCGGTGTCGCCGAACGACTCGAGACGTTTCGCCGCGATCATCCCTCATCGCAGTACAACCAAGACCGCAGACCAACCAAGAACCTTCATGAATAAAAAAGACAGTCAAGCTAAGCCTTCCTCCGGTCCCTCGTTCGCAATGATGTGTTGTGCGTTTGGTGCCGAAAAAGCGGTCAAGGAATCGATCCTTTCCGAAGGTTGGCGTTTAGCATTTTCGCGTCCTGGTTTTGTCACCGCCAAACATGATGGCGATCGTAAACCACCCAAAGGCATCTTCATTCGCACCTCGGCAACGTCGCTTGGTCAGGTCAAGGGAACCGACGCAGCCTCGCATATCGAAACGCTCCGCAGCTTGCTCGAGGAACGTTTTCCCGCCGAATTCCGCTTTGATCAATTCCATCTGTGGCCCAAGGATCGAGCACCGATTGGACGTTTTGATTTTGAACCCGGGATCGATGAAGTCTCGCGAGCGATTGCCGAGGAAATCTACGCGAAGCTTGCCGAGGACTGGTTCCGCTCGGATGCTCCAAATCGGGTCGCACAACCAGGTGAAAAGATCCTCGACGTGGTCCTCGTCGATCCATCGCATTGGTTCATCGGCACCCACGAAGCGGAGACATGGCCGACGCGTTGGCCGGGAGCGATCCAACCGATCGACTTGGCCGAGGAACCCGTATCACGCGCCTATTACAAAGCCGCCGAGGCGATCCAGTGGAGCGGGTTTGATCTGCAGCGAGGCGACGTGGCTATTGAAATCGGTTCTGCGCCGGGTGGCGCCTGTGGACGCCTGCTCGAACTCGGTTTGAAGGTGATCGGAATCGATCCCGCGAACATGGATCCTCGCGTGGCCGAGCATCCGAATTTCCAGCACCTTGTCGCGCGTGCGGACGACTTGCCCCGTCGAGCGTTTCGCGATGCCAAATGGTTGCTCGTTGATTCCAGCGTGACACCGAATCAAACCCTTGCTACGGTTGCCAATGTCGTTTGCAATCGAAACAGCAACTTTCGTGGCTTGTTAATCACACTGAAACTAGGTGACTACGAAGCCGCCGATCGCATCGAAGCTTGGCGAAGAAAGGTCGAGTCGTGGGGCGTCAGCGACATTCAAATCCGGCAACTCGCACGCAATCGATGCGAGGTCTGCTTCGCGGT
Source organism: Novipirellula galeiformis (assembly GCF_007860095.1). Lineage (NCBI taxonomy): Bacteria > Pseudomonadati > Planctomycetota > Planctomycetia > Pirellulales > Pirellulaceae > Novipirellula > Novipirellula galeiformis. The sequence goes on along the minus strand of NZ_SJPT01000003.1, from coordinate 825,330 downwards.
GAGTTTGTCTGCTCGACGCTCGTAGAGCGGGGAAGGCGGCTCGCTAGGCAAGCGGTTAGGTCGATCTCGGTAAATCGGTGTTTAGCGTTCATATGGCTAGAGCACTTTTGATGTTGATGTAGCCGCCGTCGCTAGACGGCGGCCCCCGTTCTGGCGATTGCAATTACGGCTTGAATCACACGTCATTTGTCCAATGGCTCTCAGGGTCGAGCCCCGGATTCACCTCCTTGGGTTAGCACCCTCGCGTCGTGGATCGCGGGGGCGATCCACGATGTTCGTAGACGCCAATGCATTAAAAAACCTTCCGTCGCTAAGGGGGGCAACGGAAGGTTTTTTGAGACTGACCGATGCGGCGATTAGGAGCCCAACTCGACATCAATTTTCGCCTCGTTGGCCGCTTCTCGCAATTTCATCAGGGCTCGAACCTCGAGTTGACGGATGCGTTCTTTGGTCACGCCCATCTCTTCACCGACTTCTTTGAGCGTCAACGGTTCGTTGCCACGTCCAAGCCCAAATCGAGCGGTAATAATCTTCTGCTCGCGTTCATCCAAACGGTCCAGAATCTTTGACAACTCACGTTGTCGTGTTCGTTGAACGGTTTCTTCCGCGTAGGGATCCAAACGATCGTCTTGGCGAGACAAAAACAATTCTTCGGTGGTCGTGCGGAACCGATCGCGATGTTTGAACTCGCTCGGAATCGTCCGTGCAAAGTTCTTCATGATCGCCCACGAAGCGTAAGTGCTAAATTTGTTGCCCCGCGAGTAATCGAACTTTTCTACCGCACGAATCAACGACATGTTGCCGTCGCTGATCAAGGCGAAAAAGTCATCGCTGCTGGCGACGTGTCGCTTGGCGATCGAAACGACCAAACGCAGGTTGCTTTGCACGATCTTGTTCTTGACCTTGACTGCTTCTTCGTAAATCGAATCGATCTGGTCCATCACTGCGGTCTTGGTCGCACCGGCCGTTTCCAAGCTGTCCCGTAGTCGGCTGGCCTTGTGCTTCAAGTAGTTCATTTTGCGAAACAAGTGATACTCTTGCTCACGATTCAACAGCGGAACGTCATACAGGGCAGCCAAGTAGCTTGGCAATCCACTGGGGACACGGACCTTGCGAGACGGTGTGGTGGCTTCCGGAAGCGGAGCCAGATATTCCTGTTCGCGAGTTTCCATCACGCTAGCGGTCGCATCGAAATCTTCGTTGTACATGTAGTCAAGCGGCAATTCCATAACGTGCTGCATCCGCATGTCCAACAAGATGCGTTGGATGCTCGAGCGAGTTCGCTTGAATCGCTTGCACAACTGAGTCACCGAGGATCCCTGGGTCGCCAATTTGAAGATGGCGCGTTTGTCGTCGTCGGTCAACGTTGCACGATGGTTCGGGAAGATCGCCAATTGCTGATGGTCGGCATCAAAGTTCTTCAGCGTGTAACGAATCGTTTCCGGGCTGCGATTCATTTGCTCGGACAATTGACGTGTCACGTCCGACAAGCTCGCCCCGCCCTCGACCAATTGGCGAGCCCGTTCGATCATTTCGCTCTTTTCGTCATCGCTGAGTTGGCTGAAGCGTTCGCCACGACGAATCTTTTCGCGGTTATTGGCCACAAAGGCCTCCACGCTGCTGTGCAGGAACCCCACTCGTTTGCGGCCACCGAACAGGAGACGTCGGCTGACGAGACCCGCGTCACGCCAACGGCTGATCGTCTTGGTGGAAACGCTAAACAAGCGGCTCAAGTCGTCCACGGTGTGCACCGGCTCGGTGAACTCGTTGACGGAGACGTCCGCCGAGTCGCTGAGGTCTTCGATCAGCAGGAATAGGTCATGTTTGAGATCGGCCGCTTCGACGTTGTGTCGGCTGGCCTTTTCAGGACGGTAATTCGTAATTCGGAAGCAGAGATAGTCAAACGAGTAGGGCCGATTTGGCTCGATCTCGCCGCAGAGCTTTTCGGCAAGAGCCGCTTGCTCTACCTTTTTTGCCTTCGGAGCAAATCGGGTGAGTTGATCTCGAAGTTCCTGAATTTTTTCGTCACGATATTCTTCGTGCATCGCCATTCCTTCCCAGTGCTATCGTACGATGGGTCGATTGAATTCCCTGCGACCCCGGCGGATCGCTCGACTTCGTACCGGTGTTGCCCGGGTATCACCCTATCCATAGGGCAAGATACTTTTTGTCCCGCTTCGACCCAGGCGTCGGGGAAACTTTTTTTCCACCGCTGCCTCGGCTTGCGATACCACCAACGACTCCTTGCCATTGGCGTTCACTCATAGTACGCGAAAAACGCACGACTCGTGGCCTCTTTTGACCGATTAAATCCGGCGGATGTTCACTTTTTTCTAAGGATTAGGCAAATTCTCGTTAAGCCCGATCCTTGGGTGCCTGAGCACTTGGAACTCGCTACCGGCTAACTGACCAACAAAGAGGTACAGGAAATTTGGGGCCAAACCCAATTGATTTGACCCTTTTTTTCCAGAATAAAATGCAAAGGTGTTGCCCGCTAAGGGGTTAGCGACACACTTTTGAATACCTGTTCCTGGCAACTGTCCGCCAAAAGTCCAGTTCGATTGTAAAAAATTCGAAAGGATTGCAATATTTGCGACCAATCGGCGTTATCTCGTCGCAAAACGCGACAATGGTCTCACATCGATCGCTCCGCCACACTTTTACTCTGTCCCATCGGTGGAGTTTAGGTTGTAGCCAGAGGAGGGGGCAGCTGTTTCAATCACCGCAGAACGGGTGGGGGGCTTTTAGACGGGTGGGAGGAGGCGGCTGCCTAAAATTCGAGCAGTTGGGTCACGGCGGAGGGCAACCTGCGCGCGCAACGCATCAACCGTACGGTCCTTCGATCGTGAACGTCGTTCGCCGCCACGTTGTTTGACTCCAGATGAACCGGCGACGATTCGCTCGCCGCCGAGTTTCTGGGACCGTTTCTGCGGATTGTGCCGTTTTTCCTTAGCCCTCCCCTTGGATTCGGTCGATCAAAGAGAGGCCACATGGGCGCGAATGCGCAAATTCGCAGATCGTTCGCTAGTTGCTCGAGCGAGTGCACTCTGAGGCCTTTTTGACTCTGAACGCTAAACAGGTTGGATATGTCACGCGAAAGTCTTTCGACCCCACTGATCAATGACACGATTCCGAGTCGCCGAAAGTTCTTGGGGCTGACCTCGTTGCTGGTGGCGGGGTCGGTCGTTTCGGCCAACACTCTGGCCGTCGGGATCGTCAACGCGGACGAAAAGTCCAATACGTCGTCGCGCAGCGAAGGCGAGAGTGAGATCACCGAGCCAGTCACCCTCGCCGTAAATCACGATGCACAATTGTTCCGCGTCCGCATGGAAATGGATGTCGAGGGCAATGTAAATATTCCAGCGAACTCGTTGGTATCCCGCAAAAAAGCGAGTGTCATTCCGCTGAAAAGCGAAGCCGTGTTCGATTACGAAGAGCGCTATCGGCTACCGCACGACGCCAGCATCGATTCGTTTGTGACCGCGGCCGAGCGTTTCTATCACGAAGCCGAAAGCATCAACGACCTGAACGACGTCAAACGTCATTCGAAACTCCGACGCGAAGTTGCTCACACGATGGTGCGCCGCGACACCATGCCCGAGATCCTTTACTCGACCCGCGATTCCTTCACCAGTAATGAACTGGAGTTGTTGCGGGTGCCTGTGTCGAGCGTCGCCGTGGATGGTTTGCTTCCCGTCGATGCCGTTGTGAGCGGAGACCAATACGTGATCGAAGCCGAGAGCATGCGAAGCTTGTTGAATCTGACTTCGATTGAACAATGCGAAGTCAAAGCCGAAGTCGTTGCGATCAGTGAGTCGGATGCCCGTATTCAAGTTCGAGGCAATGTGGACGGTAGCGTCGACGGGGTGCCCACCAAGATGCGGGTGGTTGGCAAACTCACCTTTGATCGCAAAGAGGGGGTGACGACCTGGTTGGCGATGGCCGTTCACGAGACACGCGAGATCGGCATTGCCGTGCCTGGGTTTGACGTCGCTGCCACGATCAAGATGGTTCGGCAACCGCTCGCGAAAACGATCGCGATGCCCGCAACGCCTTTCGCCGTCGACGTTACCGCTGCGATCGACCCCGCAGCGTTGTTGATTGAATTGCAGAGCAACCAGGTGGGGATTTCAACTCGCATGGATCGTCGCTGGCGGATGATCAGCGACGTTCGCGGCTTGTCGATGATGCGGATGATTGAGAACGATCGCAGTATCGCGCAGTGCGATTTTCGCCGGCTTTCGAAGCTGCCCGAGGGCAAGCAGTGGAGCATGGAAGCGCTGCAAGAAAACATCAAAACGACGCTTGGTGAGCAGCTTGTGCAACTTGAGCTCGCCAACGAACGGGTCAATTCCGAAGGGCTTCGGGTACTCAGCGTGGTCGCCCGCGGTTCGGTTCAGGAGGTTCCGATTCGTTGGGTTATCCAGCATTTTTCGGATGATTCCGGACGTCGTGCGATGGCAACCTTTACAATGGAGGGCGATTCCGTCGACGCGTTTGCCACTTCGGACGTACAATTGAGCGAGACCCTTCGATTCATCGATCCGAACGTTGCGGAAGAGGAAGCCGAAATCGCTACCCGATCCCAAATCAAAGCCAGCCGTCAAGACGCAACATCAACCCCGTCCGCGAGCGACCAGCGTTAGCTGCCGCGTTGCTGGCGACGTCGGACGGGATCGTCGTCCCCTGCTGGCGTCGATCCCTTCGCTTGGGCTCATTGTTTTGAGCAAGCTTGTGTTTCGAGCAAGCGGGTCCGAAGCGGTTCGCAGCGAGTCCTTCAGTCGCTTCCGAATCGTCGACGGCCTCATTTCGTCTACGACATCATTGCCGTAAAAATTTCCCCACCACACTGATGGTATGAAAATGTTTTCTCGTCGAGCCATTTTGTCCTCTGGGCTATGTTTTGCCTTTCTCAGCAACACGCTCGCACAAGATGCGGAGAAGAAGAGTGAAGATGCTGAGAAAGCTCCTTCTTCGACGGAACAAACCAAGTTCGCACCAGGCGTCGTGACGGTCATTCCTCCGGCTCCGGACCCATTGGAAACGTTCGATGGTCCGCTGACGTTGCAGACTTTGCTCGATGGACATCCTGAAATTCTATGGGGCGGTGCTTCGCATCCCGAGGGCGTGCCCCACTTTGACCCGCGGAGCCGGATGTTGGCGGAGATGGCGCAGCAGGTCTTTTTGCGGCGTGAAATTTACTGCTTTGAATTCGCCTTCAAACCGCTGCGGCAAATCTTGACGGATGTTCCCCGACCGGACGGGCGGCTGCAACGGAAACTGATTTGGTACATGGTCTTTCGAATTCGTTATCTAGGTGGCGACTTGCGTCCCGCTGCCGATGAGATCGGCGGCAAGGATGTTTATGAGCGGATCGAATCGGTCAGCTACGAGTCGCGTCGCATCTTCCCGATGCTGGTGTTGAACAATCGGATTACGGGCAAGCGATACCTTGATCGAGTGTTGCCAGCCACGAAGGAGAAGATTGCCATTCGTGAACAAATCACGGCACCGCTGTACAACACCGTTGAGATTTCGCGTGTCGCGGTGCCTCAAACCACCGACGCCGCCGCTCCGGGTGTATGGGGGGTTGCGACTTGGGAAGATGTCGATCCGAAGTTGGATTATTTCTCCGTCGATGTGTTCGGGCTCACCAATGCCTTTCAACAGGACGGTGAGGGACCCAAAGCCCCATACCGTAAAAAGGCGCTGCAATTAAACTTTTACCGTCCTGGGGACGCGATTGCTCAAACCGAAGACACGATTCGCTTCGGAGTGCCAGCTTTCGAGAAAGCGAAGGAGCAGCGGAACGTCTTGGATCACTATGGACTCGACGAACGACTCGACTATCGATGGATTTTCCGATAGGATTACGCTTGCTGCAGTATTGAGTTCAAGCGGGTTTCGCGGTAGCCGAACTCACCAGACCTTGGGAGGGAACTGATTTTGTTCATCCAATCTCAAGCGAGAATCGCTACAGAAAATGCTTCGCGTGATCACACAGCAAGTTTCTAACCATCCAACTGCGGCTGACCTCCATTTTGCGGGGGTCAGCCGTTTTTCTGTTCTGTAAGAATCCTACAACATGTTTGTTGATCGCGTTCGAATCGAGCTTCACGCCGGCAAAGGTGGTGATGGCTGTATGAGTTTCCGACGAGAGAAATTCGTTCCACGCGGTGGCCCCGACGGGGGTGATGGCGGCGAAGGTGCCAGTTTAATCCTAGAGGCGCGCGACGGCGTCAACTCATTGGCTGCCTTCGCGAACCGGCGAATGTACCGAGCCACCAAAGGCCAACCCGGCCAAGGTTCAATGCGAAACGGTCGACGGGGGCGCGATCAACGTTTGTTCGTTCCACCCGGGACGACCGTCATTGATGCCGACAATGGATTCGTGATCAAAGACTTGGCCGAGCCAGGCGATCAATTTGTGGTCGCCCGAGGTGGCAAAGGAGGACGCGGTAACGCGTCGTTCAAATCGAGTACGAACCGAGCGCCACGTGACAAAACGATGGGCGAAATGGGGGAATCACGCGATGTGATCCTCGAGTTGAAATCGATCGCTGACGTCGGCTTGGTGGGGATGCCCAACGCGGGCAAGAGCACCTTGTTGAGTCGGATCACCAGCGCGCGGCCCGAGATTGCCGACTACCCGTTCACGACCAAGCATCCCAATCTCGGCATCGTCGAAATTGGAATCGAACGCTCGTTTGTATTGGCGGATATTCCCGGCTTGATCGAAGGGGCCAGCGAAGGGATTGGACTTGGACACGAATTCTTGCGACATGTCGAACGCGCGGGGTTGTTGGTCCATCTCGTGGAACCCGCCCCGACCGACGGAACCGATCCACTTCACAACTACCACGCCATTCGTAGCGAACTGACTCAGTACGATGCATCTCTTGGTGATCGTGAGGAGATTTTGGTCGTCAGCAAGTCGGAGATGGAGGGGGCTGAGGAATTGCGTCAAGCGCTAGCCGATGCCACCGGAAAACAAGTTCGTATGATCAGCGCCCTCAATGGAGAGGGGCTTGATGAATTAAAAAACGAAATCATGGAACGGGTGCAAAAGCGACGCAATGCACTGTTGGTGGCCAAAGCAAACAAAAACGCGCCGGTCGCCGAAGTCGTGTCGGAAGTTGTGTCCGATTCCGATGAAGCACCTAAGCCGCCGAGGCGTTTGCCGCCGCACTTGTCGGGTGCCACCGCAATGCTCTCCGATGCAAACCCTCCGCGTGACTTTGACCTCGAAACGTCGCTTGAAAAGTCGAAGTCGAAATCTGAGGACGCAACGTGAAGCGGTCGTCTGGTGTGATCGCGGTCGATGTGGGTAATACCGCAGTCAAATTATCACTCCGGCCGCAGGGGGCCGATGCGAACCCTGCGTTTGCAATGAACCTCGAATCGAGCTGCCGATCGTTTGCGTTGGATCGTCCGCGATGGGATGAGAGCATTGCCGATTGGATCCGTGATCAAGATTGCGGTGAGACGTCGCTTGCGCCACAGGAGTGGCGAATTGCCAGTGTGAACCGACGTGCGTCGGATCAGCTTTGTAAACAAGTCGAACGATCGTTTCCAAACGCCACCCTGCGTCCGATCAGCTATCGCGACGTACCGATGTCAATCGAGATTGATTCGCCCGATAAAGTGGGGATCGATCGATTGCTCAGTGCCTACGCCGCACGGAATCGATACGCCGTCCCGTTGGTCGTGATCGACGCGGGGTCGGCCGTAACGGTCGACTTGGTCGATGCCTCGGGGTGTTTTGTGGGCGGGGCGATTCTGCCAGGGCTAAACCTGCAAACCACCGCATTGACGATGGGTACCGCTGCGTTGCCGACGATTGATTGGACCAATGCCGATCCGCTTACCATTCCCGGACGCAATACCGTTCAAGCGATTCGGTTGGGGGTGTTAACGAGTGTCACCGCATCGATCGATCGTTTGATTGCTCACTACGATTGCGGATTCGACGGTGCCACCCCGCAACGCGTCGTGATCCTTTGTGGTGGGGACGCCCCTGTGATTTCGCCACACATCAAACACGAACATGTCATGCACCCGCATCTCGTTTGCCAAGGCCTGCTTGACCTCGGCTAAAGAATCAAGGCACGCGGTGTTTAGACCGCATGCAGTATCGCTGGCGCGATCCCTAGCTCAAAATGCTGAGCGCTTGGATCTCGGCCGCGGTAAACTTTTGGTCCAGTCTAGCGCCCATTTGCGAAACCACTCGCGCGGAAGCTTGCGAGGCTAAGTGCCCCGCGTGTCGCCAATCCATGCCGTTGGTGATCGCATACAACATCGCACCGGCGTACATATCGCCCGCTCCGGTGGTATCGATCGCTTTCACGTCGACCCCTTCGATCGGAAACGCTTCGCCACCGTGCATCACAAGGGAGCCCTTGGCTCCGAGCGTGAGCGCCACATTTTCAGCATGCTGATGAATTTTTGCGGCACAGGCGATGGGGTCCGACTCGCCAGTCAAACTTTTCGCTTCCTCTTCGTTACAGAAGAACAAGTCAACGGGGCCGGTGATCAAGTCCCATATTTCGTCGCGAATCATATTCACTAAGAAGGGGTCCGATGCGGTCAGCGCCACCTTCACCCCGTGCTGCTTGGCTAGGTCCATCGCTCGATAAGCCGCCGCCTTGGTCGACTCACCCGTCAACAAATAGCCTTCGACGTAGACGTACTTAGAGGCCTTGATCAATGACTCATCGATATCGGTTGCTTGCAGCGTTGCGGACGCCCCCAGGTTCGTCATCATCGTTCGCTGAGCGTCGTCCGTGATCAGGACGGCACAGGTTCCGGTGGGTGCCGCTGGGGTCGGATCAATATCGATTTTGATTCCCAAGTCGCGCATGTCTTTCAGGAAAAAGTCACCGACTTCGTCTTCACCAATCTTCGCGATGAAGGCTGCGGTGCCACCGAATTCGGCGACCGCCACGATGGTGTTCGCCGCCGAACCACCTGCACAACGGTTCAAAGGACGTCCATTGAGCCGATTCAACACGCTCGCTTGCTGTTGATCATCCACGAGGGTCATGATCCCCTTGTCGATCGCCAGTTCACCGAGGATCGCATCTTCGACTCTTGCTTGGATATCCACCAATGCATTCCCAACACCAAGTACATCATACGACGTCATTCGCTTCGCAGCCTTCTATTCAGAATGGTTCAGTAGTTCGTTCACGGTCCCACACCTTAATGGGAAGTACCGCCGGGGTGTAGAACCCTAGTTTTTCCCTCGCTGGCCCATCGGGTTATGACTTGCTAGGAAAGCCGGCAATAACGCAATTTCACGAGGGGGGGAGCGAGGGAGGCGCGGTTCGGACACGCTCGCCAATGACAAAACGCGGGCCCCGCATGACGCTGCGATGGTGTTTCGCAACGCAGCGGGAAATCCGAAATTGATGGCGATGCGGGGGCGATAAAGCTAAAATTACGAATGTAATCGAGGCGTCCTTGTCATTTCCCTCGTGATGGAGCTTAGCTCGCGATGATTGTGGTCCAAGGTGTTCAGAAGGCGACCATTCGCGCTCATTATCAACTGGGAACGCTCTTTTACCGTTTGCTCTGGGGGCCCCACATTCATCACGGCCTTTGGAATGGAGACGAATCTCCCGGGGAGGCCCAATGCCAGCTCACCGATACGCTCGCCGCGATGTGCGAAATCAGCTCGACCGACACCATTGTCGACATCGGTTGTGGCATGGGGGGATCCTCGATCCGACTTGCCCAGCGCCGCGGTTGTGACGTCACCGGAGTCACGCTCAGCCCGTTGCAACGGCGTTGGGCGTCCCTCTCCGCTCGACTCCATGGGGTCACCACCAAGACGCGTTTCCTTGCCGGTGATGCGGAGTCAATTGAGTTTGCCGACGATGCGTTTGACGTCATGTGGAGCATCGAGTGCACCGAGCATCTGTTTGATAAACCCGCGTTCTTTCGTCGTTCAGCGCGTTGGCTCCGTCCCGGTGGCCGAATGGCAATCGGTGCTTGGTTCGAGGGGGAAGACACGACACAAACCAGCCATCGTGCACAAGTCGAAGAGGTTTGCCGGCGTTTTGTCTGTCCGTCACTCGCAACACGCAAGGACTATGCGAGCTGGATTGAAGCGGCGGGATTGACGATCCGAGAGAACGTCGACTGGACCGAGCGAACCGCAAAGACGTGGGAGATTTGCAAACAACGTGTCGCCCGCACCGGCGTTCGTCACATCGCCAAATTTCTCGACAAGGATCAAGTCGCGTTCATTGACGGCTTCGATACGCTCTTGAATGCCTACCGCAGCGGTGCGATGCAATATGGCGCCATCATCGCGGTGAAAAACGATTAGGACTCATTCCGTGGCTCGGCCACCGCGACGTCTCTCACGTCCCCATTGAGAGCGACCCTCGGCGGTCACGATCTTTAACGTTGTCGCACTAGGTCTTGTTCATGCTTCTTAGCAGTGGCGTCGCTAGGCTTGGGAACCAAGTCAGCGTGTTGGCGGCGATTCGACATACGGTGGGTGAACGCAACGCCGTGGTGACGAATCGACACGTTCGCTTCCTGCTACGCAATAATGTCTCGAGTTTTTGGTTCCACTCATCCCCGACGGTTTGCAGGTGACCCTTTTGGGTCGCGATCAATTCAGCGGCCGCGATTCCCCCTTGCATGCCCCATGTCATCCCTTCACCGGTAAACGGTTCGACGTACCCGGCGGCGTCGCCAATCGCAAGCAACCGTCCGTTACCGGTTTGTCTGGCCCTTCGCAGGGGCGGCGTCGTCATCAGTGTGCTTGGATCCGACAAAACCACAGGGGCGAACTGGCTGGAGGCAAGGATCGATTGCACTCGAGTCATCGGGGTGCCGACGGCGGCCGATGTTGCCCCCGAGTTTAGTGCCGCAGCCACATCGACACGTCCATCGGCTAATTTGACCATGCCTACATAGCCATCCTTGTTACACGCCATGTAGATGACGCCAGGCTCGACGTCTGTCGAAGATGCCATGAAGGAAACCCCAAACGGGCCGCGCGGCATCTCGGTCCATGGCAACAAGTCCTTCATGCCTCCCGTCCGCAAGCCTGACGCAATCACCACACATTCATAGTTCGCCGTGACCGTCGTGGCGTTGTGCTCGAGTTTCACCGAGACGGAGCGAGGATCCACACTCTCGATCCTCGCAGTGCAATTTGTTGTCACCTGGGCGCCGGCTTCGATCGCCGACTCCAACATCAATGGATCCAACACTTCCCGAGAGATCGCCACCCCGGCGGGAATGGCGAGCTCGATGCGTCGACCGCCAAGCGAAGCGGACCAGCGGTTGGTGATTGCGGCGCGTTCCCAAACGCGGTCACGTAGTCCCAATTGCGAAAACGCATGCAGCCCCGCTTCCCCGATACAGCAGCCGCAAACCTTGGGACGGGGAAAGGTCGCTTTTTCAACCAAATCGACCGCCATTCCCAGCGATCTCAGTCGCAACGCGCACGCGGTGCCGGCGACGCCACCACCAATAATCAACACCCGCGAGTCCTTTCGCTGCGATGTGACGGTCGATCCGGTCATCGCGTCGCACCCAAACGGTCCATCGCCACCGTTTTTTCGAACGACGCGATAAAGCGACATGGAAACGCCCCCCGAATCGTAACCGGAACCCCGAGGGCGGCTTCGGCGAGGGTCGAAAACTCATTGCGAGTGTACGCCCCGTGTACGCTGAGCACGGCATCGGTATGAACGACGTGCGATCGAGACAGCAGCTTGGCTGCGAAGGCAACCAAGCCCAAGTTCAGGCTCGATCGCTCAAGATCACAAATGATGACAGCATCGTCGGTTGCCGCATGCATCGAACGCAACAGAAACGTCGCCTGAGGGTCGGCAAGATGATGCATGAACAAGGAACATGTCACGACATCGAACCCATGGGGGAGCGACTTGGCGAGGCAATCCCATTGCTCGGAGCGAACCTTTACCTCGGCCTGGGCGGCTCGCCGTTGCTGCTCCTCGAGCGCCACCGAGCTGATATCGAGTGCAGTGATCTGCATCTTGATTCCCTCTCGTTTGGCGCGTTGCGCCCAATGAACGGGAACGTCGCCCGCCCCGCTGGCCACATCAAGAATCCTCAAGGGGCGAGAGCGGTCTCGAGCGATACGGCGCAATTGACGATACATCACTCCGGCAACACCGCTGAAACGATTTAGCCGTGCCAACCCCGCGAGTGCGAGCTTGTGTTCGCCGCGTGGCAACGCGGGATCATCCATCAATTCAGGTTGTAAATTCCTTTGTAATTGCAACCGTTGCGTCAAACGCCGAGGCGAACGCGACGGAGTTTGGTCCTCAATCGGCTGCTCCCGAGATCCGGTCGCATTCACATCGACAATTGGCCCCACATCGCTTTTGATTTGAGTCACCGAATCCCTTTTTCCATTTTTTCCACTCTCCCAACCCCTTTGATCGCCATGTACGTGCAAGCGAGCGGAGTCAGGCAAGAGACGCGTTCATTCCCCGCAGCACTCATTGGTAACCGCCGTGGTTAGGGGAACGCGACCGTCGAGCATGAATTTCACGAGGCTTGGTCCTTTTGGTTTCAGAACAAGGGATGACACCACACCAAGCCGATCATCGCATTCGAATTACTGTAACAAATTCACAGGACCAAGTCCTTTACCCAAGGACGGTGCAGTGCGAATTGCATCGAGAATGAAGCTTTTGGCTCCGGTGACCGCTTCCCACAACGATTCGCCCTTGGCTAAACGCGCGGTGATTGCCGCCGATAAAACGCACCCCGTGCCATGGGTACTTTGGGTGGGAATCCAGGGGCCACCGATCGGGTATGCCCCATCGCAAGTGACTAACAAATCGATTGATTCCGAGCCAACCCGCCCCCCTTTGACTAGCACATTTTTCGCGCCCCTTTCGCACAGGATCCGAGCGGACGCTTCCATGGTTTCCAAATCGTAAACGTCGATTTCCGCTAAACTGGCAGCTTCCATCTGGTTGGGCGTGACCAGAAAGGCGTGGGGCAACAGCGATCGCCGCAGCATCGCGATGGCGGATTCCTCCATCAACGGTACGCCGTGCTTGCTAATCATCACGGGGTCGACGACCAAGGGAAAACGAAACGACGATGCGCGTGCGGCAATCGCTTCGATCATCGCGGCATTGCCAAGCGCGCCGGTCTTAGCCGCCATCGGCGGAATATCGTCCAGGACAACCGCCAGTTGAGCGAGTGCAAAATCAGGGGTTAGCATTTCGATGGCGTCGACGGTTTGTGTGTTTTGCACGGTCAGCAATGTCACCACGCTCATTCCATAAACTCCGTGAGCATGAAATGTTTTTAAATCGGCTTGCAAACCGGCTCCACCGGATGGATCGGATCCAGCGATGGTCAAGGCAACGGACAAGGGGAGGGGCTCCAAAGTCAACGAGGTATAAAGCGTGATCGGATAGAATGAAAGGTAGTCGAGCCCGCGTTGAAAATCAGGCCCACGCTTAAAATCAGGAACATCGAATCAGGAACACATGGATTCCGTGACGCAGGGCGTTTTCAGAATTTAGCGAGCCGGGCAGGTACCGTCTCTCCCCCCAATCTCACCCTCAAGCATCGCTCGGCACAGGTTGGTGAACAAGGGGCGTGCCCATCTCGGTTACTCGACGAGCACGTATCGGTTACGTTCACTGCCACCATATCGACTTGGCATTGCATTGACCATGATCAAGGACCCCGCACGAGGATTTCGCGACGATGATTAGCATGTTTGAACTGTTGAAAATTGGGATTGGCCCAAGCAGTTCGCATACCGTTGGGCCGATGATTGCAACTCGGCGTTTCGTGACGGAGCTCAACGAGACGGTCGCGGCTGAGCGAGTGGATCGAATCGTTGTCGAATTGTTTGGCTCCTTGGCGCTGACCGGAATTGGGCACCGTACCGACCGCGCGGCGGTGCTCGGATTGTGCGGTGAACATCCACGCACAGTCGATCCCGAATCGATTGACGTGCGCTTTGAAAAAATCCGATCCAGCGGAACGCTTCGGTGGCTTGGAAAACACGAGCTGGACTTTCAGCTGAAGCGGGATCTTGTGTTTCGAGGTGATACGTTTCTGCCCGAGCATCCCAACGGAATTCGTTGCACGGCGTTGTCCGTGGAGGGGGGGACGTTGCTGAGGAAAACCTACCTTTCGGTCGGCGGAGGGTTTGTCGTTGAGGATAAAGAACTTGCGGGTTCATCCAACCCGCTCAGTCGCGAGCAGGACGTTCCCTTTCCGTTTCACAACGCTGCTGAGCTGTTGTCGCTCTGCAAACAACACGAGCTCACGATTAGCGAGCTCGTGCAACAAAATGAACTCGCTATTGGAACCGCAGCGGAAATCGAACAACAACTCGAAGACATCTGGCAAGCGATGAAGCACAGTATTGAAACCGGTTGTCATCGGGAGGGTGTGTTGCCGGGAGGGTTGAACCTGCGTCGTCGCGCGCCGGGAATCTATCAAAAGCTAATGATGCATTTGCGTTCGGGTATCGACAATGTTGCCGCCAACTTGGCAATCGATCCGTTGATGAACATCGATTGGGTGACCCTCTTTGCACTGGCGGTCAATGAGGAAAACGCAGCCGGAGGACGCGTCGTGACTGCACCTACCAACGGCGCTGCGGGGGTAATCCCTGCAGTGTTGGCGTTTTACGATCGCTTCACTCCGAACGTCAGCCGCCAAGCGATTCACACGTTTTTGCGAACCGCCGCGGCGATTGGCATGCTTTACAAACGCAACGCGTCTTTGTCCGCAGCGGAAATGGGCTGCCAGGGCGAAGTCGGCGTTGCTTGTTCGATGGCCGCCGCCGGGCTTGCCGCGGTCATGGGCGGGACGCCGGCTCAGATTGAGAACGCCGCAGAAATCGGCATGGAACACAACCTTGGGCTGACCTGTGATCCAGTCGCGGGGTTGGTTCAGGTGCCCTGCATTGAACGCAATGCGATGGGGGCGGTCAAAGCGATCAACGCCGCTCGGTTGGCCGTTTTGTATGGGGACGGTGAACACTGTGTTTCGCTCGACAAGGTAATCGAGACGATGCGGCAAACCGGCGTCGATATGCAATCGAAGTACAAAGAAACAAGTCTCGGCGGGCTGGCGGTGAATGTTATCAATTGTTAGTGAGCTGTCTTCTCAAAGTCCTGCATGTTGCCCGTAAATGACCTACATCGGTCGTGCGACCGATCCCCAAGTCAAAACACACTCGTAACGAGTGGACGAATCCGCTAGAAACACTCGCTGATTTACCTTTTGTATTCAGCTAGGAAGGCACCCCGGATGACTCCGCTCGTTGTACTACTTTGCATCATTGCGATGGGGTTGGCGATCGGCCGACTGTCGCTGCTCGGGATTTCGTTCGGTACTTCGGCGATTCTGTTCGTGGCTTTGCTCGCGGGCCACTTGGGCTGGACGATTCCCGATGGGTTCGGAACGCTCGGATTGGCCCTCTTTGTGTACTGCGTCGGCATCGCTGCGGGACCGACCTTTTTTCGTGGATTGGCATCACATGGCAAGGTGATGGCCTCTCTCGGTGCCATGATTGTGGTGACCGGGGTTGCAGTCACCTGGGGCTGTGCCAAGCTTTTGGACCTGCCCGGGGACTTGGCAGGCGGTTTGATGGCCGGGGCGATGACCAGCACTCCGGCGCTTGGAGCGATCAGCGAATCGGTGGAGGATCCCGCCGCGGTCGCGGTCGGATTCGGGGTCGCTTATCCCGTTGGGATCATTGCAGTCGTCTTGTTTGTGCAGCTCGCATTCAAATGGAACTCGCCGGAATCGATTGCCCCGGCGGCGGCGGGCAGCGATTCCGATGCGCGGCAGGGGACGTCAATCCAGCGGCGATTGGTGGAGGTCGTCAATCCCGGAATCGTGGGAAAACGACCAAGTCAAGTCGAGGTGCTATCCGATTCTCGCTGCCAAATTTCGCGGGTCTTAGTCGACTCGAGATGGACACCGACGCCACCGGACTATGGATTCGCCATCGGTGATCGCGTGATGTTGCTTGGTGAGTACTCCGAGGTCGCTCGCGTCGCTGAAACGCTCGGTGTTTTGCATGAAGGAGAAGACGCCGTTCTCGATGCCGATCGTGAACGTAAAACAGTGGTCGTCACCTCGCCGGAGATCTATGGGCATACGCTCAAGTCGTTGAAACTTCGCTCACGCTACGGGGTCACGGTCGCCAGAATCCGCCGTTACGAAATCGAGTTTGTCCCTTCCTCGCAAACCCGAATTTTATTCGGTGATCGGTTAACGTTGGTCGGCGAGTCCGCCAACCTTTCCCGCATCGCATCGATCGTCGGACACCGGCCTCGTACCTTGAATGAAACAGACCTGTTGTCGGTCGTTCTTGGGATCGTCGCGGGGATCTTTATCGGAAACGCCACTTTGGATCTGTCGGGGGTATCGATTTCACTTGGAATCGCCGGAGGACCGCTGATCGTTGGGCTGTTGCTGGGACACTTTCGGAAAATCGGTCCCGTGCGAGGTGCGTTCCCAGCGGCGGCGATGCTCTTGATGACCGAAGGGGGATTGGCATTGTTCTTGGCTGACGCCGGAATTAAAGCTGGCGAGAACGTGGGCCCCGTATTGGCCGAACATGGGGCGACGCTCGTCATTGCGGCGACGGCGATTGTCGGCATGCCGCTGCTGGCTGGCTTCGGTTTGGCAAAATTCGTCTTTCGTTTATCGTTCTTGCAAACGCTTGGTGCGACTTGCGGCGGAATGACATCGACACCGGGGTTGGCGGTTTTGACCGGTGCTACCGAATCGAGTCAACCGGTGACGAGTTACGTCGCAGCCTATCCGGTTGCCTTGGTGCTGATCACCCTGTTGGGGCCTTTGTTGGTCAAGTTGTTGAGCTGGATCTGATCCGTGCGGGCAGGGTGTGCACGATGAGAAGCTACGGATCGGCGCATAAAAAAAGCACTGAGAGCTTTGCAGCTCTCGGTGCCTATTTTAACAATCGACTGAAGCGATCAACTAGTCTTCAAGTAGTTGAACATTTTCAGCGCGAGGGCCTTTCGGTCCGCTTCCAACGTTGTACGAAACGAGTTGACCTTCACGAAGGTCGTCGTAGTTGACGCCTTCCAAAGCCGAACTGTGAAAGAACATGTCGCTACCGGAATCTGTTTCAATGAAACCAAACCCCTTATCAGTAACTCGCTTGATTTTGCCTTCTGCCATCTCTTCTCTTCCAATACTCTCAAAACAATTGTGCCGTTCTCAATCACAGGAAACGTTCTCGCGAATTGAACTGCACCGGGGTCTACTTTAGTGACTCCATCCGAGTAGGTAAATTACCATCCCTGGGCGGGGTCGATTATATCAAATCTATTCGTCTGATGCTGCCATTAAATGTCGATATCGGAATCTTCCTGGGAATCTTCGTCTTCAACAACGACGGGGACGACACCGTTTTCCTGGTCAAGTTTACGTTGGGCACGTCGGTTCAGCTTTTCCTGAGCCTTGTACTTCTTTTCCATTTCGCGTTGTCGTTTAGCGAATGTATTTTGATTTTTTGCGATAGTCTCTCTCCCTAAAGGATCGTTTTCTCGTCCAGCTTCGGCAGCGTGTGCCGAAGGCGAATTAGCCTGTTTTGCCGTGTATTTCGCCAACAAGGCGACCGGCTTACCCGGCGAACTTAGTTGATTTGCTTGGCGCGTTGCTTGCGTCGGGGGCGACGTCCTGCGTTACTTTGCTCGCCCGAGGCACCGTAATTCCCGCCTTTGCCGCGACCGCCGCCACGATAGGGGGAGCGCCGTGCACCCTTGGATTGCGGGTTCTTCGGGGCATTGGGATCACGTGGCTGTTGCGGAGGTTGGTCCGGCGCCAGCGGCAATTTCATCCCGATAAATTTTTCGATTTCTCGGAGTTCGCCCCGCTCGGCGTCACTACAGAACGAAATTGCGATCCCTTCGGCACCCGCTCGACCGGTGCGACCGATGCGATGCACGTAGCTCTCAGGCTCGTTGGGAATGTCGTAATTCACCACATGGGTGACGCCATCAATGTCGATGCCGCGAGCCGCAACGTCAGTAGCGACAAGCACTTGCACCTTATTGCGTCGGAACGCTTCGAGGGCTCGTTGGCGTGCACTTTGTGATTTGTTGCCGTGAATCGCGACGGCTCGGATGCCGTTGTTATCGAGTTTCTCGGCCAACACGTTTGCGCCACGCTTGGTGCGAGTGAAGACAATCGCACGACTGGCACTCTCGCCCCCAATGATTTTTTCCAACAACTTCTGCTTTCCGCCTTTTTCGACGAAATACAACTGTTGCTCGATCCGTTCCACACTGGTGGACTTTGGCGTCACGTTCACCGTCACGGGATCCCGCAGCAGGCTCTGTGAAAGGTCGGTGATTTTGGGCGGCATGGTCGCTGAGAAGAACAGCGATTGTCGCCGTTGAGGCAGTTCGCTAATGATGCGGCGAAGTGCGGGTAAAAAGCCCATGTCGAGCATGCGGTCGGCTTCGTCCAAGACGAACATTTCTAGCTGTCGCAGGTCGATGTGCCCTTGGTCCATCAGGTCGATTAAACGCCCTGGAGTGGCAACCAAGATATGGGCACCGCGGTTCAAAGCACGCACTTGGTTGCCTTGGCTGACACCGCCATAAACCAGGACGTGACGCAGACGTAAATGCTTGCCATAGGTGGCAAAGCTCTCCCCAATCTGGATCGCAAGCTCACGAGTGGGGGCAAGGACAAGGACCTGCGGTCGATTGGGAGCCGCTTTGCGATGCTCGGCGCCAATCAGATTTAAGATCGGCAGTGCAAAGGCAGCGGTTTTTCCCGTTCCCGTCTGGGCACACCCAAGCACATCGCGCCCCTGGAGGGCAGCGGGAATGGTTTGAGCTTGGATGGGAGTGGGGGTCGTGTAGTTCTCGTCCGAAATCGCACGTTTCAGGGGGGCAATCAAATCGAGTTCGTCAAATGTCTTCAAAAAAGGGGTCCTTAGGAAGGTTGTTTTTTAAGATCCACCGAAGCCTAGTTGCCCACCCACGGATTGCGGAAAAGGCGTGACAAATGCGATGCATCAATGCAAACGCGTTCATCTCTGAGGGGGGATGGAACAATGATTGTGTGAGACTCCGCCAACTCGAACCAAACTTGGTTGCTTGGTCGCCGTCGGTGAAATCATCTAACCGCTTGTGAAGGCGGTAACTCTGGACAAACAAGAAAGTCACAGAATCCGGAGCGTCAAATCGTCGACGCCGGCAGCTTTCCAGAGCGGTTAACACAACCGATAGTTGGCAGCAATGAAGTGCGACGAATGTGCCGACACCATTTCAACGGGGTAGCAAGAGGGTCCAACTCTGCAATCAGAAATCCCGTTTGGCCGAAAAACGTTTCTTGTTCAAAATGAGACATTCTCATTGGGAAAATCAACGTTACTCGCTTATTCTCGGCCATGAACCGCTATAAATTTTGCAAAATAGAGAGGTTTCAGTGCGAAGTGTACTCGCCACAGGCAGATTAGCCAAGTGACAATCCAAAGAATCTAGGTCCCCAACAGGAATGCCCAAGGAATCTGCGTCCCATGACATTGCTTTATTACGACTATATCTTTCAAGAGCATGATACCGGCTCGCATCCCGAGAGCGCCCTGCGATTAGCGGCGGTGATGCGGCGTTTGAGCTTCCTTTCCCTCGATGCGCTGTGCCAACGCCCTCGCTGGGAACCGGCGTCGATCGAGCAACTCAGCCTCGTGCATACCGCCAAGCACATCGAAAATATCCGTAGCGTCGCCAATCGTGGGGGAGGCGAAATTGATTCCGACACGGTGCTTTGCCAGCGTTCCTACGATGTTGCCGCGATGGCCGCCGGGGCGGTGGCCGATGCGGTGCGGCGAGTCGTTGCCGGCGATGACGTCAACGCCTTTTGTCTGGTGCGCCCCCCCGGCCATCACGCCAGCCAGGATCAAGCGATGGGATTTTGTTTGTTTAACAATGTCGCCGTCGGGGCTCGTGTCGCCACTCAAGTACTGGGGCTCGATCGCGTGATGATCGTTGACTTTGATGTGCACCATGGCAATGGGACGCAGGCGATCTTCTACGACGATCCCCGAGTCGGCTTTCTCTCGATGCATCGAGCCCCCCTCTTTCCGCATACGGGATCAGCAGATGAAACCGGCTCGGGCGCCGCAGTGGGCACCACCGTGAACGTGCCGATATCACTAGGCACTTCGCCGGAGGTCCAAATCGAACGGTTCAGTGCGGCGATGTCCCAGCTTGCGAAACGAATGTCTCCGCAATTGATCCTTATTAGCGCAGGCTTCGACAGCCATCGCCTTGATCCCGTTGGTTCGCTCGGGCTGAACTGCGAAGACTTTACCGCGATCACTCGCGAAATCATCAAGGTTGCAAGACAATACGCCGAAGGCCGCATCGTGAGTGTGCTCGAAGGAGGGTATAACCCCGATGCATTAGCCGAGTGTGTCGGCAACCACTTGGAAACGCTAATGGAAGAGGGCTAACGATCCGGCGATGCTGCCGTTCACAACCTTTTCGTAGCGACCACGACATCTGCGGCAATGGATCGGTTGAGCGTGAACCCGCGATGCGAAAACATCTCAAGCATCCGTCGGTTTTGAGGTGCGATCTCGGCAACGATTTTTTGAACCCGCCACTGCTCGCTAATCTTCAAGCAGTAATCCATCAGTTCGGAACCGAGCCCGCGGCCTTGCCAAGCGTCGCCGACCAAAACGGCAAACTCGACCTCCTGATGATCGACGTCGGCAACCAAGCGACCTACTCCCGCGATAGCCTTGCGTCCATTTTCGTTGACCTCCGCCACGATCGCAATCTCTCGGTCATAGTCATTGAAGCAGAATCGTGAAGCCATCTCGTGAGTGGTGTTTCGGAACATATAGCGGAAGCGCATTTGAATCGATTCCATCGAGCATCCCGAGATCAATTCACACCACATCGGCTCATCCTCAGGCTGAATCACTCGCATCAGCACAGGCGTGCCGTCACCGAGTTGCGATTCGTGCGTGAATTGAGTCGGGTAAGGACAAATCGCCAGGTGCGAATAGGGGGCTGGCGGATTCAGAACCGCAGCGCGTTGCAAGACAATTCGTGCATCGAGGGCGACCACCTCGGTCGGAGTAGCAAGCAGTGGATTGATATCGAGTTCCAAGATCTCGGGGGCATCAGCCACCAGATAGCTAATCCGCATTAACACTTCGACCAATTGATCGAGATCGACCGGATCTCTTCCGCGATAGGCACCCAGCAATGGCCAAGCACGCAAGGACTCTAGCATCCGGCGAGCCAAGCGTTCGCTCAGTGGCGGCAACTCAAAGGTGCGGTCCCATAGCAATTCGGTGGCGGTGCCTCCGAGTCCTACCATTAATACCGAGCCAAATACCGGACCACGCTTCGCGCCCACAAAAAGTTCTCGTCCCCAGGGGGCGACGGTCATCGGTTGGACCGTCACTCCGTCGATCACCGCGTCAGGGCGTTTTTGTTTTGCTTTTGCTACGATCGAATCAAAGGCGCGAGCGACGGAATCGCGATCAATCAAATTCAAGGCCACGCCCCCAACATCGCTTTTGTGCACGATCGAGGGCGAACAGATTTTCATGACAACGGGATAGCCGATGAGTTGGGCGATCTCCATCGCTGCTTCTTTGGTACCCGCCACCACGGTGGGGCAAACGGGAATGTCATAGGCCTCCAGCAGGGCTTTTGAGTCGCTTTCGGAGAGTATTTCATTGCCATCCCGATGGCCGTTTTGGACTGTCACGCTTTCGCGAAAAATCGTCCTCAACCGATCGCGATCGATACGAAAGCCCAGCGGAACCGAGCGAGGGGTTTCGTACAACATGCTGCGATTTCGCGCGTATTGAACCAAGTACATGAACGACGCGACCGCTTTTTCCGGCGTCGCGTAAGAAGGCACGCCCGCTTGGCTAAAATGTTCGATCCCCGCTTGGACTCGCGTGCCTCCCATCCACGCCGTTAGCACAGGCTTGCGCGATCGATTCGCAGCCTTGATCACCGCGTCCGCGGTTTCAAGTGGCTGCGTCCAGATCTGTGGCGACAAAATCACCAACACCCCGTCGACATTTTTGTCGGCCAGCGCAATCGCCACGGCCTCGCCAAAGCGATCGGCGTCGGCGTCACTCAAAACATCGATAGGATTTCCATGCGACCACGCTTCGGGTAGTAGGCCATCGAGTTTCTGGATGCTTGCGTCGGAGAGTTCCGCAAGCGTCCCTTTTCGCTGCAGCAACGCATCGGTTGCCATCACTCCGGGGCCACCTGCATTGGTGACGATGGCAAGCCGAGGGCCTGCGGGGGCTTCTTGGCCCGCAAGCAGTTCGGCACAATCAAATAAATCCGCGAGCTCCCATACCCGCACCGCTCCGGCACGCGTCAGTGCTGCTTCGTAGGCATTGTCTAATCCGATCATGGCACCGGTGTGCGTTGCCGCTGCTTTTTCCGATGCGTCAAAACGACCCGCCTTATAAACGATGATCGGTTTGCTGCGGGTGAACGCTCGCGCGGCCGACATGAATTGACGCGCATGCGAGATCGATTCCACATACAAGATGATCGAATCGGTCCACCGATCGGAAGCGAAGTAATCGATCAGATCGGCCACGCCGATATCAAGCATGTTTCCAACCGACACGAAATGCGAAAATCCGATGCCCTCTTTCGCAGCCCAGTCCAGCACCGATGCACAGAGCGCACCCGACTGAGAAATAAACGCGACTCGGCCTGGGGTGACGCCGTCGGCAGCAAAGCTGGCATTCAGCCCGTGGTAGGGTGACATCAATCCAAGCGAATTAGGTCCCAGGATGCGCATGCCTTCGAAGCGTTTTGCTGAAGTGCGAATCTCCGCTTCAATTCGTTCGCCATCAAGGCCGATTTCACGAAACCCCGCTGACAGGATCACCACCCCGAGAATGCCCGCTTCGCCACATTGCCGAACCACCTCGGCAACCGTCGCCGCCGGGGTGCATATCACGGCGAGATCCACCACCGCCCCAGTCGCTAACGGCAGTTCGCTCAGTGAGGGAAAGCAGCGGTGCCCTGCGAGCTCGCTGTGCTTCGCATTGACCGGGTAAAGCTCTCCTTGGAATTGCCCCTCGATTAAATTCTGTAGCACTCGTTGGCCGACGCTCCCAGCACGGTTGCTGGCACCGATAATGGCGATGCTCGTGGGCGTAAAAATCTTCGAAAGATTGCGAATCGGCATCCACTGTCCTGCCGGATAAAAACAAAGCGAGAATGAAAACGTCGTCTACGATATCCATCATACCGGCGCGTTCAACCGTGTGGTGCCGGTGGCGCAGGGAAAGGATCGCTCCGAGAGAAATCGGGATGCAGCTAGCCGCGCAAAAGCATCGCCAATTGGGAATCAACGCCGCCTAGGTTTAAGCGACGCCATGAAAGCAAACGCTACGCAGGGAGGCGTCCCCGCAGGATCGGAGGCCATTCTTGGGACAGGGCGCAATTAAGCAAATTGGCGCGGAATGAAGTCTAGAGCAATTTGAGAAATGACGTAGCAAAAAAGTAGCTGCGCTCGCCAGGCGTGGTCCACCGTCTGGCGACGGTAGCTACATCAAAGATGAAAACGCACTAGCTCCGCAGGTCGCCCCAGGTCGCCCCAGGTCGCACGGGTAGATGGCGTGAGCCGAGAGGCAGCAAAGTGCTTGCTTGGGGAGGGGGGCGTCGTCGGGGTAAATTGGTTCATTTTCACCCGTTTAGAAACGAGGTGACGATGAAAAAAAAACAGCGTGTGATTCACTGTGAATCACACGCTGTTTCGTTAGGAATTGTGCTAAGGCGTTGGTGCTACCGAGTGTTTCTACTTAGATAGCAATCGCCCATGTTGGCAGCTTAGCGTCGGCCACCGCCGCCGCCACCGCTACGTCCGCGGCCACCACCACCGCTTCCGCCGCTTCCACCACGACGACGGCGTGGGCGATCTTCATCGCTGCCGCCACGATCATCGCTGCCGCGATCGTCACTGCCACGGTCATCGTCGTCGCCTTCGACGGCCGAGGCCAGTTCATCTTCTTCGCCAAGTTCTTCGAGAGCACGGCGTCGGCTCAGTTTTACGCGATCATGCTCGTCGACATCGATAACCAATACCTTCATCGCATCGCCCACCGCAACGACTTTGTCGATGCTGCTGATGTAACCGGTGCTGATCTCGCTGATGTGGCAGAGGCCGTCTCGTCCTGGCAAGATTTCTACGAACGCTCCGAAGTCCTTGATGCTGCTGACCACGCCGTCGTAGATCTTTCCGATCTGGACCGTTGCGGTGCACGCTTCGACTTGACGCATCGCTTCGGCAGCCGATTCCTTGTTGGAGCTGGCGACCAAAACGGTACCGTCGTCATCCACTTCGATAACACATCCGGTGGACTCTTGGATGCCGCGGATGTTCTTTCCGCCGGGGCCGATCAGAGCACCGATCTTGTCCGGAGCAATCTTGGTGCGAAGCAGGCGTGGTGCCGTTTGCGCGGTTTCACGTCGAGGGCGTTGGATCGTGGTCAACATCTTGCGCAGGATCTCGATGCGGGCTTCGCGAGATTGCTTCAAGGTGGCACGGATGACGTCGTCGCCGATTCCTGTGACCTTCAAGTCAAGCTGGATGCCGGTGATCCCGTTCTGGGTTCCCGCAATCTTGAAATCCATGTCGCCGAAATGATCTTCGGTGCCCAGGATGTCGGTTAGCAAAACCCAGTTGTCAGGGGAGCTTTGGACCAAACCGATTGAGATACCCGCTACGGGGTTGCTAATCGGAACGCCCGCCGCCATCAAGCCAAGCGTGGCTCCACAGATCGACGCCATCGAGCTACTTCCGTTGGATTCTAGAATGTCACTGATGACACGAATCGTGTAGGGGAAGTCTTCCGCGGCTGGCAATACAGGTGCAACGCTACGCTCGGCCAAGCAACCGTGTCCAATTTCGCGACGGCCTGGGCCACGAATCGGGCGACATTCGCCAACGGAGAAGGACGGGAAGTTGTAGTCCAGCATGAACTTTTTGCTGTACTCTTCCTGCAAACCGTCAACGCGTTGCTCGTCACGAGCGGTTCCCAGGGTGATGGTGATCAACGCTTGGGTTTCGCCACGTTGGAACAACGCCGATCCGTGAACGCGTGGAAGCAGGTCGGTTTCACAGTAGATTTGACGCAAGCTGTTGTTGTCGCGTCCGTCGGGGCGGGTGCCGGCAAGAATCAGATCGCGAACGACCTTTTCTTCCAAGTCGTGCCAAACCGACTTGAAGCGATTGGGGCAAATGGCTCCATCCGCCTTCGGATCAGGAATCACGTCGCTGAGTGCTCGCTCACGAAGGCTGCGAACCGCATCGGCGCGATCCTGCTTTCCGGGAGTGCGTTGAGCCGCGCGGAAATCATCGTAGTAAGCGTCATTTAAACGCGTGAAGAGTCCGTCATCTTCAGGAGAGACGTACTCTTTCTTCTTGGGGTTAACCTTCTTGTACAGTTCGTCTTGCAGGTCGATGACATCGCGAATCACGTCATGGGCAAAATGAATGGCTTCCATCATGTCGTCTTCCGCCATTTCGTTGGCGAAACCTTCGATCATCGCGACCTTGTCGCGTGAACCGCTGACGATCATGTCTAGTTCGCTAGACTCGAGGTCTTCGAACGTTGGGAACGCGACAAGTTTGCCGTCCACCTTGCCAACACGAACCGAAGCCACGGGGCCTTGGAATGGCAGTTCACTGATGTGAAGCGCGACCGCGGCTCCGTTCATTGCCAATACGTCGCCGTCGTTCTGCATGTCGCTGGCGACAACGAACGCTTGAACTTGGACTTCGTCTTTGTAACCCGCAGGCCAAAGAGGACGAATTGGGCGGTCCATCAAGCGGGCGCTCAATGTTTCCTTGGTGCTTGGGCGACCTTCTCGCTTCAAGAAACCGCCGGGAAACTTGCCCGCAGCAGCCAATCGCTCGCGGTAATCACACATCAACGGGAAAAAGTCGAGGCCCGGACGGGGGTCGCTCGATGCTGCTGCCACCAAGACCGAGGTCTCGCCGTATTGAACCATCACACTACCGGCGGCCTGCTTCGCCAACTGGCCGGTTTCGAACGACAACACGCTGCGTCCGATCTTCTTCTCAACTCGAATTTTATTCACAGTCACTTTAAAACCTTCCCTTCAACCTACATATTTCTATAACAACAACATTGAGACCGCTCGAACCGCGCACGCGGTGCCCATCAACGGGCAGAACGATACAAACAAGGGGGGTGCGGATCGCCGAGTAGAAAGAGATGGGGCGGGCATGCAGTAAAGCAATCGGCCCAGTGGACCCACATCTCGGTCAGCGCACGACGCTACCGCCGCTAACCGCACGGAGCGCGAAAAAGAGAGAAAAGAATCTCGGCTCGCCATCAGAGGGCGAGCTGAGTTGTTTGCCAACCATCGCACCAATGCGGCGTCTTTTGGGCTATTTACGGATGCCCAACTTACCGATGATATCGAGGTACCGCTGGGGGTCCTCGCCTCGCACGTAGTCCAGCAAACGCCGACGGCGACTCACTAGACCCAGCAAACCACGCCGTGAAGCGTAGTCGTTGCGATGAGTCCGCATGTGTTCCGTTAGACCATTAATACGTTCGGTTAGGATCGCAATTTGCACTTCCGGCGAGCCCGAATCGTCAGTGGTCTTGCCGTGCTCTTTAATGACTTCGGACTTACGTTCTTTCGAAATCGTCATTCGTGTTTCTTTTCGCTTCGTTTCAGTACGTTTGTTTTGTACAGTCTTTTCTTACAGACTTCGACAATCTACCTGCAGTTTCTCAAGCGGGGTAGTTTACCGGTAAACTACAAACACGCAACGGCAAATTGCCACCAAGCCAAGAAAAAGAAGCATCGGTTTTTCTCTTTTTGCAGATTAGGAAACCGCTCCGACATCGTGGCAGCGGCTGTCACGGCGCCATTACGCAGGGACTAACGGTTCTGACGCTGCTTTCTCTTCGGTCTGAGGTGGAGTTGCCTAACGTGCCCCTTAAGAAGTGCGGTCGACTTTGCAGGGCTCTGCTCTCTGGTGCAGTCCGAGGGGCGAAATGCAGGAGAGCTGTGGCGGTTGTGCGGCGATTCAGCTGGAGCGAATCGCTCTGAGACACAGTGGGCCGGCGAAAAACTGCGGTTGGGATGTCTTTAGGATGCCGATGGCCCGGCGAGTTACGCCCTGGGCTGGATGATGCCGCGTTCGACTAACGCTGCTAACACGCCGGCGGCTTGCTCGGTCGGTGTCGCTCCGTCGCCACCCTTGAGGTGAACCTCAGGGTTCGGGGGGGCTTCATAGGGGTCGCTGATTCCGGTGAAGTTCTTGATTTCGCCAGCCCGAGCCTTTTTGTACAGCCCTTTGGGGTCGCGCGCCTCGCAAACCGCCAGGGGCGTGTCGACAAACACCTCAAGGAAATCGCCTGGAGCACCACTCGTTTCGATAATCTTCCTGACTCGATCGCGATCCTTGCGATACGGGCTTACGAACGCGGTCAATGTGATCAGCCCAGCAGAGGCCATGAGCGCGGCGACCGATCCGATTCGGCGGATATTCTCTTCGCGATCGACTGCGCCAAAGCCGAGTCCAAACCGGTTGGCGAACTCTTCGCTGTATTCCTCTCGCAGCACTCCCGGGGGGGCACACAGTCCATGGCGAATGTTATCGCCATCTAACAGCACGGTCGCCCGGCCGAACTGGTTCAATTGGTGGTCAAGCTCATTGGCCACGGTGCTTTTGCCGCAGCCGCTTAAGCCGGTGAACCAGATCACGGCGCCACGCTGGCCAAGATTCGCTTCGCGTGCCGTTCGGTCAACCGTTTGCTCGTGCCAGACAATGTCAGAGGGATTCGTCATACTTCGCTACGCACTTTTCTCTTGGGGGCAAGTGATTCCAACAGGGGCGAGTGTCCCGTCAAATCCAGAGATCGGACAGGGGGGGCTCCGTCTGGAGGTTCATCGCCACTCGGGTTCGCGTTTCTCTAGAAAGGCAGCGACGCCTTCCTTGGCGGATTCGGTCGAGCATGCCGAGGCGCTATAGGCCGCCCCCGCTACAATTTGGCTGAGTAGCATTTCGCCGACGCACTCATTGAGCAGTTGTTTGGTGGCTTGGACGGCTTCGCGTGGCGCCTCGGCGCAAGCGTTTGCCAGCTCGGAAGCCGCGACCCAGATTTGGTCCGGGGGAACCGGTTTTTTGCACATCCCCAGCCGATAGGCCTCGTCGGCATCGATCGACTCTCCCGTCAATAGCATCCTGGCTGCCGTTGCTGCGCCAAACCGGAAGGAAATCAGTGCGCCGGTGGCGCCGCCGACGAGCCCTCGCTGCGCAGCGGTGGCGTTGAGTTGCGCGCGATCCGATAGCACAAGCAGGTCGGCAGCGAGGGCGAGCCCGAGCCCTGCCCCGATCGCCGCACCGTCGACCGCCGCGATCACCGGCTTGGGAAAGCGAAGGATCTGCTCAAGCAGTTCCGAGCAACGTTGCCAGAGGCTGAACAGTTCGTCTTGACAGAGGTGAGCGGGCATCTTTGCGATCGCATCGAGCACGCTCAGGTCGATACCGGAACTGAAGTGCTCGCCGCCGCCGGTCAAGATGACGGCTCGCACCCGTTTCTCTTGGTGGATATCGGAAAACGCTGTCTGTAGGTCTTCGATTAACGTTGGGTTCAACGTGTTTCGCCGCGCCGGATGATCCATCAAGATCGTTGCGACGGGGCCGTGGATTTTAATATCGACGTACTGCATCAAATTGCCCTGCGGTGAAACGCCATCAAGACGGAGGAGATGGTTGGGACGCTTGCATCATCGCCGAACATGCAGCGACATGCTACCCACATCGCAAAAACACGATCGGGCTAACTGTTGAAATTCGCTATTGCCGCCAGGAGGTGCTTGTGTGGCTTGATTTCACGGGCTCGTTTCCTTTGGGGCTCGTTTCCCTTGGGGCTCGTTCTTATTGGCGCCAATGACGTTAAGCAACTTTGCGGCGTGATGGGCCGTTTTGGGATTTCGATGCCGCGGGGGTTGCATCGCGATGGCCTGCGGCAATCTCGGTTTTAGCCCTGGACTAGGTGTTAGCACCGTTGGCGTAGGGGAGGGAGCCAGCGCGCGCCCAGACAGTGTCAATGCCCGCTTTTCAGCACTCCTGGCGAAGGGCTCGGTGCCCCGAATCCAGCTTGCCAGACGCAGCAGCCGAGTTGAGTTATTCAGTTAACTTGCGTTATTCGGTCAACGAAAAAACCCCGGAGAACTGAGTTCTCCGGGGCCGCTTCTGTTCTCACGCCCGTTAAGGCGTCAGAGGGTGTTATTGCCAGCGTTGCAGCAGGCTTAGTTGCAGTTGACGCAGCCAGCGCCGGTTGCCATCGGAGCGGAGTGGATCACAGCACCTTCGCTGTAACCGCCACCGTACGAACCTTCGCTGTAACCACCGTACGATGCTCCGTAGGAAGGAACACGAACGACGGTTGGGACTTGACGGCAAACACGAACCTGAACTTCTCGCATCGATTGCACAGGAACGCAAACGGTGAAGGTCTCAGGGACTTGCTCTTGGACTGTGTCATAAACCGTGACGTTGTACGAACGGCTACGTGTCTCAGGGACATGAACCGTGTAATTGACGTCGCGGGTACGCTCTTGGGATTCCATGCGAGTTCCGTTCACGGTGCGGGTCCGAGTTTCGGTCGTCATCGTGGTTTGTGGAACGGTGCGAGTCCGGGTTTCCAAGCGGGTCCGGGTCACAGGAATCATGCGAGTGCGAGTTTCGGTCTTCGAGCGAGTCACGGGAACGCTACGAGTACGGTTCTCGGTGCGATAGTTCGTGACGGTGTAGTCGCGAGTACGCTCCTCTTGACGGAATTTCTGAACCGTAACGGTGCGCGAACGCTGTTCGGTTGTCATTTCCGTGTAGGGGACTTGGCGAGTGCGAGTTTCCATACGAGTACGTGTCACAGGAATCATGCGAGTGCGAGTTTCGGTTCGCATCGTGGTTACTGGGACCTCACGAGTGCGGGTTTCCAAGCGAGTGCGTGTCACGGGAACTTCGCGAGTGCGAGTTTCTTGACGGCACTTTCGGACCTGCACGGTGCGAGTGCGTTGCTCGGTCGTGTACTTGGTCACGTTGACCATGCGAGTGCGAGTTTCCGTACGCATGCGAGTCACGGGAACCATGCGAGTCTTGGTCTCACACACGTAACTTGTCGTCGTGTAGGTGTAAGGAACCTGGCTCGTTTGGCGTTGGTACGAAGTCTGTGCAACCTCGGTTGTCACAGGATTCGGGACGTACACGCGGCGATAAGCGGTTCGCGATCCGTGCCCGTGGCCATGACCGTGGCCATTGCCGCAGCCGTTGTCACAACCGCCACCACAAGTGGAGACAGGTTGGCAGCAGCAGCACGATCCACAACCGTGATGGCCATGATGATGGCCGCCCATCAGGCCGCCACCAATGATTCCACCGCCGTGACCGCATCCGCCACCAACTTGAACCGCTTGCAATTGGTAGCTGCCCATATCGCGAGTCACCGTACGCATCGTCGTTACAGGAACGCAGGTGCTAACGGTGCGCATCGCAGTGTGCGTTTGCTGCACTGGAACGCGAACTTGGTAGCTTTGTTCAACATGCTCGGTATAAGGAACCGAGACGTTGTAGGTTTGGGCAACTTGTTCGGTGTGAGGAACCGAAACGGTATAAGGTTGCTCAATCGTCTCCGTGTAAGGAACGTTGACGGTGTAGTTCTGGGTCACGGTCTCGGTGTAAGGCACCGCGACTTGGTAGGTGTCGGTGCGTGTTGTCGTTTCCGGAACACTCACCGTATAGTTTTGCGACACCTCTTCGGTGTAAGGAACGCAAACTTGGTAGCTTTCCTCACGCGTTTTCTGCACAGGAACGCTGACCGTGTAAGCCTGCTCCACTTGCTCGGTGTAAGGAACGTTCACCGTGTACGACTGCGTCTTGGTTTCGGTGAATGGAACCGAAACGGTGTAGGACTGTTCGATGTTCTCGGTGTAAGGAACGTTAACCGTGTAGGTTTGTGCCACTTCTTCGGTGTAAGGAACCGATACTTGGTAGCTTTGCTCCACCTCAGTCGTGACAGGCACCTGGACGGTGTAAGGCACTTCTTGGGTGTAAGGAACTGGGACTTGGACATTGTACGTTTCAGTACGGGTCTGAGTCTGGGGGACCATCACCGTGTAGTCTTGTTGCCTGGTTTCAACCCGGGCAACTCGTCTGTTTACGGTACGCATGCGGGTCTGCGTTTGGCGTTGGTACGAGGTCGTTGGGACCATGCGTGTTTCGGTTACGTACTGGGACCGCATTACTGTTCGCTCTTCGAACGATCCAGCGGAACCGTCATCACAAATGGCGCCCGAGCCGCTGCCCATGACGACACCGCCGCCGGACACACACCCTGAGCCGCTGTCGCAGCCACCACACGAACCACACCCCGCTTGGACATTGGCTGCGAACGTGAGTGTCGCAATCAGTCCAAAAACATACTTAAGCATCTGAGCTTTCATCGACAAAACCCTCCAAATACGTCTCACAGCCCGTGAGGCAACAGAAGAAAACAAGAAGCGTAACGGCTGCGTAAATTGGGCGAACCTATCACCCTGAACCGTTGAATTTATACGGTAGTATGGTCCTGTCAACGATTTCTCATCGATTAAGGCTTGCTATTTGAGAAAATGTATACATGCACACAAGCATTGAAATCGCCTTTGCACCTTGGTGTCGCGCAAGACGACATGGATCTGAGCGTATTAGCGCGGATGAGGTAGATTTGATGACAGTTGGGTAAATTCTACGAAACGGTGGTGGGCTTAAAACGCAATGTCTCAGCTGCGCTCAAATCTTATACTTATTCCGAAGTTATATTTTCTGAGTTTGGAAGTCGCGTCCAACAGGACACTGCAAACGAGAGCGGAAAACCTCGTTCTTCCCCCAACCTCTTTCTCCGCTGCGCCGTTTCCTTCATCGCTGCCGCGTGAGGATTCCCGAGGAGCCTTTCTGAACCGTCGTCCACAAGCGAGGTGGACAAGGGAGGATGGTCGCAAACGCCGCCGCCAAGTACGCCGCCTCCAGGTGTGACGCCGCGCGAGCCTTTCGTGGGGCAAAGCGTCGATTTCACGCAAGTGTCCGAGAGCGGTGAATGACCGTGCGCGATGAAGGCATCCTTGTAGCCCAGCGGGTTCGATTGAGGCTAAAAGGAGGGCTCGCTGTCGCCATGCTTCGGCTGCGGGATATGCCCACCGTTGGCACCTTAATTGAAGTGGCGAATGCGTCCTTGAGGGGCCTCTCTCGAATGGTCCTCGCTCTGGTAAGAAGCATTTTGAACAAGACGGATTTGAGCAAGACGGGGCTAAACAAGGCGGGCGTTCGTATCGTGGCCGTTCAGAGGTGACCGCTCCAGGAACGAGCATTTGATTTCGTCAACAAGCTCAGATCAACAAGGTGAAATACGAGTCGATCCCGCGTGGTGTGGCGATACACGCGGAGCACGCTCGCAGGGATGCCGCGGTCGCGCCGGGCCTTGCAAGCGTTTGCCGCCGCGTAGCGCAGGCGGGCGTGAACCGAGGAGCGGCCTTCATCGGCACTCCGAGCCGGCTGAGTTGGGGCGACTGAGCTGGGAAGACTGAGCTGGGAAGACTGAGCTGGGAAGACTGAGCTGGGAAGACTGAGCTGGGAAGACTGAGCTGGGAAGACTGAGCTGCCGCTTGGCTCGCCTTGTATCTTGGCACCCACTTTGGGCGGCATTCCGTCCCACGTCGGATCGCTCCTCGTCGGCACTTGGGGGCTGCCATTCGGAGACCATGATCGCCACGGCCGCGTCGCAAACCGAGGCTTCGGCGCCGCCGTGGCAGTGGCGCAATGACGTTAATTCCCTCACTTGTCCCGCAATCGCGGTGTCACAATGAAGCGATTTAGCATGTTGGTCGGGCGAGGATGGGGAAAAGTGTCCCGTAACGACTCACATCCCAAGAGATCACTATGACAAAACGACCTTGGTTCCTTATGATGAAGTCATGATGATGAATGGCTATTTAACATTAACTTGAGCTGAGGGGCAAACTTGGACCCCGCGTTGGCGTTCGAGGTTGGTCGTCTTGGTGTCACCCTGTAGGATTTAACGACAGCCTTAGGCTTGCTCGGGCTACAGTTGCGGGTGACGCGTCAGGCAAAGAGAATGAGGCGTCGGAGAAGGACAAGCTGAAAACGCACTCCACACAGCGGTGGTTTCAGCATCGAGGTGAGTACGTTAGGCCAGCGAAAAGGTTTAGGACAGGGATACTCTGGAAACAGGGATACTCTGGAAGCTTGCGGGGCCGAGTCGTTGGATACCAGGATGAAGTCCCTAGGATGAAGTCTCTGGTCAGAGCAAAGCGACTTGGACGCGAGTGACTTTAGGGTGCGTGATAGCGATCATGTGATACAGTTCACGTTCATCTGGGCGGGTGAGGGAAAGATCGATGACTCGATCGACACAAACAACACAGAATCTAGCAATGCCTCGCAAATTGATTTGTATTGGCGACCCGGTCACGCTTCCCGCAGAGATTGCGGGCGAGGAAGTCGTGGTTGTCGATGGATCGGTTGCCGTGGTAGACCAATTGGATGACCCGACGATCGACGGTGTCTGGATCGCTCGAGATCAATTCCCCGAGCTAAGCGAGCTTCGCGGGATTTCGCAGAGCGGTATTATGCTTCGCGATATGCCTGAGGGAGTCGCGTTGCTCGATGCTGATTTGCGGGTGCTTTGGGCGAATCGTCGGCTGGTGGAGTGGTCCGGGCGCAGCGAACCGGCGGTGGGGCTCAACTTTTACGAAATGCTCTCCAACCCAGAAATTATGGGGCCCGATTTCTGTCCCTTCCACACCGCCCTGGCAACCGGCGACGAGAGCAATAGCACGCTGCACACCGAAGACAGTCGCTACTTCCAAGTCCATGCAGCTCCCATGGTCCACCCGGTCCATCGCCGCCAACTTGTTGTCACCGTCAACGACATCACCGAAGAGATTCTGCAGCAAAACAAACTGGCGGCGATTCATCAAGCGGGTCGCGAACTCGCCGATCTGCGTCCGACCGAAATCTTCATGATGGAAGTGGATGAGCGAATTGACCTGCTCAAAGAGAATATCCGCCACTACCTTAGCGACCTGCTGAACTTCAACATCATCGAGATCCGCTTGCTCGAGCAGGCCACTGGTAATTTGATGCCGTTGCTAAGTGTGGGGATTGACCAGGACGCCGCCGATCGACAGCTGATTGCCCACCCACAAGGTAACGGGATTACCGGTTATGTTGCGGCAAGTGGGGTCAGCTATATCTGCCACGATGTCGTCAATGACCCCCTGTTTATTCCCGGGGTGGCCGACTCACGGAGCTCGTTGACCGTTCCGCTGATGCTGCATGACCAAGTGCTCGGTACGGTCAACATCGAGAGTCCCGAGATCAATGCGTTTGGCGATAGTGACCTGCAGTTCCTCGAGATCTTTGCTCGCGACATTGCATTCGCCCTCAACACGTTGGAATTGCTTGTCGCTCAGAAAGCCAATACGGCTCAGCAGAGCTGTGATGCAATCCACGGCGCCGTCGCGCTTCCGGTCGACGAAATCTTGAATGACGCGGTCAACGTCATGGAGCAGTACATCGGACACAGCTCCGAGGTCGTCGATCGGCTGAAGCGTATCCTGCGAAATGCTCGCGACATCAAGCAAACGATTCAGCAGATCGGTCAGCGGATGACGCCACTCGAAGCCGTTCCCGTGGGCGCGGATTCGACCCATCATGTTTCGCTTCGTGGTAAACGTATCTTGGTCGTTGATGCGGACGAGCAAGTTCGCGAAGACGCCCACTATCTGCTCGAGCGTTACGGTTGCATTGTTGAAACCGCCCACAAGGGCGATGAAGCGGTGTTGATGGTTCGCGGTAGCGACGATTCGACCAGCTATGATGTGATCATTAGTGACATCAAACTTCCCGACTACAGCGGCTATCAATTGATGCTGCGACTCGGGAAGTTGATGGACTATGTGCCAATGGTCTTGATGACAGGATTTGGCTATGACCCCGGCCACTCCATTGTCAAAGCTCGCCAAAACGGGCTGCACGCCAAAGGGGTCCTGTTCAAACCGTTCCGCTTGGACCAATTGATCGACGTGGTCAAAACCATCCTCGATTTCAATGAGGAAGTAAAGCGAGATGGTCCCCCGCCCAAGCCCAACGATCCCGATGTGGCGGCGGACGGTCGCCCCGCCCCAGAATGATGTCAGTCGGGTGGCCCTGTCCGTGGTTCCCCGTCCCTGGTTTCCGTTCCTGCTTCCCCGCTCGATCGACGCGTGATCTGTCTCGGGCGCCCATCGCGAATCACGTTGCACATTGAATTCCGTTGAACGCAGACGAATTCTAGCGAACGCATTTCTGTCATTGATGTAGCTACCGTCGCCAGACGGTGGCCCAGGTACTGGCGAACGTAGCGACTTTTTTAGCGCCTACATGCTTTCTCAAATTGTCCTAAGCCAGACGTTCCTTGGTGAGTTGATTGAGGACGTGTTTGGCGATGGCGCGTTCTTCGTTGGTCGGTACGACAAGGGTGCGAACGGCTGCGTCGGCTTGCGATAAATCGACGATGGCATCGTTCGTCAGCGAGGATTCATTCACGTCTGGGGCGATCACGATTCCAAGATGAGCCAGAGGGGCCGTGACCAGCTTGCGAATTTCAGCGGAGTGCTCGCCGACTCCGGCGGTGAAGACGAGTGCATCAAGCCCACCGAGAATCGCGAAGTAGCTGCCGATGTACTTCAGGATCCGGTGAACGTAGATATCGATCGCCAGCGTAGCTGACGCGTCCCCCGCGTTGCGACGTTCCAGCACGGTTCGCATATCCATATCACCGCATAGTCCCAGCAGCCCGCTTTGCATGTTGAGCAAATGGTCGATCGTGTCCGCCGACTTTCCCGTTTGCCGCATCAAGTGAAGTGGCACTGCGGCATCGATGTCTCCGGTTCGTGTTGCCATCACCAATCCTTCCAAGGGGGTCATGCCCATCGATGTTTCCACCGCGACGCCATCGATCGATGCGGCGGCGCTCGCCCCGCCACCGAGATGCAGCGAAATGATGCGTTTCGCCTGTGCCGAGTCGCCTAAAAATGCGATTGCTCTTTCGGTGACGTAGCCGTGGGATGTTCCGTGAAAACCGAAACGCCGAATCCCATGCTCGCGGTACGCCGATTCTGCGATTGCATAGCGATAGGCCTTGGGGGGCAGCGTTGCGAAATAGGCCGTATCAAAAACAAGCACCTGCGGAATTGACAATCCCAGGTCGTTGATAGCCTCGACGACCGCTCGGGCGAGCGGATTGTGCAGCGGCGCGAGCGTATCGAGCGCTACGAGTTCGTGCCGTACACGGTCATTGACGGTCGTGGGGGTCGTGAAACGATCGCCCCCTTGAACAATCCGGTGACCGATCGCAGTGATCTCAAGGTTTTTGAGTCGGTCCCATGCGATGCGTGCGGCAACGGCATGATTCGGTGCATCACCGCCAGCTTGACCAATGCGATCGACCAAACCTTTGCTCAGGCGGTGTCCTGAGTGGGCGTTGATACAAGCGAATTTCAGCGTCGTGCTGCCGACGTTAAAGACAAGGATATTCATGACGCTTGTGCCTGGATTGCGGTAATCGCGACGGTGTTGACGATATCCGCTACGCTGCAGCCTCGCGAAAGATCGTTCACTGGTTTTCGCAACCCTTGCAGCACGGGGCCGATCGCCACGGCGCCGGCCGATCGCTGCACTGCCTTGTAAGTATTGTTGCCGGTGTTCAGATCGGGAAAGATGAACACGGTGGCTCGTCCTGCGACGGTGCTGCCCGGCAATTTTGCTGCTGCAACGGCCGGGTCGATCGCAGCGTCATACTGCACCGGGCCTTCGACCAATAAATCGGGCCGATTTCGCTTTAGGATCGCGGTGGCTTCACGGACTCGATCGACATCCTCGCCATGCCCGCTCTCGCCCGTCGAGTAGGACAGCATCGCGACGCGTGGTTCGATTCCGAATTGCGCTGCGGTATCGGAGCTGTTGGCCGCAATTTCAGCCAATTGTTCTGCGGTCGGGTTGGGGATCACGGCGCAATCACCATACACCAACACATCATGCTTGAGGCACATTAAAAAGACGCTGCTAACACAGCACACTCCCTCGCGTGTTTTAATGAATTCGAATGCGGGACGGATCGTGTTGGCGGTCGTGTTGGTCGCGCCGGACACCATGCCGCCGGCGAGTCCCTTTCGCACCATCATCGTCCCGAAGTAGCTGACTTCGAGCATCCGGTCACGCGCGACGTCGATCGTAACTCCCTTGTGCTTTCGCAGCGCGTAGTAGGTGTTCACGAATTCGTCGCGCAGCGGCGAAGTCTTGGGGTCAATGATCTGGACGCCTGTGTTTGGGATCGCCACCCCAACGTGACTGGCTGCGGCGCGAATCGAGGCCGGATCGCCGAGTAAAATCAGGTCGGCAACGTCTCGGCGGCGCAGCGCATCGACGGCTTGTAGAATGCGTGGCTCGTTCCCTTCGGGCAACACGATGCGAACCCGTTTCTTGCGTGCCCGTTGAATCAACGAGTGCTCAAACAACATCGGTGTGACGCGGTGGGTGTCGGGAGCCTGGAAGCGCGTGGCGAGGTCGTCGATATCGATGTGCTGTTCAAATAATCCGATCGCGGAATCGATCTTTCGGGGCGAGTGTTCGTCGATTTCGGCACGGATTTGGGCGGCCACGGTGGCTGCGGCAAACGTATCGACCAAGGTCGACAAGACCGGCAGTCCCGAGGTCTCGCTAACCAATCGCTGGACCACTGATGGCGGCATCAAACCAGCGGTCAAGACAACGCCCGCGGGCGAAGGGCCGTTCGCATCCAGACTCGCCAATGCACAGCCGAGCAAAATGTCGCTGCGGTCCCCCGGCGTGATCACCAAGCTCGAACGCTGCAATCGTGTGAGAAAATCAGGCACCTGCATCGCCGCGACTTGCAACTGGGTGACTTCGCGATCAAACGTCGTTTCATCACCACTCAATACCGTTGCCCCCAAGCCGACTTGGATTTCACGCAGCGTGGGCTGACGCAGCAGCGGTTCCTCGGGAATCATGTATAGCGGTGACGAGGGGCCCTTCAATGCTTGGGTATACGCCAAACGCAGATCTGCTTCGTCACTCGGGCTAATTTGATTCAGCACGGTGGCAATCACTTGGCCTCCGCGGTCGCTGATGCTGTCGTTGCCGATCCGAATCGATTGCACGCTCTCTTCGACCGTTTTGCCATACGCGGAAAAGACTGTCATGATCGCACAGCCAAGATTGACAGCGATATCGGCGTTCAATTCAAACTCAATCTCTTGAGCCAAGCCTTGGAAGCTGGTCCCTTCGACAACGGCAAAGTCCGCCGATTCCTGTAGTGACTTGAATTTCTGTTGAATCCGCTGGATCAACGTGTCGCCGCGATCCTCGGCGAGCAAGCGACGCGCTTCGCTACGGGTGACTCCCGCCATTTGATCCGGCGTTGCCGCAATCGGGTAACGTGATCGCATTAATCGAATGCTTTGGTCGTCCCGTGGATCGGCGTGCACGACGGGGCGAAAGAAAATAACGCGATCGAAACGACGCACCGCCAATTCCATCACCCCGAGCGCCACCATGCGTTTTCCTGTCGCATTTTCGTTGGTCGCTAAATAGACGCTGTCGGGCATGACGGGGCTTCCCTGCGGAGTGGCAAGCTCTCGATTTTACCGGAATGTCGGCTGGTCAACCACACATCCACTTCGCGTGGACGTGGCGGGATCGCCAATCGGGGCGACTTCGTCCGGCGAGCAGCACGGATGCCGCGCTGCCTAGTTCAGTCTCGCTGCCTAGTTTAGTCGCGCTGCCTAGTTTAGTCGCGGCGCCTAGTTCAGTAGTGCCACGGTGGCACGTTGCTTCACGCTGAGCACCGCGGAGTCGACGATCTGTTGTCCGATACGGCTGATCTCAGGGCTGAGTGGCCCTTCCACCTGGGCGCCGCGACGGATCACGTCAACCATGTACTGCACTGGGTTTTGCAGAGGAGCGACCAACGTGTCGACGGCGATCTCTTCGCCTGCGGGACAGGAGGTTGATTGTACGCGAATGGTTGCGGCGTAGTCATCGCTGGAGATCGTGCCTTCCGTACCGACGACGACGAAGCCACATTTGGGTTGGGGTTGATGTGTCCAAGGGTCGGTAAACGTGCCCCAGCGCGTTTCGAATTTCGACAACCCGGTCGCGTATCGGGCGATCGTAATGCTGTGCTCGTCAACCTCGAGTCCTTGGGGTTGGTCGACGACACAGGTGACTTCGATCGGTCGCCGTCCATTCATAAACCAAGTGCCGAGTGTTGTGCCGTATCCCGCGTAGTCAAGCAACGAACCACCACCATGACTCTGTTTGTAGAACCAACTGTTGGGTTTTTCTCGTTCGACTTCACTTGCCGAACGCTCCACCTTGTCGGCGACATGCCAAAGCGGGCCACGATTGCCGCCATAGTGGTGCACCTCTTGGACTTCACCAATTTTGCCCTCATCAATCAAGCGTTTCGTGGTGCGATGCGATGGCACCCACGTCAATGGCCAATTGATGGCTAGGCGACTTCCCGACGCATTGGTGGCCTGGATCATGCGGTCGGCTTCGGCCAACGAGGCTGCGAACGGTTTTTCAACGAGAATGTCGCAGCCAAACGGAGCCACTTTCTCGACCCACTCGCCATGATGCGACGCCGCGGGACAGAGAATGACGAGGTCGGGCTTGGCTTGCTCGAGACACTTCGCGTGGTCCGTAAAGATTTGCGTTTCGGGAATACGGAATGATTTCGCAGCTTCCGCCATGCGATCGAGATCGTCGTCACAGATTCCCACGATCTCTACATCGGTGTGTTCATGCGCCATCCGCAATAAGTCGCCCATGTGGAAGTGGTCGAAATTAATACCGGCGATTCGGATCGGATTCATCTTGTTCCGTTGGGGTTCGAAAATCGTGTTGGCGTCAATCAGCCCGGCGTGCCACTACCGCACCACTGAAGATCTCGTGAGCGGCCAGGGTGATCATGCCAAAGACTAATGGCAGCACATAATACAGAATTCGGAAAATCAGTACCGAAGCGAGCACCGAATCGCCCACGGTCCCCTTTAGTAGCGTCACCAAGATGACTTCTAAGACCCCCAATCCGCCGGGGACTTGAGTCAACAGCGAGATCGCGATTGCCACCAAATAGGCGGCCAACACGTGAGCGAACGGCACCGCCGCCTCGATCGGAAGGACCAGATAAAGTGCGGTTGCGGAGATCAGCAGGTCGACCGCGGCGACGGAGGCTTGGACGACCATCAACCCAAAGCCCGGTGGCCGCAGGTGAAGTTCACCGATCGGCCATGGTTTATGCCATAGCCAACAAACCGCACCATAGCCAGTCGCCAGGCAGAGCAAGATCGCCCCGAGCGTTTGGGTTCCGAACGGCAACTGGACCGAGGCGGGTAAGGTGATCGGCACCGAAACCAAAACGACACCGCCAAGAAACCACAAGCCGCTCCAAAACGTCAATCCACAAATCGAGATCAAGACGACGATTTGCCGTGCGGTTAATCCCCAACGGGAATAAAAACGGTATCGAATCGGCGCCCCGGCCATAAAAGTGCCTAGATTGTTGCCCAGCGTGAAGCCGAGAAAGGAGACCAAGGCGACTCGCCGCAGCGGCAAGGAGCGACAAATGTACCGCAGGGCCAGCAAATCGTAGGCGATCAGCAGGCCGTAGTTCAGCGCGATCAAGAAGGTTGCGATGCCCAAATAAATTGCCGGAACTCCAGTGAATCCGCCCTTAAAGTCAGCCCAAGTCACCTCATGGGCTTCACGCCACAGCAATTTGATTGCCAACAGAAACAGCAGGCATGCAAACGCAGGGCCGGCGATCGCACGTAGTTTTCGTTTGGGCAAGGTGAGGCTCGGTTGAGCGATAGAGTTCGAGAGGGATCGTAGGGTCCAATTGTGCCCTATCGAACGCTTTCGGCAAGCCCGCTAAAGAAACTAGCCCGGTAGCCGAACTGGTGGTTGGTTTGCCAAACTGTAGCCCCTGGAAATCTCCGTTCTTTCAACCCATCGTCCCTGGACATTCCCTTCTACCTTTGCCCGCAAACAGAAACATGAAAACAGTTCGACATGAATTAGTAGTGCTTGGCGGTGGTCCCGCAGGATACGTTGCCGCACTCCGCGCCGCACAACTCGGGATCGATGTTGCCTGTATCGATGAAAATAACCAATTCGGTGGCACTTGTTTGCGCGTCGGTTGCATTCCGAGCAAGGCCTTGTTGGAATCCAGCCATCTGTACCATGAGGCAAAACACGGATTCTCGGCCCACGGAATCAAGCTGGACGGGCTGCAATTCGATCTCGACGCGATGATGACTCGCAAGAAAAAAATCGTCGATACGCTGACCGGTGGCATCGACATGCTGTTTAAAAAGCGAGGAGTGACGCCCTATCGCGGCCGCGGCAAATTCAAGGACAACGAAACGATCCAGGTCGACGGTGACGAACCCGTCCTCGTCCAAGCGGACCAGATTCTGGTCTGTACCGGCAGCCGCCCGGCACGACTGAGCTTCATCGAAGAAGACGGCGACCGAATTGGAAACAGCACCACGGCGTTGTCATTCCCCGATGTCCCGGAACGATTGATCGTGATCGGTGGCGGCTACATCGGTCTCGAAATGAGTAGCGTTTGGAACCGACTCGGTAGCAAAGTGATCGTGTTGGAAGCGCTCGACCGCATCATGCCGGGCATCGATGGCGAGGTCGCCCAACTTGCCCATCGCACGTTAAAGAAACAAGGCTTGGATATTCGTACGAGCACCTTCGTCGATTCCGCGAAACGCGAGGGCGATGAGTGTGTCGTGAAAATCAAAGGAGGGGAAACCCTGCGCGCCGATCGCGTGTTGTTGGCGACCGGCCGCACTCCGGCGACTGACAACATTGGACTCGAAGCGATCGGTCTGGAAACGGACAAACGGGGCTTCATTAGCGTCAATGAAGAATTCCAAACTTCGCTTGAAAGCGTTTACGCGATCGGCGACTGTATCGGCGGAGCAATGCTCGCTCACAAAGCGATGGAAGAAGCGATCGTGTGCGTCGAACGCATGGTGGGGATGAAGAGTCACATGAATTACGATGTGATCCCCGCGGTCGTTTACACCCATCCTGAGATCGGGATGGTTGGCCAAACCGAAGAGCAATTAAAGGAAGCCGGCATCGAATACAAGAAAGGGATCTGTCCGTTTGGTGCCAATGGGCGTGCCCATACGCTTGGCGAATCCGATGGACGCGTCAAGATTCTTGCCGATGCGAAAACCGACCGCGTGCTTGGCGTGCACATCATCGGAGCCCGGGCGGGCGATTTGATCGCCGAAGCGGCGACCGCGATGGAGTTCGGAGCCAGCAGCGAGGATATCGCTCGCACCTGTCACGCGCATCCGACGCTCTCCGAAGCCGTTCACGAGGCCGCACTCGCGGTAGCCGGTCGAGCGATCCATACGGTCTAAAGGACGCCACGCACGCTTCGTAGGGCCGGTTCCCACCGGCCGACTTATGATGGGCTGGCTTGTGATGGGCTGGCCCTGCATCCCGACAGGCGAGGGACGCTACATTGAAATTAAAAATGTACTAGCGAATATCGGTACGCCTGAGCCAACCCGTTCGGTGATCCGGCGTGGTGACTTTGACCCAGTCACCACGCCGCTTGCGGACGATCACTTCGCTGGTTTCGCGTAGGGATGGGCCCTCGATCGCCACACGCTCGTCATCGACCGATCGCAACCCCGCATCGGCGACCACAACGATCGCCGCCTCCGGATCACGCAAGCTCCATTCATGAGCCCAGACCGATCCGCCCAATGCCACCGCAAGCAACATGCAAGCGATCGCGGAGGACCATCCCGTTGGATGCCGAGCCAGAGCCCCTCTCGCGATTATGACCCAGGCCACACCCCAGGCCAGGATCGCACTCCACAAGACCCAGTATCGGGGCACCCACGAGAACAGGAGTGCAACGATTTGCTGAGTGAGTGTGCGCCGATTGAATTGCATTTCCGCCGCGCTATTCGCCGAAGCAAACTCACGCTGTGCGTCGCGCAGGGCGATTAACAACGCCGGATTGTCGGGGTCGAGCAAGATCGCACGCCGATAACTGGCGACGGCGAGCCCCATCGATCCACTTCGTCGATAGCTGTGCCCTAGGTTGTAATAAAGTTTCGAACGCTCGATTCCCGCATCGACGACCGCTTGGTACTTCGTGGCTGCTAACGTGAAATCGCGGACCGCTTGGTCTGGATCGCTTCTCAACTCGGTTAAGCCGCGATCATAAATTGTTTCCGCTTCCTGCAGTATCTCGCGTTGTTGTTCGAGATTCAGCTTCGATTGCTCCGTCGCATGAATCGGTTGCGATAATCCGAGCGTCAAAATTCCGAATCCTCCCATGACGCGCATCGCCACCTTTGAGCGCCGCGTCGCCGAACGCAACGACTCCGCCGCCCCCTTGCTCCTTCGC
The DNA here is from genome assembly GCF_007860095.1 of Novipirellula galeiformis. Taxonomy (NCBI): domain Bacteria; kingdom Pseudomonadati; phylum Planctomycetota; class Planctomycetia; order Pirellulales; family Pirellulaceae; genus Novipirellula; species Novipirellula galeiformis. Next base: position 781,739 of record NZ_SJPT01000003.1, on the reverse strand, counting down.
TTCAAACACAATGCCGCCAACTGACTGGCTTCCGTTTTCAAATTGTCGAGGTTCGCGGGGGCATTGGATCCCGCTTCGGACAGCAAGATGCCATGCTCGGCTTGACGACATCGATCAAACCAACTCTCTAGTCGTACCGCCAATTCGCCATCCCCGCGCCGCCGCAAATGTCCGACCAATCGTGATTCATCCGCATCCTCAAGTTTCCAATGGGCCATCAAGAACTGGCGCATCGTCTCGCTTAAATCCGTAGGAGCGGCGGCAACGTTACACTGTTTCTCGAATTGTTTCATCGGCATTAGCCAGCGACGCAATCCGGCAATGAAGACGCCCCGACGCGCAAGCAGTAGGGTGAATGCAAAGGCCAATGGAGGCAGCGCAATACCGGTCCAAACGAATTTGCTCAACATTGCGGCGGGCGTTTGGGAAACAAGCAGTTCGTCCACAGGATAAACTTGCGGTGAGCCATTGAGCGAATCTAGATTCGCATTGGTTTGATTCGGATCGGCTTGGGATGGGGCGGAGTTCGCGACGATGTTGTCAAACGAGAGCGTGTCCGCAGGAGTGACTGACACCGCAATCGGTTCGCTTTGGACCGTTACAAACCGCTCTTCGCTGGGGTCGAAAAAGCTAAAGGTGATGGGCGGAATCTCGCGGACCGACTCGGACAATGGGCGAATCGTCGTCGTAAATAACTTTTGTTTCCCGTCGACCAATCCTGCCAACGCTTCGTCGGCGACTTTGAAATCCTTGACCAGCGATGCTTGTTCGGAGAGCGGTGGAGGCTGAACCAGATCCATGGGCCCGTCGCCGCGGATTGCGATGTTCAAGGTGACCGGGTCTCCCGCTTTGACCTTTTTCGGGGATGCCTGAGTAAAGATCTCGTACTTTCCAACCGCACCTCGGTAATTCGCGGGGCGACCCTGAGTGGGGATCGATTTGATTTCGATCGGCGCGACCTCCGCTTGGGCAATCACCGGCCGCATTCCTGTAATTGCCAACCGCGTGCCAAACGGCGCAAAGGAATCGTCAAAAAAATCCGACAGCGGATTTCGTGAACGTTGTAGTTCGGTGGGATAGCGAATCACAATGCGACAACTTGATCCATCGATGGATCCGGCGCGTTGCGGATAGGTCGGGGCGTCAATCTCGTACAGATAATAGGACGCTGGATTCCCCTCGGCATCCTCGCGTTTGACGAGTTCGCCCCCAGGGCGTTGGCGGTTTTCGGCCAACTCTTGCATGCGATCGGCGAACGGTCCCCAGTCGGTTTGATTGGAAATGAGACTCCACATATCACCTTCGGAAAGGGTCACGCGATGGGCTTCGTCGTGGAAGGGCTTGATCCAAATCTTCAGCGTCAATTCGATTGACTCGCCCACATAAACGCTTGGACGATCTCCCGTGATCTCGGCGAATGCCAAATCGCTCACCTCGTTCTTGGAAACGGAAAAGCGTAGGCTCTCGGTCAATTCCTTGCGGCCATCGTACGAGACCGTCAACGCGGGGATGACAAAGTCTCCCTCACGCTCGGGGGTAATTGAAAACGAATAGGTAATCGATTCGCTTTGCGTTTGACGACCATTGATACTGAAGAATTGCGATCGCCGTGACGGCACGCCAGCGGATTCAATTTTGAGCCCATCGAGCTCGGGAAGTTCTGGGCGTTCGTGCTTTGCCACGTTATTAAATTCGATCTGCAGCGTGATCGGAAATCCAACGTAGGTTTGTTGCGAGGACAACTCGACTTGGACCTCACCGGCAACTGCGGCGGAGTGACAAACGGAAACCCAGGCAACGAAAAACCAGCCCGCGAAAACCGTGTTCAATGAAAGGTTCGAAAGAATTTTCATGGCTTACCAATCCTTGTCGACAGGAACATGACGGCGTTGTTGTGCACGTTGATTTCGTAAGCGGCGAAGCAATTCACGATCGCGAATCGCTTGCAGCATTTTGTTCGCTTCATCCTGAGTCATGATGCCCATGGAGGTCGGTTTCCCAGGATCGCCCCCTTCCTGGGCCTCCAGGGACGCGGCATTGGCAGCGGAAAGTTTGCCGTCGGATGCCGACTCCTGCGGAGTGTCGGCGTCCGACGGGGTGGGAGCGTCTTGCTGTTGCTGGGCCGGATCATCCTGCATTGATTGCGAATCACTGCCTTGCTCGTTTGTAGATGACGGATTCTCAGCAGCGGTATTGTCCGGCGACTCAGGCTCGGATGGGCTCGGATTTCTCTCGCTTGGCTCCGTTTCATCCCCTTCGGCTTGCTCCGGTTGGGACGGTTCCGACTCGGAGGAATCCTGTGACGCTTGCATCGAAGTCCCGCCCGGGGTGTCCTTCTCGGCTTGCTCCGCTGCGGAGGATTCGGGCTGGGGGTCGCTTTGTTCCTCCGATTCTTTGGGGGGCCCTGAGTCCTGTTGCGACTCTGACTTTTCGGGCTCTGACTTTTCGGGCTCTGACTTTTCGGACTCTGACTTTTCGGACTCTGACTTTTCGGACTCTGACTTTTCGGACTCTTGTTTTTCGGACTCTTGTTTTTCGGACTCTTGTTTTTCGGACTCTTGTTTTTCGGACTCTTGTTTTTCGGACTCTTGTTTAGGCGGAGATTGCGAATCTTGATCTTGGTTTTCTTGTGGCTCTTGATCGGAGGAGTTCGGTTGCTTTTGCGGCGGTGGTTGCAATTGTGAAATCAATTGCATCGCCAACTCGACATTGGCACGTGCGTCTTGATCCGAGGGCGCGATCTCCAGCGCGCTACGGTAAAGCGTGATCGCGTCTTGCAGCGAGGCGACCGCTTGATTCGCATCGCTTTGCAGCGTTTGCAATGCTTCGGCATAACGCAAATTCCCCAGGTTGTAGCGGGCACGTGCTGCAATCTCGTCCCGCTCCGATCCGCTGAGCTGCTCAAACGTTTGGCGGGCACGATCGGTCTCGCCGCTAACCCACATCTCAACGGCATCGTTGTAGCGGTCGAGATCGCTAGGCGTGACGCCTTCGCCCGCCGCGGAAGCGGTGAAGCCAAGAATGCAAACGCAAAATCGACAATAGTTCAATACCGAATTCATCTCGTTTTTCCCTCGTGATGAAAAGGGTCGCCTGATGGTTTGGGCATCCAGTGACCCGCGAACACGTCGCATAGGAAACTCAGCAGCGCCAGTCCCAGGAACCACTGGAACCTCGCTTCATACTGATTGATCTTTGCCGTTTCAAATTGTTGCTGGTCCACCTTGGCAACATATTGACGATAGACACTCGCCATATCGACCTGTTTCGTTTCGGCGGGGATGAAGGCCCCGTTCGTTTCGGTCGCGACCGCTTGCAATATTTTTCCGTCGAGTTTCGACCAAACTTGCTCGCCTTCGTATTGCAAGTAGCTTGAGTCGGCATTGCGTCCGCTGGGAATGCGAGCTCCTTGCTGTTGATTCCCGAGACCAACGGTAAAGATCCGAATGCCATGATCCTGGTAGGCCTGTTTGGCAGCCTTAACCGGTTCGCTCTCTTGGTCCTCGCCATCGGTCAAAATGACCATCGCTTTGTGGTCAAGCGTTTTGCTTAGAAATCCATTGGTGGCGACACGGATGGCGTCTCCCAATCGCGAACCACCGCGACGGATCGAACTGGTATCGACCTCCTTGAGTGAGCGACGGAAGTCATCGTAATGATTGGTCATCGGAACCACTTGCCGAACTTCCCCAGCAAAAACCACCAAACCAATGCGGTCTCCTCCCATCACCTCCAACATGTCGTTGATTTGCTGTTTGGCCCGGCCAAGTCGATTCGGCGTGACGTCTTCGGCCAACATCGAGCGTGACACGTCGAGGACGAACATCACTTCAATTCCCTTTTGAGGAATCTCACGCCATACTTTCCCCCAGCGAATGTCGACCAATGCAATCGTCAGTAGGACGAACGTCATCAGCATCAACATCGCTCGCGTGATGACGAGCAAACGATGCCGAGGGGGCAAGAGTCGTGGCATAAAATTGTCGCTGGCGAAGTTTCGCAACCGCATTCGCGTCCGCACCGCAGCAACGATCACCATGGCCAAGCACGCCAAGGCGAGCCATAGCCAATTCAGTGCCCAAGGGTTTCCGTATTGAATTTCCATTTGCTTCTTTCTCTCTCTCCTTGCGTCGCTTTAAACCCAGGTTTGAATCAGACCATGTTTCACCATCACACTGGCGGCGATCAAAAACAGGGCGAGCAAGGCAATCGGTGGAAAGGAGAGGGCATTCCACGTAAACGACTGGACCGCCAACTCTTGATAGTCGGTGAATCGATGGGACTCGATTTTCGTTTTCTCCAGCTGATCGATCGCGTCATAGATCGCCGTTAGCGACTTCGTATCGGTTGCCCGAAAGTATTCTGCTCCCGTGGTTTCAGCGATCTTGCGAAGCGTTTCTTCATCGATATTGACATCCATCCACTGGACGGTGGCTTCGCCGGTAAAGGGATGTCGAGACGGAAACGGGGCGCGCCCTTTCGTCCCCACGCCAATGGCATAAACCTTGATGCCCATCGTTTTGGCCAATTCCGCTGCTTGAACGGGATCGAACTCACCCGCCGTGTTCTCGCCATCGGTCATTAAGATGATCACCTTGCTCTTGACGGCGCTCTTTTCGCTAGCATCCAGCGATTGCAACTTCTCCACTGCCAAGCTGATCGCATCGCCGATCGCCGTGCCATCCTCGTCACGCTGAGTGACAATTTTCGCGTGGTTCAATTGAGCGAGCAAAAAGGCATGGTCAAGTGTCGGCGGCGTCATCGCATCGGCATAGCCCGCGAACGTGATCAAACCAATCAAATCACTCGCTCGTCCCGTAATTCCACCTTCGGCGGCTTCGACTTCGTCTCCTTTGATGAAGCTGCTGGCGACATTCTTGATCGCGGTCAAACGATCAACGTGCTGGCCATCGATTTGGAAGTCCATCGCCTGCATGCTGCCACTACGGTCCACGACGATCTCCATGGCGATGCCTTCGGAATCGATCACCGTTTGCTCTCGCCCCATCCGAGGCCGCGCCAAGGCAACGATCATGGCCACAAGCGCTAACAGCGTTAGCAGATCCGGAAGCCAAGCGATCCGTTGACGCCACGAAGGGCGGATCGCGGAAACCAAACGCGTCGAACTGAACGTAATCGACCAAGCTTGTTTGCGATGAAACATTTGCCAAGCAATCACCGGCACGATCAACAGCAACCACAAGAACCAAGGACTTTCAAACATCAGTTTCCCTCCTTGTTGCTTGAAACGTGCTTGCCGTCGAGCGAAGGCTTGCTACTTGCCGTGGGCAAACGGTCTATCAGTTCACGCACCAATCGTTCGGCGTGCTTTACCTTTTCGGCCATCTCCGCTCCATCGCTCCGATGCGGCGCAAACTTGAATTGATCGGCTTGGAGCAACAGTTCCACCAGCGGCGTTTGCAAATCAGCCGAGATCGAACATTCGGTCGTGATGTAGCGGATGACTTCGTCCGTGGTCATTACCAACGGGTTCATTCCATCGCGTGAAATGACAAAGTCACGCGCGATCCCGGCCAATTCGACGTAGCTCCATTTCGGATCAAACTCAGACGAATTGCGACGCGCGTCCAGTGCCGACAACCTCTGCAACGCCACCGCGCTTGCCGTAGCCCGTTTGCGGAATTGGAGCCGGATCACAATCGCGAGTAAACCGAGTCCGAGCACTGCGATTGTGAGTATTCCCGCGATCGATCGACTCGACTTTTGGGGCGGCGGGACAACCATTTTGTCTTTCATCGGCCGGAACGCATGCGGTTGATCGTCACCGGTCAGCACGCTTTCGACTTGGATTGTCATCGGCTGGGTACGTAGCACGCGCGGTTTCGACGCGGCGGAGTCGCCTGCTGTATAGGTCACCTCGATGGATGGGATCTCTTGTTCCCCGACTTGTAACGTTTCCAGCACCAGACGTCTCGTCCATCGGCGTTGACCTCGATTCGCATCGCCGAGCAATGGCAGCCCAGGAGAATCGGTGACCCCGACGACTTGAAACGCCCCGAGCGTTTCGGGGGCGTCGTGGAAATCGATTTCCGAGTCGACCGGCGCGACCACGGCGAGGGTCAACACAATCGGCTCAAGCACTTTAGTGGTGGTGCGATCGATCGACTCCGTAATTTTGACCGCGGTCTCGGTCTTGTCGGCATCGTGCTTGTTGGTATCGTGGTCGGCGGCGTGTGCGCGAGCCAGCGAGATCATGATGGCGACGATCACGCCGAGCGGGACAAATGCGCGACGGAGGACGAGCGTCAATGAATCCCGCCGCATCTTGAGTTTTGCTGTTTTGCGTTCCACGGCTGCGCCGCAATTTAGGCGACGTTGGGACGTTTCCAATCGAATCACCGCTGTTGCTCCCGGGCATGGAAGTACTGTTGCAGTGGGCGCACAAAGTCATGGCCGGTTTCGAGGTAGATCGCAGGCATCCGCATCCGCCGAAACGAGGCTTGGAGATTTTCGAAATGCTGTCGCACCGCTTCCTCGTACGCGCGTCGCACTCGTGTGCTGCTCGTGTCCATGCTGACGATTTGCCCCGTCTCGGCGTCTTGCAAGCGGATCAAGCCAACGTTGGGCATCGTCATTTCTCGCGTGTCTCGCACGACCACGGGAATGATTTCATGGCGGCGACGCGCCACTTTCAAAGTGTTTTCACAATGTTCATCTTGGAAATCGCTGATCAAGAAAACGACCATTCGCCGATGCGAGGTGCGATTGAGGTGTTCGATCGCCGAGGTCACATCGGTTCCCCGGTTCTCCGCTTGGCAATACAGCAGTTCTCGAATCAATCGTAAGCAGTGACGTGTGCCTTTGCGTGGCGGGATCGACTTTTCGACTCGATCGGAGAACAGCGTCAGTCCGACTTTGTCATTGTTTTTAATTGCAGAAAACGCCAGCGTGGCACCGAGTTCTGCGATCAATTCGCGTTTCGTTTGTGTGTTGGTCCCGAAGGTTTGCGAGGGGCTGATGTCGACAAGCAATTGCACCGACATTTCGCGTTCTTCGCGAAATAACTTGACATAGGGCTGGTCCGCACGCGCCGTCACGTTCCAGTCGATCGTACGAACATCGTCACCGATCGCATAGGGACGGACTTCTTCGAATTCCATGCCGCGTCCCTTGAACGCCGAATGCCATCCACCGGCGAGCAGATCGTCCACGACGTGAGACGTGCGGATTTGAATCCGACGAATTTTCTTAAGGATGTCAGGAGGAATCAAAGTGAGTGAGTCATCGAGGAACGGGGAAGAAAACGAACGAGACGATTCGCGAAGGAACCGAAACCTTGCTATGGAACCGGAACCGCATCCAAAATCATCTGTACGATGTGCTCGCTGGTTTTCTCTTCGGCTTCAGCTTCGTACGTGATCATGACGCGGTGGCGAAGGACGTCCATCGCGATGTCCTTTACATCTTGGGGAGTCACGTAGGCGCGGTGATGCAAAAACGCATTAGCCTTTGCCGCCAACGTCAAGTTGATGGTCGCACGCGGCGAAGCGCCGAATTGAATCCACTGGGAAATCGACAAGCCGTACGCTTCACATTTGCGAGTGGCCATCACCAAATCGACGATGTATTCGGCGATCCGCTGATCGACGAACACCATGTCGACCAAATCGCGTGCCTGCATCACTTCGCTGGGCGTGGTAACGGCGGTCACCTCTTCGACACGGCGCGTGCGAGACATCCGAGCGAGGATTTCGAGCTCTTCGTTTCGCGTTGGATAGTCGACGACCACCTTCATCATAAAACGGTCCATTTGCGCTTCGGGCAAAGGATACGTCCCCTCTTGCTCGATCGGGTTTTGCGTCGCCATGACAAGAAACGGATTAGGCAACGGAAACGTCTCACCCCCGATCGTGACTTGACGGTCTTGCATCGCTTCGAGCAGCGCACTTTGCACCTTTGCCGGAGCACGATTGATTTCGTCGGCCAGGATCAAGTTGGCAAAGATCGGCCCTTTTTGAACCACAAATTCTTGTTGTGCAGGGCGATACACCTGCGTCCCAATCAAATCGGCGGGCAATAAATCGGGAGTGAACTGTAGACGCTGAAAATCCGCGTGGATGGCTTTGGATAACGTTGCCACCGCCGTCGTCTTGGCCAGTCCTGGGACCCCTTCGATTAACAGGTGTCCGCCGGTCAAGAGCCCGACGAGCATACGATGGACGAGCACCTGTTGGCCGACCAAGGTTTTGGCAACCTCGTGGGCCAGTCGCTGCATCGGTTCGGCGTGTCGCTCGATTTTCTCGGCCAATTGCTTGTCGGCGATCGGTTGCGGGTCGGCGCTGTCATGATCCGCCGCATTTGATTCAAACATTGTTTTTTGATTTCCCCATGGATTGCACTGTCATATTTTCGCGGCCCCTTTTTCCGAGTCGCAGGGAGCCCGATTCGCGGATCGGTGGAGTGTTGCGGCCCCAAGGTAGGAGGCAAGGAGCTAACCAATCTTTGGTACTCGTTTCAAGCGGAATGGAGACAAACCGGAAGCCCCCATTTTTCGTTTCCTTGGCAAACGGCCCTTAGGTTTTACGAACCTTAGCAAAATCGGTTCGAGAATTGACCTAGGCGACTTTTCGGACGCCCTGGCCGGACATCTTGAGCGGGCAACTTGAGCGGGGCATTTCCCAACCGATATTGCTGGCCACGCCCAGTTTTGCTACCTGAGGACGTTGTCAATGGGTGCGTCTCCGCCGCATCTTCACGAAACCCACGTTCACATACCTATCAAATCACGTGAATTCGGCCACGACGGACGCGCCATTCGTTTTTTCGCCCGCGAGTTCACCGCTCCGCCCCAGCGGTGCTGCGCCGGCTTCGCAACCGCACCGGAACCCCGATGCGTTGGTGGACGAAACTCGACGTGAAATTTCGGAAATCGTTCGCGAGGTCGCCTTAGCGGTACGTAGCGAGCGATCTCGCAGCGAATTTTTGGGGATGTTGGCGGATCGTATCCTCCGCGCGATGGCGGCCGAAGGTGTCGTAATCTGGCGTACCGAAGCGGTCGCTGAACGTATCGTGGATGCCCCAGCGGGGGCGAAAACACGCAGGGATTCGATGCGGACGACGATCAGCGTCGTGCACCGGATCGGCACGATCACCGATCGCTCGATCCCGGAGGCCTCGCACGCATCGCACCACCGCATGTTGTTGGAGGTCATGGAGGCGGCTCAGCCGGTTGTGGTGCCCCCCACGCCAGATGCTAGCGATCCCGAAGTCCCCACCAACCCAACGCATTTTCCCGCCGCAGTGGTGCCGATCGAGTGCGACTCGGAGCGCCAAAACGATGCCTATGTGCTCGAAGTTTTCCTCGAGCAAGGGGGCGGAGTGGCAACCCAGCGCGGCTATTTACGATTTGTCGCCCAGATGGCGGATCTCGCGGGCGAGTTTTTACGCGGCGATCGACTTCGCGATCTGCAACGCCGACAACAATGCTCCGAGCAAGTCGACGCGGTCATTGCGTCGATCCATGGGCTTTCCAGCCGAAAGCAAATCGAAGCTCGAATCGTCGATGCCGTTTCCGATCTTTTTGGCTTCGATCGGGTGGGGCTTTGCTACGTTCGCGGCGCGGAAGCGGAACTGTGTGCGGTTAGCTACGTCAACACGATTGATGTTCGCGGCGCAGCGGCAAGGCAAATCGTCGAGGCTGCGGAGTCTTTTTATGCGCCTAAAACCACCTCGCTGTTGGAGGCCGACGCATCGTCGGACAAAGTCGCCCCGGCGCTGCAACCGCGAGTCGTTGCCGCCTCCGATGCTGCCGACGCATTGTGTCTTGTTTGTCTCTCGAAGGTCGATAATCCGATTGATTGCCAAGCGATCGCGGGCGAGCTCCAACGATTGACCGAGCACGCTGGGCTTGCCACACGGCATCGCCGCAGCATTGAAGCGATTCCTGGAGGCCGATGGCTCGTTTCGTTTGCGAACCAAACGCGAGGAAACGGCAGCGGGAATTGGTTCGCTAGGATGGTCGCAATCGGGATGTTCACGCTCGCCTTGGTGGTTGCCTTTTTTCCCGTACCGATGGTGATCACGACGCCCGCGACCTTACGACCCTCGAACATTCAAACGTTGTTTGCTGCCCGCAGCGCCATTGTTCAACAGATCCACGTTGCTCATGGCGAACGTGTTCGCAAAGGGCAAGACTTGGTGACGATGAGCGACCCCGAGTTGGAACAACAGATCACGTCGCTCATCGGTCGCCGTGCGGTGCTTTCACAAAAACAGGCAGCGATTACGACAGCGTTGGTCGATACCGCGTCGCATCGAAGTGAACGCCATGAACAAATCCAAAGCGAGCGCAGTTTGGTGGTCGAAGAATTGCAAGCGATCGATGACCAAATGCAAATTTTGGAACAGGTCAAAGACTCGCTCGTGCTGCGAGCTTCCCATGATGGGGTCGTCGACAGCTGGCAAATCGAACGTCGTTTGCTGGGACGTCCTGTGGGGCGAGGCGACAAACTGCTGGAAGTCATCGGAAAGGAAACATCGTGGTTGGTTGACGCTCGCGTTCCCGTTTCGCGGATCGTCCCGGTGCGTGCGGCGCTGAAATCCGAAACGCTGCGCACGGCCGTGATCATTGATGGGACCGACACACCGAATCACACGGCAATCGTCCAGCAATTTGGACCCTCCACGCGTAATGCAAAGGACGACTCTGATTCCAAAGCGGTGGTGCTTCGCATCGACGAGGGAGACGATATCGGCGCGATCGCGGGGGCGGGGCCTGTCTCGGGGGCTCCGGTTCGTGTGTTGTTCCGCTGTGATACCAAGCCGGCAATTCAGGTCTTGTTCTACGACGCCCTCGAATCGGTTCGCAGCACGATCGGTCTATACCGATCGGCACGCTCGCAACCCACGGAAAACGCATCATGAGAACCATCAAATCCACGGCCCTCACGCTTTGCGTCTTGCCCCTTGCGATGTTCTGGTCGGGGGCCCGAGCCGAAGAAACGACCGTCGTAGAGGTCACCGATTGTGTGGTCCGATTCGCTTCGGAAGTCCATGTGCCCTGTGTCGAGTCGGGACGTGTGGCCGAAGTGTATGTGAAGCTCAATGAGCCGATTGAGGCCAATTCGCTGATCGCACGACTAGATGATCGCTCGTTGAAGATCCGACATCGTGCGTCGGCGCTGCGGTTGGAGCACGCTCGCCGGACGGCGTTGGACGACGTGGAACTGCGCTACGCTGAAACCGCACTGGCGGAAGCCAAGGCCGAGCTCGACTCAAACCGTTCGATTCAAAATGACGTTAGCGGTGCGATTCCGCTCAGCCATATACGTCGCTTGCGTTTGGCCGTCGAACGTGGCGAATTGGAAGTCGCGCTAGCCAAGAAACGGCGGGTCGAAGCTCAAGTCGAAGTGGAACTTCGCGAAGCCGATGTCGCAATGCTCGACGACCAACTTCACAATCTGGAAATCACAAGTCCGCTCTTGGGGACAGTGCTCGAAGTCAGCCACTCGCCTGGGGAATGGATTGAAAAAGGTCAATCGATCGTCACGGTAGCGAGAATCGATCGCTTGCATGTGCATGCGCTTGTGCGGCAAGATGTTTTGCCGTTGGGGCAAAGTCGGGAACTACCGATCAGCGTGCATTGGATCGATCCGCACTCCGGTGTGGAAAAAACGCTGCGTGGTAAGATCTTGTCGGTGGATCCTCAAATGTTGCCGGGAGCTCGCTATCGATTGCACGCGGAAATCATCAACCAGCGTGATGAAGCCGATCCATCGCGTTGGCAATTGATTCCCGGGGTCGAAGTGCGGATGAAAGTCCACTTGAGTCAGCCGATCGACCGTCGCGCAACGAGCCCAACGAGATTCTCGAGCGAGCGGTTGCGATAGGGAACGTTTACGTTCGCGATGGCAATCATCAAGCAGAGAAGCTTGACGGATCCGTGGATCGCGATTCATCATTCAATCCAACATGGGCTGTGTCCAACATCGCTGTCATCGAACCGTCACGTTTACGCCTCCGCAGCGATCTGGATTCGACCCGGATCGAGGAAGGACAGCGCGCGTCACGCATCGTGATCGACGAAGTCAGTGGCCGATTTTCGCGAATTAGCGAACGGGGCTGGCAACAATTATGCGGTCGCAACGCCGACACGCTGCTGTGGCACCAAGCCTACAATGCGGGTTGGACGCGGGTCAGAGCCGATGTCGTAACGCCATACTTCTCCTTGCTGGCGATACGGATCCCGCTCGGCTCGATCGATGCGGTGGCGAAATCGATGGCTCGCTTCAGCGGCATTTTGTTCGCACCCGCTGCGATCGTGATGTGGAGTCTGGTGATTGCCTCGGCGCTGATATTGGCTTTGTCGCGAAGTACACAGTGGATGCATGCCGCTGAGAATTTGCCATTGTTTCTCCAGTCAACCAACTCCCTTGGGATCGCAGTCGCATTCCTGGTCACGAAAACGATCCACGAATTGGCTCACGCGGTCATGTGTCGACGGATGGGGGCGAGCAGCAATTCGATCGGCGTGTTTCTGTTTTGCGGCTTGCCGTGCCCCTATTGCGATGTCACCGACGTATGGCGATTGCCATCGGCACTGGGACGGGCGGCGGTGATGCTGGCTGGCATCTACGTGGAATTGATCATCGCCGCGATGGCGACCTTTGTATGGTGCGCCGCGAACGACCCCGCGATTCGCATGTATGCCATGAATTTGATGCTTGTTTGCGGGATCAGCACGGTGTTATTCAACGCCAATCCATTGATGCGTTACGACGGATACTATGTATTGAGCGATTGGCTGCGGAGCACCAATCTGCGACGCGAAGCACGCGATTGTTTTCAATCCGTGGTGGTCAGCCGAATCGCCGGTCGCGGTTACGGTCGACCTCGACGTTATGATCGCCGTGCGATAGGGTTGTCGGTCTATCACGTTGCCTCGCTGCTCTACCGAACCCTCGTGCTCGTCGCCATTGCGACACTGTTGATGGGGGTGGCCGCTGCCATGCATCTGCGTTTCATCGCCGTCGTATTGGTTGCGATGGCGGCAATGGCAATGATTCTGCAGCAATTTAAATCGAGCTTTAACATGCTACGCGGAGAAGGGGGTTGGATGAACGTTCATTATTCGCGCCGGTTGGCGATTGCGATGTCCATCGTTGGCCTTCTGGCGGCCATCTTGTTCGTCCCCGTCCCACGCTATCGGCAAGTCCAAGGCGTCGTCGATTCGGCGGATGCCGTCAGCGTGTTTCTGCCTCCCGACAGCCAGCTTGATTCGGTGGCGACTGAAATCGGAAGTCAGGTGCAAGCAAGCCAATGGATCGCAACGCTCGATAGCAACATGGAATCGATTCACTTGGCTCAACTACAAGGCGAGCTTCGTTTGGCGCGATTGCGCAGTGACTTGGCGCGTCGACGATCGCTCAATCGACCCGAGGTGGCGTCGCAATGGACAACGTTGCAGGCCGCCGAAAAGTCAGTTGAAATGTTGTTGGACGCTGCTGGAAAGCGACTCGACGAAGCCGTGGTGCGCTCGCCGATCTCTGGCACCGTGGTCCCTCCGAGTCCCCAATCCTCTCAGGAAAACTCCGGTAAATCGATCTGGCTTGCCGGGCAAGTCGGAACGGTCATCAATTCACGCGATCCGTGGTGCCGGATCAGCCCCGATGGGGCGCGTCACGCGATTTTTCGCATCGATGCTCGCGATCATGAACTGGTTACCGCAGGCACGCACGTGCGGATTCATCTCGATGATGGTTCAAGTCAGGTGGTTTCATCGAACATCGAGTCCGTTTCGGCAATCCACGCCGATCTTCAATCGATCACGCGTGAGGCGAACTACCAAATCCTTTGTCCGTTGCCTGCCGTCGCGATCGACGAGATGATGGACTCGATCGGAATTCCGTGCTCCGGCGTGATTCGATTGCCATCGCGCGCAATCGGCGCCGACTTTGCCAAATGGATCGGTGAGTTTGTCAGTGGCCGAATCTAGCTCGAAACGCGATGGTGATCCTCAAGCAGCTCAGATGCCTGAGCCAGCGGAGCGGATGCCGATTGAATTTTTCCAAGGTGAGCATCCTTGTGTGTTGGCGCCCGAGCGGTTGCTAGAGGATTGCGAGCTTCGCACCCAACGACGCAGTGGCCCCGGTGGACAACATCGAAATAAGACCAGTTCCGGTGTGTTTCTGTTGCATCGCCCCAGCGAGACGGTGGCCGAAGCGACCGAGCGGCGTAGCCAGGCTCAGAACCGAGACGTGGCATTGGAGCGACTTCGCTTCACGCTTGCGGTAGAAGTGAGGACAAAATCCATCTTCGATTCTGCCCCGTCCGAATTGGAAGCATCGTTTCGCAATCGATATCGAGGTAACGTCAAGCGAATGAACCAACACAATGTCGATAAACCGGCGTTGTTGGCGATGCTGCTCAATGACCTGCATGCGGTGGGCGGTCAACCCAGCTTGGTCGCGAGGCAATGGAAGTGCAGCACCAGTGCGATTGTCACGTTGGTGCAATCGGTCCCCACCGCGTTCGCGCTGGTCAATCGAATTCGCAACCATCATCAACGATTGCCGCTGCGTTAAAGATCGCTTTGGAGGGCAACGGGCAAAACGCTTTCAAAACTTGGGCATCGATCGCGCATCAGGCCAACAAAAAACGGCTGGCGATGATGGGGGTCATCGCCAGCCGTGATCGAAGATTGTCCGCATTCGCCCGCTTGAGAGACGTTGCCGGATTTGAAGTGCGATTAAGTCGCTTTGGCCTTGGTGCGTGCTTCACGAAGTCCGCGGCTGAGGATGTCTCGCAACATGGGCGAGAAATCTTCGTACTTCGCTTCGTCTGGAGCTCCCTTGCTGAACTGGTAGATCGCGTCACGAGGCTTCACGCCGAGGGCGATCAACGAGCTGCTGACGGTTCCATACTCGGGATTACGCATCACCATGCTCGGACGACCTTGGCCGACCGGTGCACGTGCAAATACCTTGCTGGCCACGGCCAAGAACTTGACGGGCGAATCGAGCGTTTGCAGCGTCAACAAGCGCCGTGCCATCTGAACGCGTTGATCGTCAGGGTCGTTCAAATTCCGGGCCCCGATGATATTCAGTCCATCACGCAGTTCGACGACCTCTTGACGTTCATCGGCATGGATGGCATACCCATTGCTTGCATCCGCAATGATGATGTTACAGCCTTCGTAACGCGTCTTGGCAAATTCGGCATGAGCTTTGTCCAACGCCTTGTTGGCGGTCGTGCAGCGAAGCAGGTCTAAAGCAAGCAAACCACGTGAACGCTGACCGAACAAGGGCATCGTCGTGGCTCGGTTGCACAGACCGACGAAAACGCCGTTCTGGTTCACTCCCAGCCATGTGCCACCGGCTTTTTGGTCAATCCCGCATAAGACACGAGGTTTGCCAGATTGGATTGAAGGCGGCAAGCTTGCGCGGTTGTAGTATTCTTCGCGATTGGCAGCCACCAAAATTGGACTTTCGGGGACCAAGCGATACTGAACGGCCAGTAAGCACATTTCGCAGCTTTCTTTACAAAGATCGGTTGGAGGGAATTCTCAGGCTGAAGCCGACACCGTGACCGTAGCGGTCTGAATCAACGACTCAACAAAGCACAATGTATCTGGGCAGACACCGCCACTACACCTCCTGGTGGGGGGTGTGCGACAAGAATTCACCTGATTCGCCCGATTCTGGCCCACTTAAAGGAATTCTAGGCAACCTTTGACGCTTAAAACGGCCGATAAGAGAGGGTAAGCAGGCCGCATTCAAGGCCTTCCCACCCTCGTTTTAGCGATTATAGACCCCACGTCGAAGCATGGAAATCAATACCGCGGCGCCCCACTCCAAGGCCGTTTTAGCCATCCGAACTAACGTCAGCGTCACATTGGCAAAGCAAAAAGTGTCGCTCAGCCGGATTGTCGACCTCGTGCAAGGGTCGCTGTTGACGTTCGATACCCATTGCGACGAACCGCTGACGCTAGAGGTGGGCGACCAACCGATCGCGATTGGTGAGACGGTCAAGATCGGTGACAAATTCGGAATTCGAATCCGCGAGATCCTGCGCAAGGAAGTGGACTAGGCGATTCCTCGAGCCCATCGCAGACGAGCAAGCACGTTTGGGGCGGCGCTGCGATGCAGCGGTCCTCCAAACGTGCTTTCTCCATTTTACCCTGGCGTCCGTTAGCGGCTGAGCAGTTCAACGTTGAACTGGTTTTCGCCCGCCGCCTCGAGTGTGGTTTTCAGTCCGCTCGTGGTGCGATCGGTGTACTTCTTGGGAATCAGACTGCGAACCTTCTCCGGTGGATTCTCCATCAACGCGGTTGCGTCCAAGTTGTCCTCCACGGGAGGCCCGAGCGTCACTTCGTAGTCGGCACCCACGTCGGCCTTGGGAAACGTCACCGAATATCGGCCGTCACTATCCAGGTTCGCCGAGGCGCTTTCACCGGTTTTAGGCGAGGTGAGCTGGATGCTGCCCACTGACAACGGAGCACCATCGAGCAGCACTTGGCCGCTGATCGTCGCGGGTAAGCGAGCGTCACCGTCCCCACCGCAGCCGACTAGCAGAACCAACGAGGCCACCCAGCCGAGGCACCGAGCACCATTCCAATAAGGCATTACCATTCTTCAATCACCAGTCCATCGTCGCGGGTAGAAAGTTTCAGTAAAAGGGCCAGCTCAATCGAATCGGTTATGAACTGGGTTGATCCATCGGCCAGCAATGCGTGAACGCCACCGGGATGGTAAGAGGTGAGCGGCGTGTTGCTGTCCCACTCTGCATTAGCCTCGGCACCCAACGAACTAGGATTGGGCGAATGGTAGATCGCCGTCAGCCCGGACCCGTATCTGTGTTGATCGGCTGTGCCGGCCTTCCAAGTGGTGACCGTGCCGGTGTAAGCGTAACCGGACCAACCGGAGTGGTAGTTTGCGGCACGTGTTGGAAACTGAGCGTTACCGGATTGTTCGCCGACAACGATCGTATTGGAGGTTCCGTCGGTGATGTCACGGAACGCTTTGTCCTCATTGATCAACAGGCCTCCGTTATTGGTCGCATAGCTCCCATATTGAGTCTTGTAGAACGCTCCTGAGCGGCCCATCGGATCGGGATACGCTCCCATGATTCCCGCGTAGCTGACCCGCTGAGTGCCGAACGCGGCGAAGTGAGAGCTAATCGTGTAGATCTCGGGGGTGGCGCTCGAGGGGCAAGCATAGGCAGGGATGACCAAGTTCAGCAGTTGCTGGGTATAGACGTTGTAATCCGCGAGCGTATGCGCGGTATTTCCCTTGGGGTAAAAGTTGATTCGGGTCCCCGCTCCTTGTGCGGCTTTGGCAAGGTCGAAAACCGCCTGCTGCTCCAAATAAGGCAGCAATGTGAATCGCCAATTGTTGGGTTCGGTTAGGCCGTATCGCGCACCTTGAGGAAATTTGCGAAACGAGTCGTGATAGTTGTGTAAAGCAAGTCCGATTTGCTTGAGGTTGTTGCTGCACTGCATGCGGCGTGCTGCTTCGCGAGCCGCCTGGACCGCCGGCAACAGCAAGCCGACCAAAACACCGATGATCGCAATGACCACTAATAATTCCACCAGCGTAAATGCGGGGCGATCTGTTCTTCTCACACCTTTAATTGTTTTCATACCGATTTGACCTCTGGTATTAGATGAAATCCGCTATTCCAAAATTTGAACTCCAACATGATACACGTAGTTCTTTCGTGGGGGTGGCGTTTGGTCTGGTCTTTTTTGGGTTTTTCTGCACCTTCCAACGCACATGGTGTCCGCCGGTTGTCAGTCCCGTTCGTACTTCGGGCTATGTGCCTCGATAGCCTGCTCAATCTCGTGCAACGTCACTTGGTCTAAGATTTCGGGTTTGGGACGCAGGGGAAATCGTCAAGACTTCCGGCGAATCACGTTGCGAAGTGAAACTCTTGACGTTTCCGCCCCTTGAGGCGGCCGGGTGCTAGAGCACTGGGCAAATGGCGTGGGATTCAAGCCGTAGCTGCGTTCGCCCGGGGCGTGTTCCGCCGTCAAGCGACGTAGCTAGCTAAACGGAAAGCAAAACAATGTTCTAAGCGGCTAGGCAGCGATCTTTCGGCAAGATTCGCCGCTTGGCGTTCGCCCGGACATTTGCACCCGCACTACCCCAAAAAAAACTTAACCGATTGCTCAACCGAGCGTGGCAGCTTTGGAGTAATGTGCGGAATCAAAATCATTACCCGGCGCGTAAACGAGGGACCGCGTCGTGAGCGATTGTCCCCTGCTAACACGTCGGGTTATGAGAAACATGCAACTTCAAAACGCGTCAGCGTGAGACTGGCGACGATGGCCTGAGGATCGATTTGGAGTTACCCTCGATCGCAGTGACCGTATGCAAATGGCGTCCTTGGCATGTGGAGCATCAAGGGAGCCGCGACAGCACCGTGGGGGCATAACGAGGCCCCGTTCGCCATTTTGACAGCGAGATATTTAACAGCGAGATCGCAATCTCGCTGTTTGATTGAGCAAGCACGTTCGCGGCGGCGCTGCGATGCAGCGGTCCTCCAAACGTGCTTTCTCCATTTTACCCTGGCGTCCGCTAGCGGCTGAGCAGTTCAACGTTGAACTGGTTTTCGCCCGCCGCCTCGAGTGTGGTTTTCAGTCCGCTCGTGGTGCGATCGGTGTACTTCTTGGGGATCAGACTGCGAACCTTCTCCGGTGGATTCTCCATCAACGCGGTTGCGTCCAAGTCGTCCTCCACGGGAGGCCCGAGCGTCACTTCGTAGTCGGCACCCACGTCGGCCTTGGGAAACGTCACCGAATATCGGCCGTCACTATCCAGGTTCGCCGAGGCGCTTTCACCGGTTTTGGGCGAGGTGAGCTGGATGCTGCCCACTGACAACGGAGCACCATCGAGCAGCACTTGGCCGCTGATCGTCGCGGCCTGTCGAGCGTCACCGTCCCCACCGCAGCCGACTAGCAGAGCTAAAGAGGCCACCCAGCCGAGGCACCGAGCACCATTCCAATAAGGCATTACCATTCTTCAATCACCTGTCCATCGTCGCGGGTAGAAAGTTTCAGTAAAAGGGCCAGCTCAATCGAATCGGTTATGAACTGGGTTGATCCATCGGCCAGCAATGCGTGAACGCCACCGGGATGGTAAGAGGTGAGCGGCGTGTTGCTGTCCCACTCTGCATTGGCCTCGGCACCCAACGAACTAGGGTTGGGCGAATGGTAGACCGCCGTCAGCCCCGAGCCAAACCGGTGCTGGTTCGATCCGGCGGCCTGCCAATCCGTGATGGTTCCGGAGTAACCGTAACCGGACCAACCGGAGTGGTAGTTCGCAGTCCGTGTCGGAAACTGAGCGTTTCCGGATTGCTCGCCGACAACGATCGTATTGGAGGTTCCGTCGGTGATGTCGCGGAACGCTTTGTTCTCGTTGATCAACAGACCTCCGTTGTTGGTCGCATAGCTCCCATACTGAGTCGGGTAGGACGCCGTTGAGCGGCCCATCGGATCGGGATACGCTCCCATGATTCCCACGTAACCGACCCGCTGTGTGCCGAGCCCGGCGAAGTTCGAGCTGTAAGTGTAAATTTCCGGGGTGGCGCTGGAGGGGCACGCATAAGCCGGGAGGACTAGGTTCACCATCGGCTGGGTATAGACGTTGTAATCCGCGAGCGTGTGCGCGGTATTTCCCTTGGGATAAAAGTTGACCCGTGTGCCCGCTCCTTGTGCGGCCTTGGCAAGATCGAAAATCGCTTGTTGCTCCAAATAAGGGAGCAATGCGAATCGCCAACTGTTGGGTTCCGTTAGACCGACCCGCGCGCCTTGGGGAAACTTGCGGAACGTGTCGTGATAGTTGTGCAGCGCCAGCCCCACCTGCTTGAGGTTGTTGCTGCACTGCATGCGGCGAGCTGCTTCGCGAGCCGCCTGGACCGCCGGCAGCAGCAGCCCAACCAAAACACCGATGATCGCGATGACCACGAGTAATTCCACCAGCGTAAATGCTGGTCTAGCTGTTTTTCTCATGCTTTTCATTTTTCCTAGATGATGTTCGTAATGAAGTATCGCATTCTAATTACGCTGTCCCCTGATGGTAAGTACTCGCCCCCCAACGGATGTTTTTCCTGAGGCGGCAAATTGTCACGCCCCTTTTTTCACTTCGCCCCCCCGTAACGGGACGTTGATTAAACCATCTCTCCTTTCACACTGCGGGCATAGGCTCCTGTAACGCGACTCTTGCGGAGTGAAGGTCATCCTTGATTTGTTTGGAGCGGCTTAAGTCAACACGCTGACAAGTCGAATCCGGTGTCTTCTCCTGCACCGATTTTGCCTGACCTTTTCTCGCCGCTCTTTCCGCATCGAACGAGGAGCGTTGATTCGATCCTCAAAATCTTTCGCTTCCATGCAGCGGTGGCGCATGAGCGAACCGGAGATGCACACTTGTTGAGCCGAGCACAGTTCGATGTCAGTCAGATTGCAACGCATTGTGTCGATCTTGTCGACAAACGTGTAGGTTTGACCGGTTCTTGCGATTGCAACGCTTGGAAATCGCCGCCGGCTGATTGTGTATTTCTTAAGGCATGGTTTCTTTGCCGTAGGGTCGCTTGAAGGGGGTGATTCCGGCTTTGTGGGCGGCGTACGAAAACGGCTTGTTGGACTTGCGTCTAAACGAGGGGGTGTGGCACCGGTGTAACAGACAGCTTGTCTCACTCGAGTGGATGGCGTTGACCCGCCTGAGCGTGGTCGATTCCTTCGCTTATTCGCTTCCTTTTCAATTCGCTGCTTGACCATAGGGGGACGCACATAGTAGAGTTCGCTGCGTTTGCCCAAACTGGTGTTAAGTTTATTTTTTTTGTCGAAGAGGGTCCTATGAAAAAAAGTACGCAGCGTGGTTTCACGCTAGTCGAGTTATTGGTCGTTATCGCGATCATTGGTGTATTGGTTGGTTTGTTGTTGCCGGCGGTTCAGGCAGCTCGTGAAGCGGCGCGCCGCATGCAATGCAGCAACAATCTGAAGCAGTTGGGGCTCGGGTTTCATAACTATCACGACTCGATGCGGTCGTTCCCGTTGGGAAGTCTTACTGCCAGCGGCTACCTGATGGGCTGGGCGCCGCGTTTGTTCCCTTATATGGAACAAGGGTCGCGTGTCGAGGCGATGGAAGCGTTCTCGGCCACCCCGTTTACCCAATGCGCTCCTTACCGACACGATACGCCGCCCCATTTCGGCAGCAATGAAATTTGGGGCACCGTGCCGACGCTGGCCTGTCCCTCGTCGCCTTTAGCCGACGGCAATCCTGATATCACTAGCTACCAGAGTGGCGGTCATGGCGCACTGCATTATCGCGCCTGCGCGGGCCCCATCGAGGACGTGACCAACCCTTCGGACGATGTTAACTACCGCTGGGCCAACACCGGCGTCATGTACCCGCACAGCAAAACAAAATTTCGTGACATCATCGATGGCACTTCAAACACGATCCTGTTGGGCGAGTCGTCCTCGTCGAGGGGCTGGACTAGCACAAACAAACGCGGATTTGGTGGGATTCAGCCGTGGACTTGGGGCTACTACTATTACACCACCCCTCCCACAAAACGACTGATGCTCGACAGCAAGAATGTTCAGTTTCCGATCAATTTCCGCGGGACCTTCTTTTACAACTCAACGCCCTACACCAGCGAACACCCCGGTGGGGTTCAGTCGCTACTGTGTGACGGTTCCGTCCGGTTCATCACGGATTCGATCGACATGAATCTCTTCAAATCGCTGGCAACCCGCAACGGTGGCGAAGTGATCGGCGAGTACTGAGTAAGCCGCGGCGGCGGTCGCTTCCTCCGGCGGACGACTGCCGGAGGCAAAATCATCCTTTTTATCGTTTGACTTGAGATACCCTATGCAATTCCGTTCTATCCAAATGTTGATGGTCCCCGCCATTCTGGCTAGCTTGTCGCTCGGTTTGGCGGGGTGCACTCCCTCCAACGAAATGGCGACCGTTCCGGTTACGGGAAAGGTCACTTACAAGGGGCAACCGCTGCCAAGCGGTTCGGTGATCTTCATCGCCTCAGGTGCTGGCCCGACCGCCGACGCCAACATCGGCCCTGACGGTGAGTATTCGCTGGGAACCTATAGTGAATCGGATGGGGTTCCCCCAGGCGAATACAACGTGATGGTGGTGGCGATGACGGGAGAGGATTCCATCGACGCCGAAGCGGCGACCGGTTCCACTTCGTTGATCCCCAGTCGCTACAGCGACCCTTCGAAGTCGGGTTTGACGGCCTCCGTCAAAGCCGGCGAAGACAACGAGATCAATTTTGATCTCGCGGAATAAGTCGAGGCGTAGGGCTTAATGCGTCCGTTGGGCGAATAACGCGCACGAGACCTTGAGGAACGTTGATGCGGTCCTCAAGGTTTTTTCGTTTCCATGCCGCGTTGACGAGCAAACGCATCCGAGACGCATGTCGATGAGGCTGGTGAAAGCTCGATGTCAAGCCAATTGCATCGCGCCGTGCCCACCTCAGCGACCGACGCACAGGGAGTCGTTGGGGGGCTCGCCTCTGGAGCGTTCCTGGCGTGCCATCGTTCCCGGCGATATCATCGCTTCGGGTATGCCATGGGCTCCATGGTTCCGCCCTCTTCCTCCGCAGGCGGCCAGTCCCCGGGCGTCGCCTGTCGAGCGATTCGCATCCTTTTGTAGAGCATCCTTTTACTTAGCAAGTCTTATGGCAAAACGAAAACCAGAGGTTCGGATGCGAACGTTTGGCATCTACGCGCACTGGGACGCCGAATCAAAGGAGTTGCCTCGATTCATCCAATCGACGACCACGGTGCACGCCAAGGTGGGCGTCGAGTTTGGTTTTGTCGTCAACATTAAGAACGCTAAAAATCAATCGTTGCATTATTGCATTGATCATCCTGGGATCTTGGATGCCGAGGGAAAACGACGGCTTCCGTTTGATGGGGATGTGTACGTCAAGCAAAACGATTGGAACTTTTATCTTGGCGATACGATCTGGGATCCAATCGAAGACAAGCTTGGGCTTTGGACGTTGGCGATCGAGCTTGATGAAAAGATCGTTGCCGAGAAAACCTTTGAGCTTTACCGCGAGGTGAAGCAGTCTCCAGAGGGCCCATAGAGGGCGGGGGGGGCTCTGGCGACACTCCGAAGGAGTGTTCGGTCACATGTCGCTGGGGCCAGTGTCACTGGGGTCACATGTCACTGGGGCCAAATGTCACGGGGTTCACACTTCACGGGGGCCACACGTGGTTCAACGCTCTTGGTTTGCGGTGTAGGTTACGGCTACCATGCATTTACTTTTGCCACTGCTCGCCAGCATCCTGTTTGTCTTTGGGTTGATCTTTGTGAAAAGATCTGGCGAAGCCGGAGCGGGACCGATCACGGTCATGTTTGTATCGAACTTGTTCACTTCGATCGCATTTTCGTTCCTTTGGCTGCTGGGAGGAACGCTTCAAGCGTGGGCGATGTTTTGGCAGCCTGCGGTCATTGCTGCCCTGTTTATGATGGGGTTGGCGTTCACCTTGCTCTCAGTCGGGCGTGGGGATGTGTCCGTTGCCGCGCCGATTTTCGGCGTCAAGGTTGTCTTGGTGGCCATGCTTTTGACATTTGTCGGTGGTGAGACGCTGCCCAAATCGGTGTGGTATGCCGCTGCGCTTGCCGCCTTGGGGATTGCGTTGATCCAGTGGACCGGGCGTGGTCACTTCCACCATATCGTGATGACAATTGTGTTCGCCCTCGCTGCGGCGACGTGTTTCGCCACGTTTGACTTCTTGGTGCAAACGTGGTCGCCGGCCTGGGGGCCGGGGCGATTTCTTCCCGTCGTTTTCTGGATCCTTGGTTTGGTCTCGTTGGGACTTGCTCCGTGGGTCGAGTGGTCCAAGTTAAAGGACTCGCAACTCCTCGCGAATCTTTTGCCTGGGGCGACATTCGTGGCTCTGCAAGCCCTTTGTATTACCGTTGCCGTGGCCGCGTTTGGAGACGCAGCACGTATCAATGTTGTCTACGCGCTGCGTGGCTTGTGGGGCGTCGCACTGGCTTGGGCCGTTGCGAAAACCTGGGGCGGTGCCGAAGCTGACCATGGTCACCAAACGATGGTCACGCGGATGGTGGGGGCGGGGCTGTTAACCGTTGCTGTTATTCTTGTCATCTTCGCTCGCCATTAGTTCTGCTCGCCGAGTAGGGATGCGGCATATCGGTTTTTGCGGTCGCGATGAAATTGCCGTGGGAGTGACAGGGCGAATCCATCGCAGCATCGCTTTGTGTCCAGGCGAAGCTCTCTCCGGTAATCCGGGGCCGTGCAGTTACAGAAGCGTGCAGCATCCACTGGCGGTGGGCGTGACGCGCTAGGTTGAGTGTGCAACCTTGCTCTATAATCGGGATCGTTTGTGTTCTCTCTCTCCCACACCTACTAGGCTCGAACATGCCAAGTCGCAAGACGCTCTCGGTTTGCTGTTTCATGATCGCGACCCTGATGTTCGCGGATTCGAAGGGTCTCTTGTTCGCTCAATCCGATGCGACGTCGATTGTCGAGTGCACTGAAACGACCGAGTTCATCCGTGTCAGCGTGCGTGGCAAACCGGTGCTTGTCTACAACAAAGCGGTTCAAGAGCCACCGCAGGGCATCGACGCGATTTATCGGCGCAGCGGTTACATTCATCCGCTGTACTCGCCGAGCGGGCGGATCGTGACAGGGGATTTTGCCCCCGACCATGCTCATCAGCACGCCCTGTTCGGCGCGTTCGTGGACACGTCGTTCGAAGGCCAGCCAATTGATTTTTGGAACCAACACAAACGTACGGGAGGGGTGTCGCACGACAAGGTCATCGAGGTTCAAAGCGGGGATGAAGTCGGCACCTTCACGGTCGAGTTACTGCACCAAGCTTATCCCGTTTCCGATCAAGCCAAACCAGTGCTGCGAGAGCGATGGACGGTTCAGGTTTATGCGGATACCGACCCTGGATTCGTGCTCGATATTCGCTCCGAAATCACCTGTATCGCAGACTCGCCCCTCAGGGTGAATCAATACCATTACGGTGGGATGGCGATTCGTGGTAACAATCAATGGGTGACCGCGGAGAGCGAAAAAGCGATCCGACAATTCGTGCAGGCGAAAGAATCCGATCCTCGTTTGGCGTTGCCGAGCTTGGATGTCGCCAAACATCAATTTTTAACCAGCCGAGGAGAGCGGCGGTTTGCGGGGAACGGTTCACATGTGAAATGGGTCGATTTGTTCGGGCGTGTCGATGGCAAATTGTGCGGTGTTGCGATGCTCAGCCACAAAGACAATTTCCGTTTTCCTCAGGCGGTGCGTTTGCACCCCAGCAAACCCTATTTCTGTTTTGCGCCGATGGTGGATGGCGAGTTCACGATCGAACCGAGCGAAACCTATACCGCATCGTATCGCTACATCGCTCATGATGATTCGCCCAATGCGGAATCGATCGAACAAGCGTGGCTTCAGTTCACACGATGATCAATCGCTGTGCAGCGTCCTGTTTATGGCAAAGCTTCGCCCGCTCGATTTTGAAGCGTTGACGGGGCGTTACTTTCGCTTCATGCGATGCGGCCGATCGATTCGCTCGGGCGGAAAATGGATTTTTAGGCTCGGTAAATCATCGTGTTCGTTTTCAATGTCCCCTTTGTAGTGCGTTTCCGTTGTATTGGAGGCCTCGGCGGGATGCGTGCCGTTGATGGGGTGTTTGAGGTTGGGTTCGTGGCGGGGATCGATGTTTGCTTTCGCCCCTGCGTCGTTATTCAAATTGGGGGTCGGCTCGGGGCCGCTCGTTCGCGGTTTGAACCATCGTCCTGCAGGGCCTGCTAACAAGGCGGGCAATAGGATCAAGTCACCGACCAAGGCGGTCGCGAGCATCATTAGCATCAGTGTTCCGAAACGCTGAGTCGGAGTGAACGTTGACAACGCAAAGATGAACAGCCCGAGTCCTCCGACCACGGTCGTTTGCGTCATCGCGGGACCGACGCGGCGATACGTTTCGATTACCGCGTCGACGCGTGACATGCCGCGATCCAAATTGGTACGGAACCAAGTCAGGAAGTGAATCGTATCGTCCACGGCCACTCCCATCGCGACCGACGCGGTCATCATCGTGCCGATGTCGATGGCGATCTCTAAATGGCACATCACTCCGAACACCAACAGGACGGGGAACACGTTCGGAATCATTGCGATTGCGCCCGCCATGATGCCGTTGCCGAGATTAGGCAATCGGGCCCATGACCAAGGCATCCGGCCTGGATTGAGCAACAGCGACATCACGATGGCAATCATGAAAAACGCGAATGCCATCGATTCGAGTAGGCTGTAGAGCAGCGTTCGTTGAGCTTTGTAAACTACCGGAATGACCCCGGTGTAAATCGTTTGTAGCGATCCAGAGCCATCGACGTTGGGAAAGCGGTCGGGAGTCAAGGCGGCGGCGACGCGTTTATTTTCGACCAACGTGGCGTCAATCCAGCATTTTGCGGACTTGCGTATTTGTGGATTGGCCGGCTCTTCACCCACCCATACCAACGCGCTGGTCGCGGCGACCATCTGGTCCCACTTAGGGCTGCCGACTTCGATCTTCGAATCGGGGGCAGCGGGATCGATCCAGCCAACGCGTATTTTTTCGTTCGCTAATAGTTCCTTGAGCGTGGAGAGGTAGATGCTGCGAGTATCGATCGTCTCGGCATCGATCAACAATTTGGCGGTGTTCAGCGATTCGGGCCGGCTGTGTCCCACCAGCACGACACGGTCTTTGCCCGACAGCTTTTGTGGGTTCCCCTTGGCGTCGCGTTTGAGTGCACTGAGCAGGACCTCGCGAGTATCGTAGGCGCGCATCACCGGTTCCACCGCAGTTCGCAGCGTGTAAATGAAACGCCCATAATCGACATCCGACAACGCGCCGACTCGCAAGCTGATTCGCCACAATTCGCTGCCCGCAAACGGGCCCTCTTTCTCAATCCGCACATAATCACTGCTCAGCAATTGCTGATGTGAATCAAGCAGTCGGCGGTTGGTCATCGACCGAACCGGGTCATAGGAGTTGCTCGGTGGTGGCAGCGGCGGCAAGAACGTATCGGCGCTCATGGTTTGCCCGACCACGTCCATTCCGGTTTCGCCCAGTGTGCGGCGCACCACTTCGCTGACCCGTGCGACCATCTCGGCTCGCTCGAGTATCGTGAGCGGCTGTGTTTCAATACGGAATTCCTGGCTGGGCTCTTCGTCCGCCCCGTCCCGCTGCGGCGGCATCGCTTTGGCTGGTTCGTCGGTGATGTTTTCTGCGAGTGCCGAGGTGGGCACGCGCACGATCATTTCCATCGGGACCAGTTTTCCAAAATGATCCTCCAACCAAGCGTAGTCACGAATGATGCGTGAGCCGGAGTCGAACAACTTTAGCAGTTGGACGGAGGTTTTGATCTTCGTTAGCCCGATCGAACCGAGCAGTAAAACGGTCAAACACACGATGCTGACGAGGGCGTGATGGCCCGTGATCCAGCGTCCCACCATTGCCCACCACTCGGCGAATCGACCTTCGGTGGACTCCTCCTCAGGGCTGCCGTTCCGCTGTGGGTTTCGGCCTGTAGCTTGGGGATGGGGGGGCGAGTTTGTTTCCTTCGCATCGTGGTCCACATCGGGCGCGAATGTTTGCAGCGCGGATGGCAAGTAGGTGAACAAGATGATCAGCGTGACCAACACGCCGATGGCGGAATACAACCCAAAGTTGCTGATCGGTGCCAAGTTGCTAATGACCAACGACCCCAAGCCAATCGCGGTGGTGAACGAGGCCAGCGCACAAGGCACGATTGCATGGCGAAGCGCACGGCCCGCGGCCCCCGCCTCTCCATTGGAACGCACCTCGTCCCGGTAATAGTTGACGACGTGAATTGCACCGGCAAGTCCCAGCACGTAGACCAGCGACGGCATGCTCATCAAAATGGCATCGACCTTGCCGCCGGTCCACCAAACCATCGCCATGCTTAACATCGCCGCGCTGCCGCCCACCACAAAGATCATCGTCGTGATCTTGATGCTGCGGAAACAGACATACGACAACCCAATCCCGACAATCAGGCTGTAGCCCAATAGCCGAATCAACGTGATGGTTCCCTCTTCATCGATCGCGGTGTTGTCCACCGGAGGCCCGCCCAAGTGAAGCGACGGCATTCCCGAAACCAGATCAACCTCTTCCTTGTTAAACGGAGGAGGTGCGGTCGATGGCGCGGGCGGTGGACGGACTCCGGATTCTTCGGCCAATTGCAGCAACCGACCGCGTGGGCCACCGGCAACTCCACGACCCAAAACATAGGGCAAGTTGTCCTTGGCAATATCGGTCAAGGTCACCAACACGCAAGTCAATCGCGGTGGCGGAGGCACCTCCAAGGCATCATAGATTGCATACCAAACCTCCGCCTGATCGGTGGTCGGAGCGGCACGCAACTCGTCGAGCGAACCGTTGAAACGCTCCGCGAGAATGCGATCGAGGTTCGTTTGCACGAGCACATCAAAAGTCTCAGGCAAGGCATCGCGACGCGACGCGGGAACCTCTTCGCGAAATGACTCAACGCTCCAATCGAATTCGAAAGGGACCGCATTGGCAAATAGCGTCCCGGTCAATCGTTCCAAGGCCAAACGTCTCGCCACGGTCGCACGCTTTGATTCGTCCGTCAGGTCGATGGGCCAAAGCGCCCCCCCGGGGGACGCTAATTCGCCCGCGATCGAGTCGCCGGTTTCAACCGTATGGAAAAGCGGGGCACATATTAGCGAAGGATCGTTGTAGAACGCGTTTGTCGCCTGGTCGTCAGACGCTTCGCCAAACGAAGTGACGAATTGCCCCTCAAGTTTGTAGTGGCCGGTGGCTCGTTTGATCGCGCGGATCAGCGCCGCCGGGCCGGACATTGCTTCGGTCCAGCGATACAGCTTTCCATCGGGGGTGATGTAGTACCATTCCCCCGAAGCCGATCGCACCCACTTTTCATCTTCAGCGCCCCAGTTGTCATGCTTACGCCCGGTGTTGAGCAACTGCAGATCTTTGCCCTGGGTGCGGGCGCGATCATATTCCTGGCGGACTTCCTCCGAACGCCCTGCGGCGGGATCGTAAGCGTCCGATTCATGACGTAGTTTTTGCTCGAGCAACTGCAAACGCTGGTCACCGCTGGTGCACCCAGGCCAAGTTGCTAAGACGAAACTTTCCCCTACAAAGTGATTCGCAAACCAATCCAGTTCGGCGGTTTCAGGAAAATCACTTGGCAACCAATCTTTGACTTCGTTCTGGGTATCGACCAGACTCAAACGCGCCGCCCGAAACACCGAGGGCAGCACGAAAAAGAACACCATCAAAATGAGCAACGCATAGTTGACCCCCAGCGGGCTGCGGCGCTCTAACAGGGGTTGTTTCATAGGTGGTATTTGCGTTGGAGCGTCGGGGGATGCCGAAAAATTGCGATGATGCAAATGATGTGTACGATTAGCGCACTTAGGCTAACGATCCCAGGCCGATGGGTCTACTTCATATTGGTTATTGGGGTCGGCTGGAAAACAAACGAATCCCCCCAATCGACCGAATGTACCAATCACGGAATTTAGTGTGTTTGAGGACCTTGGGGCGTTCAATAGTCCTTCAGCTGCCCCATGCGGTAGAGAGCCAAGTCCCCTTTGATTGGGGGATTGGCGGCGTGCTTCACGTCCATCCCCATTGCCGTGGCGAACGCCGTCGTGGTCCTGATTTCCACCGTGATCGGTAATCGAGCGAGTTTTGCTGCCGTTGGACGCTGCTACCGTTAGGCGTGTCACCCCAGAGTAAACGCGTCACTCCCGATCAAACGCATCGCTCCTGATTTACGCCGGCCCGAACAACGGCGGCCCGAACAACGGCTGCCCGAACAACGCTGGCCCGATCAACGCTGGCAACGATTGGCTACCGCAATGCACCTCGAATTGTCCATTTTCCCCATCGACGGGCGTAGGGATCGAGCTTCCCAATCGCTACAATTCAAGCAAATTCAGGAGGCTCGATGGATCGGGGACACATCGAAAAGCACGGTCCCCACCCGGCGGTCCCCACCCCATGGGACACGTGCCCTGACGATTCGGAGCAAAAACGTCCTCTGGTGGCGTAACCCCCTTCGTTGCACCCCACATTCACCTTATCCCACGACCTCTCTGCGAAAGCACAATCATGAAAAAGAACTTTGCGATCCCTTTGGAAAAGATCAAACCTGTTGCCGAAGGCTACGGTGGCTGCTTCGCCACGGATGTCATCATGGTCGATGGCGAACCGGTGGGCTACATGTACCGCGAAGAAGCGGACTTTGAAGAGGATAGTGGTTGGCGTTTCCTGGCGGGCATTGAATCCCAAAATTACCTCGATGATGCCAATAATACCGGGATTTACGACATCAACGAGGTCGCCAACTACGACCCCAACATCATTCCCATGCTCGATTCCCCTGTCGGTTCGGCGTTCGAATGGGATGAAGAAACCGAGTCGTTCGTTGCTGTGGATGAAGAGGATGACGAAGAGGAATGACGAGTAGCCCCCTCGTTTTCTATCGAGGGGATGCTTCTCCACCGGGGCGACCGTTACCCCAGTTGACCGTTACCTGCGTTGACCGTTACCTGCGTTGACCGTTACCTGCGTTGAATGTTACCCGCGTTGAATGTTACCCGCCCGGATGCGTCGACGACTCGCCCGAATGCGTCGACTTCGAGGCCGGCCCGTTGCGCGGGGAACGTCCTTGACGACCGAGTCGACCATGCGCCAAGGTAGCGACCTTATCTGCCCGCTTGTCGGCTCGGCAGCAGAATTTATCATGTCCGCTGAGCCCCCGTGCCAGCTTTCCAACAACATTCAATGAGCGTGAACACAATGAAGGTCAACGAGTACTTCGACGGCAACGTCAAATCGATCGGTTTTGAAAATAGCGAAGGGCGAGTGACGTCCGGGGTGATGGCCGTTGGCGAATACGAGTTTGGCACCAGTGAGAAGGAGCTGATGAAGGTCGTTTCGGGGGAATTGAAAGTGAAGCTTCCCGGAGCGAGTCGCTTTGAATCGTTTCCCTCGGGCAGCGAGTTTCGCGTCGATGCGAATCAGAAGTTTCAAGTGCAAGTCGAGCAACAAACCGCCTACCTGTGTTTCTACAGCTGAAGTTTCTCTAGCGATCGTTTCTCTAGCGAGCTGGGGGCGACCGCCATTCGGCTGGATCCCCATCGCGGCGTCCTGGGTTGAACGCGAATCCGTCGCGTCCAAGGGACGCGCGACCGTGAACGATTGCGATTAGACAAAGCGTGAGCTCATTTGCTGCCACACGAGTCCGATCGCGATCAATGCGAGCCCGATCATCCAAATCAGTGGCTCGACCCAAAAGGCGAGAAACACACAAGCGACCAGGCCGATCCAGGGGATGAAACGCGGGTAGAGACGCTCGTCGCTGGAGAGTCGAGTCGCAGCAAGATTGGTGATCGCATAATAAATCAACACGGTGAATGCACTGAACGACCATGTTGTTTTGACGTTGCCGATCAAGGTCAGCCCGGCAATGATTCCCCCGACACACAGGACGGAAACGTAAGGGGTTGATGCCGACGGGCTCACGCGTGCCAATCCGGCGGGTAAGTCGCCGCGGCGGCCCATTGCGTAGGCCACGCGTGAGAGCCCGAGAATCAGATTCAGCAGCACGCCGAGCATCGCCGTCACGGCACCAATTGCAACCAGGGGAGCGATCGCGGGCAGGCTAAATCCGCGTGCGATCACCTCCAATGGAGCGGCTTGCCGCTGAGTGGCCGCAGACAAGGTTTCGGCACCCGAGGATCCAATCGCCACGAAGCCGACACTGCCATAGCAAACCATCGAAAGTGCCAACGTGATGATGATTGCAATCGGAATGCTTCGTTTGGGGTCATGAATCTCTTCGCCCAAGGTCGCGATTCGCCCATAGCCGGTATAAGCCACAAACATCAAGGCACACGCTTCGAGTAAGCCGGCGATTGATGAGTTGCCGTTGGTGACGTTCGAGATAAAGAAGGGACGCCAATGCGATATTCCCGCTCCCATCGCGATCGGCAATCCGGCGATCACGAATGCGACCAACGAGAGTAGGGTGGCCGCAACGATCACGATATTCGCTTGGTTGCTGCGGCGAATCCCCGTCAGCACGAGGAGCGTCAGGACGAGGACCATCCCCACGGCCAGCGGCACGATCCATCGGGAAGTGTCCCCTCCCAACGTGTTCAACGCATATCCAGCGAATCCCAATGCAGCGGTTGCCGCCGAGGCGCTCTTGGCACACAAAAACATCCATCCCGCCGTGAAGCCGAGACGCGGATGTAACCATCGATAACCATACTCATACGTCCCACCGCTGAGCGGATGATTCGCAGCGAGTTGAGCACTGCTAAGCCCGTTGGCAATGGCGACCAGGGCGGCAATCGCGATCGCCAATAACACCGCCGGTCCCGCTACGCCCGCCGCAACCCCGATGCTGACGAAGATCCCCGTGCCCAGAATCGAGCCCAATCCCATCATCGTTGCGCCAAAGATTCCAACGTCTCGTTTCAACTTTGGAGATGAATGACTCGGTTCTGCCATCGCGTTAAGGGGCACTCTCTGTGGGCGGGAAACGTCGCATGAAGCCCAGCTGAATCGTGAGCTATCCATATCGCCGTCATTCTATTGCAAACCGTTCCTTGGCGTCAGTTGGTTGGATCGCTACCGCGGTCGCGATGGGGAGCCAGCCGCGAAGCAGGCTTGCTGCGACGCGGCGACATTTTCTACAAGGGAAACGTTCCTTCATGCCAGGGCGTCGCGTTTTGGGGATATCAACGCCCCTTATTTATCAAACCGATTGGAATGACGTTGAAACCGCATCGCTTATTTGCCGTCACGCTGGCTTGGCTGCTGTTGCCGCTGGCCGGGTGCCGCGTGTTGTCGCCGACGCCGATTCCTGTTGCGAGCCAACAAATGGCACCGGCACTTGTGGAAAATACGGACCCGCAGTTCGAGTTCGGCCAACCTCAACCCATCATCGACGGAGTGGGGTGGGTGTTTGGCATCCCTGACAAGATTTTGCTCTGGGATCGTCGCGTGAATCGCCACAAAATCTCTGAGCCCACGATTTCTGCAACGGCTGACTATCTCGAGCACAACAACTTGCCGCATATCAAGGTGCGGGCCAACCAATACGCTCCGCTACAGGATTGGAAACGGTTAACCCAGAACACCACCGTGGCATGGCCATGGCGTTACACGCTCGGCACGCTGTCGGTCGCCGGGGAAGCCATTTTGCCAGGCCGGATTGTGGGCGGTGACCACTTCAACCCCTTCACCCAGACGATCCATCTGTACAGCGACATCCCCGCGGTCGCGCTGCATGAGGCGGCCCATGCAAAAGACTTTACTCGACGGACTTATCAAGGCTCGTATGCGGCCGCGTATCTGTTCGTTCCGCTGTGGCACGAAACGCTTGCATCCCAGGATGTGTTTGCATATTTAGAGGAACGCCAGGATGTACCGGCGATAATCGAGGCGAACCGAATCTTGTACCCTGCCTATGGAACTTACGTTGGGGGGGCGCTGGGCAACTTTGTCCCCAGTTATTCGTTGCCGATCTATTACGGGATGGTCATCGCAGGCCACGCCAACGGACGGATGTTGTCCGAGCAAATGCGGTAAATCGACGTCCGTCGGCTCCTTGGGGTTTCTCCCCCCGAAAATGCCGCTGCGGTGGTTGCCCAAGGCGCGTTTTTGCGTCGAATGCCCCCGCCACGCTGCATCAACATCGCGGCTGGATTACAATTCAACTCTCGCTGAAATCGCGATTTGAATCGAATTCCACTTCCCCTCCCCCCCCCCCGAGTCTCCCGCCATGAATGTAAAACTAGACCGACGTGACTTGATGCGTGCCTCGTTGGCGGCCGCGGGCGCAGGAGCCCTACTGACGTCATCGCCCCAGACTCTCGTCGCTGCCGAATCGGCAACCGCAATCGCTCCGAACACCAAAATTCTGTTCCAGGGCGATTCGATCACGGACGCCAAACGGGACAAAAAGAACCAATCCGCCAACGACGTTCGCGGACTGGGCGATGGATATTCCATGCTGATCGCAGGAGAATTGCTGCGTGATCACGCCGAGGCGAAACTGACGATTCAAAATCGCGGTATCAGCGGCAATAAAGTTCCCGACTTGGCCGCTCGATGGCACCAGGATTGCTTGGATCTGAAGCCTGACGTGCTCAGTATTCTGGTCGGTGTCAATGACATTTGGCACAAGCTCGCGGGGCGATACGACGGCACCGTCGCCGATTATGAATCGGGATTCGGCGAGTTGCTCAAGCAAACGATGGCGGCATTACCGAAGACGCGGATCATCGTTTGTGAACCTTTCGTTTTGCGGTGCGGCGCGATCAACGATACTTGGTTTCCCGAGTTCGATGAGCGGCGCGCGGTGGCCAAGAAACTTGCTGACGCAATGAAGCTCGATTTTGTCCCGTTCCAATCGATGTTCGATGAAGCGGTTAAGCTGGCCCCCCCACAATACTGGGCTGCCGATGGGGTGCATCCGACGCTGGCGGGGCATGCACTGATGGCGAAAAAATGGTTGGAAGTTTTCAACCAAGCCTGATCCGGCTGCGGCTGCGGAGAGACAGCCACCTTGGCCAAGCAAAGGCCTGCCAAGGTGGCGCAGAGCGGAAAACGTGATACAACCCCCGATGGCCGAAAGTCGTTGTGGCTTGTCGGCCCTCCCCTGAAAAAAAATCTCATTCACCGCAACCTTGTTTGTTGCCGTGGCTTGCCATCGCCGAGCCGATGCCACCCACGCGTGCAAAGCACCGGGATTGCCCCTCTCTAGGAAC
Source organism: Novipirellula galeiformis (assembly GCF_007860095.1). NCBI lineage: Bacteria > Pseudomonadati > Planctomycetota > Planctomycetia > Pirellulales > Pirellulaceae > Novipirellula > Novipirellula galeiformis. Next base: position 746,939 of record NZ_SJPT01000003.1, on the reverse strand, counting down.
CTCCAATGTCCGACATCCATACGAAGTACAACGCCGTTGAAAAATTGATCGACGAAGAAAAGTTCGAGCAGGCCATCGAAGGCTTGAACGAGATCGTCAACGAAGATGCAACCTTCGTTTTGCCCCACTTAGCCTTGGCCCGCGTTTACACCAAAACAGGGCAACACGACTTGGCAATCCAGCATGGCGAGAAGGCCTGTGAGTTGGAGTCCGACGACCCGTTCAATTTCACGGCCCTGAGCGTCACCTATCAACGCGCTTGGGCTGGAACGCAAGAGCAGCAGTACATCACCAAAGCTGAAGATGCGATGGCCAAAGCACGCATGCTGCAAGGCTAGGTGGGCAACCGACTGCTCGAAGGTGATGCACATCGCGGGCGATCCCGCCGGCGGTGGTTAAGCAGGTAGGCAGGCGTCTTTCGGTATCTTAGCCGTTTGGCCGTTAGCGGCGGCTCCCACGTTCAACCGGAGCTAACGCTGAGCTGCTAAGTCTTCGGGATGGACAGAGTATTTCGTGAAGGCGTTTTTGTTCCGCGATCTTTGTCCTGAAGGCTTTGGCCTTCCGGTGGTATTCGCTGCGCTCAAACCACCGGCTACTGTCTGTCATCCCGCCGGGATGAACATTGCGCAAACCCAAAAACGGCAACCCCAACTTTTCCACAGCCCAGGCTAACGCCCAAACGGCTAATGGGATTTCTCCCAATCATTCCTGCCTAGCTGCTTAGAATCTGTCTCCAAGATGCGGCCGACCCCGATCGCTTGAATGCCGACCGCGTGCTGGCGTTTACCGCTGACGGGGAGCGTCGCCGCGAGGAGTCCATTTTGCGATCACCCCTGACTCGGCCACTTGGACGCGTCCTTCACAGCGCATTTCATCGTCATCGGACCGCAGTCGCACATGGACGATCACCTCTTCGCCCTCGGGTTGGACGTCTTGCCAATTCACCGGGACATGAAAACCGCTGACCGGGCGTGAGCGAATGAGTTGCGACACCTCTTCGGAGGAAAACTCCCAGCGGCCAATCTTGGCTTCGGAAGGCTCACGAGCGGGATCGAGCACGACCACCGTTAATTCAGCGTCGATTTCGAACTTCTCCAAATCGACCGTCGCCCCGCGATGATCGAGCGCGTTGATCACCAAGTACAAACCATCCACCGCGTCGTCATTGTCGGTTTGATGGCCACCGGACAATCCCGCATGAAGCTCGAGTTTCTCTGGCGCGGAGATCTTCGGTTGAGTTGCTTTGACCGCGTCGGGCAAAATGATTTGTCCCGGCGGTTGGGATTCACCTTTGCCGTTGGGCGAAGGCGGAGGAAGCACTTCTCCCGGTTCGATCGGGGCAATCTCGGTATCGGATTTCCCAGGCGGTTCGGGGACGCCGATCGGAGGCGGCAAGGGCATTACCTGTTTGGGTTTGCCTGAATCGGGGGTGTTTTGTTTGGGCGTGCCTGGTTTAGGCCCGCTGCGATTGGGATCGTCGGTAAACGGATTGTCCAAACGGTCCATCGGAACCGCTTGCCCCGGATCGATCAACGTGTCATCAAAGCCATGTTCCATATCAAACGAGTCGTATGACTCGGCGTGTGGATACATCGGGCCGTCCGACAAGGGGACCGGAGTCGGAACCGCGGGGCCATAGCTCGCCGAAGGCTTGTCGGAGGAGCGGCGAGGCGTCGAGAGATCGACCTCGACCAGTCCTTTTGCACGCTCAAGCTCATCTCGTAATTTTCGGTTTTCGTAGTCCGCCTCGTAAAGTTGGTCTTCGAGAACTCGGATCTCGTTGGCCATTCGCTGCTGGTACAAGTCCGAGTGGGCACGGTTTTGGCATCCCACCGAAAACAAAAGTCCGCTTGCGACGAGCATCACTGCGCAAACGAAACGACCGTGATTGGCAGAACCAACCAGTCCGGTGCGTTTCGTTGGGGCAGGAGGGCAAGACACGTTCGCGTCAGCTTTTGGGGTCAAGTCTTGGGTAGGGAAAGCGGGCTGCCAAAGTGCAGTCACCTCAATGCACTTCCACCACAAAACTCGATTAACAGGCCGATGGCATTCAGGTCAACGTCGGTTTCACGACATGCAACGTTTACTTGCCAATTGCTTGCATTTCAAAATTGGCTGGCCGGCCCAACGCTTCCGTCGTCGCTCGCTTCTCAGAGCCGAGTGGGGGCATGCAGCTCATGCAAGCGGAAATCGGTCGTGAGTTCTACTCTATTCCGCCGTGCTCGAGTTGTCGGTCCAACAAGCTTAGTGGGCTGCGGTCGGATGCGCCGCGCGTGAAGTCACCTCGAACCCGATTTCACTTAACAACCGCACGGCGTGCCGGTGCGCTAATTGCCGTTCATGCTCGTCGCCAAATCCGATGCTATGGTCGCGATAAATCAGCGTCGGATGGGCTTGCAATTCGACAAACCCTGCTTGGCGTGGATCGATCTTGTGGCGATGCAGCAACATGGCCATCGCAACATCACAAACCTGGGTCTGTATCTTGGTCTTGCGTGAAGGAACCATTTGCCACACCGCGGCGGTTCGTTTGTCGTCGAGTCGAGAAATCAAAATGGCATCGAAATCACTCGTTGAAAATCTTGCCGACGACGCACAAAGCACACTCGCCGATAAAACGGCGGTGGTTTGCCATGCCGCCGGCGAACGGTGATCCTCAAGAATACGCTGGCATAACCGAGTCGCCAACGGTTTGCACCCGTAACGCATCGCAATGGTGAGTTGGTCACTCATGCTACCGATCTCAGGGTGGTGAACAAGCCACGCTTCAATCAATCGTTTCATCAATAGACCATCGGCCGTCGCTGAGGTATCAGGGCCGAGATTGGAATGCGCCAATGACATCATCACCCGAATCGATAAATCAGGATGAGTTCTTCGTGGCGTGAGCGAATCGGCAAACAGCAATAGCGCCCAGTTCTCTAAGTCATCACTTGGCAATGTGTACGGAAGCCGGTTCATCGTCGCGGATACCGCTTCGGTCGAAACAGGCGCGGCGCTCACTTGAGGCCCCAGCCAATGTTCGATTCGTCGGGCCTGAGCCTGGTAGAGTTTCGCGTAAAATTGTCGACTCGCACGATCGTCGCCCACCAATTTGGCAAACGATTGCCAGCCCTGCAAATCAATTGCCGCCGCATCCGCATGTGGGTTCAGCAACCGATTGATTTGATCTTCGATGGCCGCTTGTTCGATCTGGCGGATCAAGCCGAGGGATTGGCAACGGACCTCCAAGGATTCATGATTCAGCCCTCGGGTGAGCGATCGGATCACCGCGCGGCGTGCATCGGGAGTGCGATCCGGATGCGTCGCATCGCTCCACAATCGGGTGAAGGCTTTTTTTCTCGTCGCATAGCTATCCGCATCGAGCAGCTCGACCCAGTGCTGGGGAGTCTCTTGTTGCGACGAGGACATCAGGGGCGAATGTGAATCGCCGTGGGAGTCCGCCGCATGGGTTGGCACGCAGGCGAGCGAAACGCAGATCACCAGGGCGACCTTCATCCCTTGGACAAGCGTTGCCGTTGCCGTTGCCGTTGCCGTTGCCGTTGCCGTTGCCGTTGCTCGGCGCGGAGGTGTTGTCTCACGCGGCCGGGACACGTGCATCGGCATTGTCCGATGCGCACCGGCGCAGCAGAAAGATATCCTGCGAAGCAGGAGCGAGCCACGCCCACGTTGCTGATGCCAGGGCCCAAGTTGCCGTCCGAAGGAATGTAAGTCCATGGCTCCCACTCTAGTTTGGGCCATTCGCATTCCGAGCGCCGGCTTGTCGCGTGGGGGCAGAGACACGATACCGGTTTCGGTTAAACTCATACAATCGGCATATTGAGAACGGCTCGATCGCTGCCCACCGTCCCTTGATCCCATTGCGCGGAAGCCCGACCATGCAAATGATTTGTTTTGAAGACTCCCGCGTCGGTCAACTCAACCCCATCATCCAGGCACGGCCGGCTTATGCCGTCACCTGTGCGAGTTTGCGATTGGTCGACCGCTTGAAAACACTTGTCGCCGGACCGCTGGCGGGGGCGTCGCTCTGCGGCGCGGTCCGCTCCTATTTAGCGGTCATCCAAAAATTGGATTATGAACTCGATCAAGCCGAGCCAACCTTTGGAAACGGAAAATGGTCGCGTGACGTCAATGGGATCATGTTGGTCAATGCACGTTTGGTACCACGCGTGGCGCTGGATAAGGTGCTAGTCACGCTGGCCAATGAAACCGAGTCGTGTTGTATTGTCGACGCCGATGACGGTTCGGTGTTGGTTGCGCGCTGGACCGCCGCCGACTTGGCTAGGAAGCAGTCCGAATACGCAGCGGGTGCCGAACAGCCAGTGACCGATTTTTTAGTCCAGCAATCCTTGGCGTTGCCGAAACGCAGCGTCGATGTGGCCGCGTTCCATTGGCCTCACGATGTGGTCGCGTGGCACATGAAGGAAATGCGTGAGTCGATCGAGTGGCGACTCGCTCATGGCGACTACACCGAAACGGCCGATGGCGTGTTTGTCAGCGAAGGGGTTTCGATTGGCCAATATGCGGCGATCAACACCGATAACGGCCCGATCCTATTAGAGCAAAATGTCAAAATTGGGCCGTTTTGTTACCTTGAAGGCCCGCTCTACGCCGGCGCGGGCACCCGTGTCATCGAGCACTCGGCGATCAAGGATGGCGTCTCGTTGGGACACACAGTGAAAATCGGCGGCGAAGTCGAAGCCTCCATCATCGAACCTTATACCAACAAACAACATCATGGTTTTCTAGGGCACAGCTATGCGGGGAGCTGGATCAACTTAGGCGCAGGCACCTGTAACAGCGATTTAAAGAACACCTATGGCACCATCAACATCGAGTATGGCGAAACAAAAATGGCAACCGGAATGCAATTCCTCGGTTGTTTCATCGGTGACTATTCCAAGTCCGCCATCAATACCAGTATTTTTACGGGCAAGGTGATTGGCGTTTGCAGCATGCTGTATGGTTTTGTGACCTCCAATGTGCCCAGTTTTGTTAACTACGCTCGCTTGTTTGGCCAAACCGCATTGCTGCCAGCCGATGTCATGATCAATACTCAAGCTCGCATGTTTGCTCGTCGGAACGTGCCCCAGCGTGAATGCGATAAGCAATTGATTTTAGACATGTACAGGCAAACCGAAGCCGAACGCGAAGTCACCGATCAGTACACCTTGTAAGTTTGCTGACATGTTTTAGTTTGCTGACACCGATTGGCTCACACCGAGCGGTGTTTCGCTAAGGTTATCGACGGGGTAGAGGCAAATGGCCTGCGCGCCTCCCGAATCATTCATTTTCTCATAAGACTCAAATCCTCAAATGACTATCCGAGTTGGAATCGTTGGTGCGACGGGCTACACCGCCCTGGAAGTCGCTCGTTTGTTGTTAGCCCATCCCGAAGCCGAACTGGTCGCCGCGACCAGCCGTGCGGAAGAGGGGACATCGATTGCTGAGATCCACCCCGAATTGGCGGGGCGTTGCGAGGTTGCGATTGAATCGCTCGACCCGGCGTCGCTCGCCAAGAAGTGCGACGTGGTGATGTGCTGTTTGCCGCACGGAGCCTCCGCCGAAACCTGCAAAGAATTGGTCGCCGAGGGAGTCCGGGTGATCGATTTCAGTGCAGATTTTCGCCTGTCCGACCAAGTGACTTATGAGAAATGGTATGGCGTCGAGCATCCTTGGCCCGAGCGAATTGGCTCGACCGTCTATGGGTTGCCTGAATTTTTTGCCGAGCAAATTCGCCAAGCTGACTTGGTTGCGAACCCCGGTTGCTATCCCACCTCAGCCATCCTGCCACTTGCCCCCCTGATCGCAAATCAGTTGATCGAAGCGACCGACATCATTGTGGATAGCAAAAGCGGTGTCAGCGGTGCCGGGCGAAGTGCCAAGGTGGCGACGCTGTATTGCGAGGTCAACGAATCGATTGCGGCGTACGGAGTTGGCTGCCATCGTCATCAACCCGAGATGGCGGACTTGGTCCAGCGGATTGGCGGACAGGAGATCTCGCTGCTGTTCACTCCCCATTTGACGCCGATGGATCGCGGGATTTTGTCGACGATCTACGTCCGACCGCGGAACATCCACGCAGCCGAAGTGATGGCGTGCTGGAGGAAACAGTACGCGGATTCTCCCTTCGTCAATGCCGTGGACCATTTACCCGCAACCAAGCACGTCTCGGGGACCAATTACGTCCAAATGTCGGCTCGCGATGCGGGGGATCGCATCGTGTTAGTCAGTGCGATCGACAATTTGACCAAGGGAGCCAGTGGTGCGGCGATTCAAAATATGAATGTCATGTTCGGACTCGAGCAAACCACCGGGTTGTAGTCGCCGCGATGATTCACAACCCGACGCGTCCGCTTTGAAGGTGTGTGTTTTTCGTGATCCGAAGCGTCAGCGAGGGAATGCTCCCCCTTGCCGCGGTCCCTTGCTCACGCGTCGGATAAGAATTTGCTGAGAAACGACATTATCGCAACTTCGATACTTTGGCATCGAGTGATGAAATGCACTCGACTCCCGACTCCCGACTCCCCTCTCCCCTCTCCCCTCTCCCCCTCTGGGCCTCTCGGCTCGTCTTGCGACGGACTTGGTGTTTACCTAATTTAAACCGCCTGAGGATTTCATTTCATTCAAAGGAACTCGTGCGATGTCACGTTTTTTAGCCGGCATGGTATGTGGCGCCGTGTTGTTATTTGGTGCCATGCACTACCACGTGGTACGTGGAAAAGAGGGCGTGTTTTTGGTACCCAAGATCAGCAAGAACCTCTCCAACGTGTACGTTGACATCCGCGATTTCAGGCTAAGCGATTGGCAGCAACACAAACCGCTCGCCGCAGCGATGGTTAAAAACAATCGCTCGGATCTCTTAGAAGATGCTTCATTGAGCAGTTTCCGAAATCAAGTCAGCGGTCTCGTTGACGGATTATTTGAGTAGCGATCGTTGAGCCGAGGCAGGAGCGGCAGCGCTAAATTCGCTCCACCGCCATCAAACTCTGCCAAAATGACTCTTCACGTCGAGCCCCTGGACTTCGTATACCTAACGAAGACATTTTCTAGGTTCTCGTTCTTGATGATAGCAATGAACAAACAATTTGCTTGGTTGATCGGTTGTGGGGTTGGCTTGCTGATCATGCTCACCCGTTGGACGTTACGGTTTCATTTCCATAATGATTCGCGTGCCGACTTAACGGCTCAAGGGATCGGTCACGTTTACGCCTCGCTTCACGCACATCAGATTGCCGGCTCGATGGCAGCCGAACGTGGCACGGTGGCGATGGTATCGCGGTCGACGGACGGCGAAATCGTGGCCCCATTGCTGCGTTTTTGTGGACACGAACCGGTGCGAGGCAGCAGCGGTGGAGTTCGCAAAGGAGGCACGACGGCATTGAATCAAATGATCCGCCGAGTCAATGAGGGACGAGTCGCGACGCTCGCGATCGATGGCCCCCGTGGACCCCGAGGCCGAGTGTACGGCGGAGCCGCGATGTTGGGAATGAAGACCACCGCAGCGGTCTTGCCCGCCGTCGTTATTCCACGAAACCGTTGGATCTTGAAGTCGACTTGGGATCGCATGCAATTCCCGCTCCCCTTCACACGCGTGGATGCTTATTTTGGGGATCCAATGCGACCTCGTGCCGGTGAAACGGTGGAAGCGTTTACGCTGCGAATCGAGACCGAACTGCACCGTCTGGAACAGACGTACGACCCCGCCGAATCCAAGTTTCTAGCGGTTCGCGACGCTCCCGAGCAGCAACGGGCTGCCTAAAACAGGTCGGCAAAGCAATCTTCGTTGCACAAAAAAGGCTTCCCAATGGAAGCCTTTTTTCATTGACCGCAAATACGTTGTTGAAGTGACGTTGTCGCCGTTTTTTCAGCAAATCACGACGCGGCACGTTCGTTTTAAAGTGGCACGATTGCAGCGTTTCTCCGTAAATCATAACCGAAGCGTAAGGGAGGGACCGAGTCATGAGTGGTATTCCCTCGCTTACACTTCGGGTTCTGAAAAGCGACACGGGATTCATACCGTAGCTGCGTTCACAAGAACGTGGTCCACCGTCGCGCGACGGTAGCTACATCCAAATTCAAAATGCTCAAGCGTGGCGTAGTCGATTGTGCTCGCGGCCGATCGGGTGACACCGCATGAATCTTGCACACCATGCTTCATGGCATCGATAACCTCCGGACGGATGTGAGCTCGCAAGCGGGGCCCCCAATCTCGCTCGGCGTCTGAAAACGTTGCTTGTCAAAGTGGGCTCCTTTACAATCGGACGCTCGTCAAGTTGCTTCACGCAACAAGCGTCATTCGCTGTGTCTTACAAGTGTGGTTTCATGAATTTTTTGCATCGTTGGTCAATGGTTGCTTGCCTTGTCGCGTGGCTTTGTAGCGATGCGGTGCCTTCGGCCGCTGCGGACGAGACGGAGCGGCATGTGGTGGTCGTCTCGTTGGATGGTTTGGCCGCGTACTTGGTCGACGACCCGATGGTTCCGCTGCCGACGATTCGTCGACTGGCACGCGAAGGCAGTATCGCTGATGGAGGGATGACGGTATCGAATCCTTCGGTGACTTGGCCCAATCACACAACGCTTCTGACCGGAGTGCGGCCGGAGAAGCATGGCGTGTTGGCCAACGGGGTTTTAGTGCGTGGAGCGATCGGGATGCCGACCACGATTGACTCACGCCGTGACCAACGTGATCTGGTCCGGATGCCCACGATCGTCGATGTGGCCCATGCGGCGGGGCTTTCGACGGCCGAGATTAATTGGCCCTGCACTCGTGGCTCGGATTCATTTGACGATCAATTTCCTGACGTTCCTGATTCACTCGCGCACACGACGCCTCGATTGCGCAAAGAGCTTGTCGAGCTAGGTTTACTGTCCGATGAATCGGATGCGTCCTTCCGAAGAATGAGCGCCGTGGGACGGGACCATATTTGGACCGAGGCGGCATGTCATGTGATTCGCCAACGCAAACCGAATCTGATGTTGGTGCACCTGTTGAATGTCGACAGCGTGCATCACACGTTGGGGCCTCAGACGGCCGCTGGCTATACCGCCAACGCGTATGCCGATATGTGTTTGGCACGGATCATCGCGGCGATTGATGACGCGGGGATTCGTGAGCGGACGACGCTAATTGTGGTCTCGGATCATGGGTTCACATCGACGCCAAAGGCGATCCGGCCCAACGTGTTGTTGCGACAAGCGGGGTTGTTGACTGTCGATGGCGGAAAGATCAGTGAAGCACAAGTGCATGTCGTTCCCGAAGGTGGCATCGGACTGGTTTACTGTACCCATCCCGGCGAAGCGGCACGTGCGGCGGAAGATTTCAAGCAGCGGTTGATCGGCCAAGAGGGCGTGGCCGACGTGGTGTTGCCCGCTGCCTATGCCAAACTCGGGCTGCAGCATCCGCGTGAGTACCGCCAGTCACCCGACGCAGTTCTCGTCGCTGCGGACGGATATGCGGTTTCCGGTTCAGTCGATGGAGAGACGTTGGTGGCGTCAAACACGGAAGCGAGGACCCCTCTCGGGTCGCACGGTTTTCTTTCCTCCCTGCCCAAGATGAAGGCCTTGTGCGTCCTGTCGGGATCAGGGATCGAGCGAGGGACGACGTTGTCGGCGGTCGAAAACATTGACATTGCGCCAACCATCGCCTCGTTGCTGGAATTGGATTATCCTGCGAGTGACGGAAAACCACTCACCGCAGCCATGATCCAACGGCGTGATTGACTGCGACCGCGATCGGGGCCGCTAATCGAGCCCACCGGATGGCGGTTCCAAGTAACCCTCTGAGTCGTTTTTCCGGTCCCGTTTTACCCGTATCATTTCCTTTTTTGCTTGCCTCGGTTGTCACCGGGAATGGACTTTGTGACCTATGATCTTCACGTTTGCCAAATCATCGCTCGCTTCCTTTACCATTGCGGTGGGGACAGGCCTAATTGCGTCCCTGCTTCTATCCACCCCGCTGCAAGCGGAGCCAAGCGATCGTCCCAACATCATCTTGTGTATGGCGGATGATCAAGGTTGGGGGGACACGGCTTACAATGGACATCCGTTGCTGAAGACTCCCCACTTGGATGCCATGGCAGCCGAAGGGCTGCGATTCGATCATTTTTATGCTGCCGCGCCCGTTTGTACTCCCACTCGCGCGAGTGTGTTGACCGGGCGACATCCCAATCGCAGTGGTGCATTTTCTTGGGGGCTGCCCATGCGTCCTCAAGAGATCACGGTGGCCGAGCGTCTTCAGGCGGCCGGCTATGTCACCGGACATTTTGGCAAATGGCATCTGGGGTCGGTGCTCAAAGACAGTCCCGTGAATCCCGCCGCTGCGGGATTCGATCAATGGTTGTCCGCTTATAATTTTTATGACAACGATCCGTTGCTCAGCCGCGAAGGAACTGCCGTTGCACTGGAGGGTGAAAGCTCGATCGTGACCGTCGATGCGGCAATCGAATTCATCAAGGAGCAAAACTCCAAAGGCAAACCGTTTTTGGCAGTCGTTTGGTTCGGTTCACCCCACAGCCCTCACCGCGCAGCCCCACAGGACCGCAAGCTTTACGAAGGCCAGAAACACGCGGATTGGCTGGGCGAAATCACGGGACTCGATCGGGCGGTCGGTAAATTGCAAGCCGCCCTGCAAGACGAAGGAATTCGCGACAACACGCTGTTCTGGTACACCTCGGACAACGGTGGACTACAAACGGCGAGCAGTGGGGGACGCAACAAGAAGGGTTCGATCTACGAAGGGGGACTGCGCGTTCCCGCAATCATCCAGTGGCCGAGTCGGATCAAAACGCCTCGCGTCACTCAGGCGGTCGCCAATTCGTCGGACATCTATCCGACATTGATGGAGATCCTGGAAATCGACACCGAACCGCAACCGGAACTGGATGGGGTGAGTCTGGTCTCGGTGATCGACAACAAATCCGACCAACGCGTCAAGCCGATGGGATTTTGGAGTTTCAACGCACGTGGAATCCTGACGCCTAGCGATGCTTGGATGCAAGAGTTGTTGGCGGCCCAGAAATCGGGCAAAGAGGACCGCGATGAATCGAGATTGATGTTGAACGCGGCTGAAATCAAACAGCAATACGAGGCCGACTACTTTGTTGGACATTCGGCGTGGAACGATTGGCCTTGGAAACTCCACCGCATCAGCGGCGCAGCCAAGAACAAACACGCGGCGGACAAAAACGTCACGACCGAACTGTACAATCTTGCAACCGACCCGATGGAAACGAAGGACCTTGCAAGTCAACATCCCCAACGCGTCGCGGCGATGCGAGAACAGCTCGAAGCGTGGCAAGCGTCCGTAATCCAAAGTCTGAACGGCAAAGATTACCCAGAGTCACACTAGAGCATTTTGACGAATGACGTGAGATTCAAACTGTTGCTGCGTTCGCAAGAACGCGGTCTACCGTCGGGCGGCACGAGTTACATCAAAATTAAATATGCTCTAACGCACCGTGTCGAAATGAATGCCGCGCCGATGGGTTACTTTGCAACGTTCCACGGATCGAGATTTTCGAATGACTCGGTTTGTGACTCCGTCTGCAGCGAGGCAACGGGATCGCTGCAAAAGTCGATCGCGTGAAAACCGGCCGGTCGATGATTCCCGCTGTCGCCCAAACCGCCAAATGGCAAACTTCCCGCTGCGCCGGTGGTCGGGCCGTTCCAGTTGACGACGCCCGCACCGACCCGATCAACAAAGGTTTCGAACATGGCTTCGTTGCCTCCTACCAGCGAAGCGGCCAATCCGTAGGGCGTGTTCGCAGCCGCGCGGAGGGCGGATTCGAAATCATCGACTCGTTGGATTACAAGCAGCGGTCCAAACCATTCCCATTGTCCAATCGCTTTGAGCTCGTCGTCGCTACAGTGGGTTGCGTCGACGATCGCGGGGTGCACCAGGTTGTTTCGTTGCGGGGCGACTTTCCAAGGCAGCAAGGGCTTGCAACCGTGCGTCAAAAGACGGTCGTAAGTCTGGTTCAGCCCCGCCGCGGCGGAGGCGGAGATCAAGGGGCCGACGTGGGGCATCGTGGGATCCGACGGCAATCCAACGCGGAGCGATTGAGTTTGGGCGATGATCGCGTCGAGCTGTTGATCGCTGTGTTCGCCTGCGACGAGGATGGCCCGCCGGGCACAAGAGCAGCGTTGTCCCGAGGAAATGAACGCCGAAAAGGTGACGAGGTTGGCGGCGGCCTGCGGCGGAACCGAGTCGCAGACCACGATCGGATTGTTGCCGCCCAGCTCTAATGCCAACAACACCTCGGGGCGTCCGCTGAGTTGACGGTGGATGGCCCTGCCGGCCGCTCGGCTGCCGGTCAAGAAAACGGCATCCAACAAGGGAGAATCGATCGCAGTGGTTGCCGTTTCGATGCCGCCTTGGATCATTTGCAGTACGCCATCGGGCATTCCCGCGTGACGCCATGCATCGACCATCCAAGCTCCCACTGCGGTCGCTTGGTCACTCGGCTTGAAGACGATGGTGTTGCCCGCCAACAGTGCCGGGACGATTTGTCCGCCGGGTAGATGGAGCGGGAAATTGAATGGTCCGAGCACCAAGGCAACGCCTAGCGGGTGATAGCGGACAACGCGTCTCGGCGAACGCTCGTCAATGAGGGTCGTGCTGCGCCGCTGGGAGAGGGCGGTGACGGTGAGATCGATTTTGCCGATTGCCGCATTGACTTCCGCATCCGCATCCCACGGCAATTTGCCAACTTCTTGAGAAATTAAAGTGCGAATTTCATCGCGATGCTCACTCAAGTATTGAGCGTAGTTGAGTGCAATTTGGATTCGCTGTGACACAGACGTGCGACGCCAAAATGCCGTAGATTCCTGCGCCGATGTAAACGCTTGCGCGATTTGTTGCGGCGTGGAAGTGGGGCCTTGGAAGACAACCGAGTCATCCAGCGGGCTGGTGCTTTGAAACAATTTTGACATTTCTTGATCCCAATTCGATTGAGCTTCAGTTTCTGACCTAGGGTTTCTTAGGCAAGCAAGCGGACGGAGCGTAGATCACCCGCTTCTCATTATCCACCTTCGGACCGTCGATTCAGATGAAACGTATTCAAAAAAATGGTTTTTCTTTCCTTGAAGTGATCGCAGCAGCAGTGATCTTGTTTGTGGTTAGCGCCGCGACGGTAGCAACGTTTGCTCCGGCGCAAGCGACAACGGAGCACCGTTTGCCCCCAGGCGAAATCGAGAATCTCAATCGTTTGGCACAAACCTATCTCCAGGAAATTGGCATGTTTCCACGAAATATCCATGATATGGTGCGTTGCGGCTACGTGCCCAACACGACCCCTTCGGAGCAAGCTCGAGTCACTCAAATCCGTCGTGATTACACTTACGACCATGCAACGGGAACGTTTTCCCCACGCTAAGTCGCTTCGCGATGATCGCGTCCATATTTAGGGTCGTCGAGGAGACGTTGCGAGCGAGAAATTGTTTGCACCTCCACGTCGACCCATTTTTGTTTTGGGGATGCATCTTGTTGAGGGATGCACCGGGGTGATGAATCATCGGGTTGCACCTTACGAATCGATCAACGCTTTGAACTCGATTTCCGTCAACACGTTGACCCCGAGTGACTTGGCTTTCGTCAATTTGCTACCCGCCTTTTCGCCCGCGACCAAGTAATCGGTTTTCTTGCTGATGCTGCTCGAGGCACGGCCGCCAAGTTTTTCGATCAAGGCTTTGATCTCGTCGCGATTGAAATGTTGCAACGTTCCCGTGACCACCAACGTCTTTCCCGCCAAAGGGGCATCGCCCAGATCGGGAAGCTCTTCGCTTAGTTTGACGTTCGCGGCTCTCAGTTCGGCAAAAACTTTGCTCCCATAATCGCTGTGCAAGAACTCGTGCATACTCTTGGCAATCGCGTCACCGATCTCGTGAATCGAGGCCAAGTCCTCGACCGACGCGGATTGCAATTGGTCGAGGGTGGGATATTGGCGTGTGATTAACTGAGCCACACGTGGTCCCACATGCCGAATCGAAATCGATGCCAGGACACGAGCCAGACCACGCGATCGACTTGCTTCGACGCCGGCGACTAAGTTTTCGGCATTCTTCTTGCCGACTTGAACGTCGATCATTTTGCCGTCTTTGCCTTTACGTTGTTTCAACCAATGGACGTCGGCAAGTTCATTCACGGTCAACCGATACAGATCGGCATAGCTCGAAACGATTCCCCGTTGGACTAGCAATTCGACCAATTCGTCGCCCAGACCATCGATGTCCATGCCCGGACGGCTGCCGAAATAGATGAGCCGTTGACGTAATTGTGCGGGACATTCGGGATTGGGACAGCGAATGTAGACGCCGCCATCGTCACGGACCAACTCGGTGCTGCATTCGGGGCAATGGGTTGGGAAGCGAAACGGGGGAAGCTCGGATTTCCGTTCATGTTTCTCAACCCGCACCACCTTGGGGATGATCTTGCCCGCCTTTTCCACGACCACGACATCGCCTTCGCGAACATCAAGCCGCTCGATTTCGTCAGCATTGTGTAACGACGCTCGCGAGACGGTCGTGTCGGCGATATCGACCGGTTGCAAATGGGCGACCGGAGTGATCGCGCCCGTCTTGCCCACTTGCACGCTGATCGACCTGAGCAGCGTGACCGCTTCATACCGCTCGAACTTGTAAGCGATGACCCAGCGTGGGCTCTTGCTGCGGATGCCCAACCGCTCACGCTGATCAAATCGGTTGACTTTGAAAACGATGCCGTCGACTTCAAACGGCAGGTCGGGCATCTCCTCTTCGAAGACCGCGACGGCTTTGAGTGCCTCGGCTGAGTTTTCAAGGACCTGGACTTGCGGTGTCGGAGGGATTCCCAATTTTCCGACTTCGTCTAAGAAAGCGATGTGGTCTTGGGCACTCAGACCCTCGGATTCTCCGATGCCGTGGCAGAAAAAGCGAAGTTTGCGTTCGGTGGCGATGGACGGATCGAGCAAGCGAATCGTCCCTGCGGTCACATTGCGTGTGTTTTTGAACGGTTCGGAACCGGCCTCGGTTTGGCGGAGATTCAAATCGGCCAAATCCGCATTGGTCATGTAAACTTCGCCGCGAACTTCGAGCACCGATGGCGGGGTCTCGCCAACGAGTCGCAGTGGCAGATCGCGGATCGTGCGCGCATTGTGCGTAATGTCGTCGCCGACTTGTCCATTGCCACGCGTGAGCGCCGTGACCAGCTGGCCTTGCTCGTAGCGGACCGACGCCGCGACCCCGTCAATTTTGAATTCCATCACCCATTGGATCGGTTCGCCGAGCAGTTTTTCGGTGCGGTCGAAATAGGCTTTCAGCTCTTCGCGAGAGTACGTGTTGTCGATCGACAGCATCGGTACGGTATGAGGCACTTGAACCAAGTGCTCCACCGGTGCGTCGCCAACTCGCTGGGTGGGCGAGTCGGCCGAAGCGAGTTCAGGGTGCTCGGTTTCAAGCCGCTTGAGCTCTTCGAGAAGTCGGTCGTATTGAAGGTCCGTGACTTCCGACGTCGCTTCGACATAGTACAAATGATCCAAACGGCGGATTTCGGTTCGCAACTCGGCCACACGTTTTGCGATTAATTCGTTTACCACCGATATTTCCTGCGGATGTTCAAAGAGTCAATTCGAAGAGGGACGCGCTCGTCCGGATATTTCATAACCCGAAGCGTGAGCGAGGGAATGATCATCCTTGGTGCGGTCCCTCGCTCACGCGTCGGGTTATGATTTTCGCCAGGCAAGACCGCTGACAGAATACGATAAAACATCGTCCTCGATAAAGTCACGATCGTTGAATTTTATGAGCGCGTTGATCGTGTGTTCGGGTGAGCGTTCACGGCATCCACCGAGCGGAGAGGTTTTCCTACGACTTGGGGGGCGCGGGAGGATTTCCCGTCGGAGGGTTGTGCGGAGGACGCGAGGCCGACGGTCCAGCGGGATTCGGATTCGGCGTTCGCGTCCGCGCGGTAGGACGCCGTTTGATCGGCGTCAGGGCGTGCTGAGCTTGATAAGCGACCTGGGCAATCAAGGAATCGACCCGGTTGCGGCAAATGGCGTAAGCCGCGAGCGATGGAATCGCGACGATCAACCCACCGACCGTGGTCACCAGGGCTTGATAGATCCCTTCGGCGAGATCGCCTGCGCCGGCGGCACCGCGCGTCGTGGCGACTTGTTGAAACGCGAAGATCATTCCCGTCACTGTTCCCAATAGCCCTACCATCGGAGCGATATTGCCGATCACGCTCAGGTATTCGATCCGCCGCATCAAGCGAGCGGATTGTTCGGCCAAGGAATCTTCCACCGCTTTTTCCACTTCTCGCCAACCGAATTCCAGTTCGGATAATCCCGACAACAACACCACACTGAGCACGCTCGGTTCACGTCGACATGCCGTATCGGCCTCGTTGACGCGTGCGTTTAAGAGGGCTTGGCGAACCGTGTCACTGACGCCCTCGGGCAGAACATCGGATTTGCGAAGGGTCATCGTTTGGTCGAACACCAAATAAGCCGCCGCAATGCTGAGGGCAAATAACACCAGCAGAATCAGCAGTCCAATGATGCCTCCACTCAGGATAATGTCGAACATACCTGCGGCTTCAGGCGTTTCCGTTTGCGCGAGCAATCCGGCCGTTGTGGCGGAAAGAAATGAGTTGGCGATCGGGTTCCATCCATCCATGTTCATGACGTCTCCTCGAGATCGGCAGCGCCGACCGAAAGTAAAAATTCGGCATCCGCCAGCAGGGGATCATCCCAGCGAAGACGCAGCACTCCATCGTTTTGTAAATTCGAGATGGCTTGATGATGTCGTTCGCGAATTTGTTGCTCGGCCCGATCGACGCGGTCGCGACTTTGGGCGAATGACAATGCGAACATCGAGATCAATGCGGTTGGCAAAATCGCTAATAACAAACTCGTCAGCATCATGGCGAGTTCAGGGCGTGGAAAGCGATCCAAGTCACCGGACAGCGTGGTCAGTGCTAAAAAACTCGCGACAAAATAATCGCGGTACAACGCCACAATCGGGCCTGCCATGAACAACCAAAACACAAACGTGGCCAGCGTTGCGAACAGGATCGTCGCCGAGCGCGAGATCGCGACGCGATCGACCTCTTCGTCAAAGATCCGCTGGGACATCTCTTGCAGCGTATCGATGCCGGCAAGGTAGGCGACCTGCGAGCGTGAATCGTTGTCCTCGTCGTGATTCCAATTGGTCGCCGCGTGACGCTGCTTTCGTAACACGGCCAATTCGTCGCGGAATCGGCTGGCTAAGGGGCCCAGTCGATCGGCGACGGCGGCGGCACTGCGCCGCCGAAGTCCGTCGCGGACGTCTTGCTCAGCGCCTTGTTGTGCGGTCAAGTTTTTTGTGCTTGTCCAAACCGCGCTGACGAGTGATGGCAATGATCCCGACAACGAGATCATCACACGGTCCCAAGCGCCGTGAGTCAAGTTTAACAGTCCAAGTTGTGAACGATACGGAAACCAAAATGCCGCGGTTTCCGTTAACAACGCCATCCGAAGTCGGGAGCGAACGGCCGCACGCAACGGGCCGTCACTACCGACAAGCGACTCGGCAACTTGAGTCGGAATCGTGGTGGCTTCGCGGTTCAGACGCCGAACGGCACCGGTCAATCCCGGTAATTGGTCGCTCAACACCCCGTGTAATGCCATCCGAAAACGACCATCCAGCGCGGCGAGTCGCGTGCTACGTCGCCGATCGCCTTCCCAAATTTGCCCCAGTTCTTCCTGCAAACGCGCCGCAACTTGTTCGCCCGCCGCTTGGGCAATCTCGGATTCCTCTCGTCCTTCGATTTCGAAGTCCATGATCACGATCGGACGAGCAATCAGGCTGGTAGGAGCAAGTTCGCGCATCCGAGTCGCAAAGGCATCCATGTCCGCGTCGAGGCGATCGTCGTGTTCCCGGACGGCATTGATGACCGGGATCAACACGCTCCCTTCGCTCGCTTCGGCCAACATTCCCACCGCGACGCTGCGAAGTTGATCACGTCGAACCACCAATAACATCGCCGTGGCAAGCGATAACGCTCGTGATGCGACGCCCGCGATCGCACGCCGATCGTCGGTCGATCCAGGGGCGTCGACTAACAAGTAGGGGATTCCAATCGATTGCATGTGCGCGGGGTCACAGTGCAAAAATTGTTCAAAGCGTGGGTCGAGATCGGCCGGGGGCGTCGGGCCAATCCAGACCAGGTTTTCGGTCGCTTCGTCCGCATTGTTGCCGCTGCGAACGGAGTTTGCCGCCTTGGAGTTGCGAATCAGTTGACGGATCAACCACGACTTTCCCTGTCCCGTCGCACCGATCACCGCGATCACCGATGTCCCGCTACTGCGGTCCTGCAAGATCATTCGCCGCGCTTCGGCATGTTGGTCGCATAATTCCAACACTTCGCGGCCCGTGGGGCTGTCGGCCAACACGCTGGTCGCGGAATGCCGTACTCGTCGGAGGAATAAATCGCCCGGAAGACTGAGCGATGGGCTTGTCGCCATGGAATCTTCGTGGACGGAGGATGGGACGGACACTTCAGGCACTTTCAATCTTCACTTTCAATCTTCAATCTTCAATTTCATCGGCCAACACCGAATCGGCGACACGTCCGACGATGGGAAGGTGACCGGGGAGTGGCCAATCGCAGCAAAACTAATCACGAGGCACCTCGATGCCTCGCACAAGTGCTTGTAATTCTTCGTCCGTCGTGCGGCCTTCGATCTCGGCTTCGGCCGTCAGTTGAACGCGGTGTCGCATTGCCGGCAAGGTGATTTCGACCACGTCATCGGGGATCGCATAGTCGCGTCCCGAAAACGCCGCTAACGCGCGAGCGGATTGCATCAATGCAATGCCGGCTCGAGGCGAAGCGCCGAGATGAAATGCCGGCCATGTTCGCGTGGCACGGACAATTTTGTTGATGTAGTCGACCAAGCTGTCCTCGATCAAGACTTGGCCACACAACTTCATCGCTTCGATCAAACGCTCGGGATTGGTGACCGTTTTCACTTCGTCACGCAACCGCTGATTCAAATCGACTTGTTGGCTGTGCATGCGGAGGATATCGGCCTCTTCTTTGGCCGAGGGATAATCGACTCGCAATTTGAACATGAAACGGTCGAGTTGGGCTTCCGGCAAATTGTAAGTGCCTTCGCTCTCAAGCGGGTTTTGGGTCGCCAACACCAAGAACGGACGCGGCACCCGATGGCTCGTTCCATCGACCGTGACGCGGTACTCTTGCATGATTTCCAACAACGCCGCGTGGGTCTTTGCGGGCGAACGATTGATTTCATCGGCTAACAACAGCTGTGTAAATACCGGTCCCGGGCGAAAGCGGAACTCGCTACGTTGCATGTCGTAGACCGGAGCTCCGGTGATGTCCGAAGGCATCAAGTCGGCGGTGAATTGGATCCGGCCGAACTCGCATCCCAGTACTTGACCGAGCGTTCGCACGAAGAGGGTTTTGCCGAGCCCCGGAACCGACTCGATCAACACGTGGCCGCCGGCAAACAACGCCGTCAAGGTGCCCAGCACCAGCTCGTCTTGACCAACATACAACTTGCTGACTTCAGCGGAAATGTCGCGGAATAATTGTTCGATGGGCTTCATCTTTGTCGACGTGGTCGACGTGGCTGCTGCTAGCGGTTCAGAGGGCTGCGGTGCGGGGGGCGGTGTGTCCAAACCCGCGTCGTCAAGACTTTGCGGCGTCCCCGCCGTCGATGTGCTCGGTTGAGGTGGCACGCTCGGTCGAGGTGGCATAGGGTTCGGCGGAGTCTCGCCCCGAGTGGGAGCGTGGGGGTCGTTCGAAGGAGGAAGATTGCTCAAGAGTTCGCCGTGGTGTCAGAGTCGGTTGGGTCAAGAGAAGAATGTGTGTCAATGGCGGTGTGAGTATGACCGGCGGTGGGCTTCGCTGGTAGACCGGGCGAGTGCGATACCGCCGACGGGGTTTCGAGCGGGGGCGGGCCGCTAGCGGTGGCGTGTTCCGGTTCCGCTAGGACCCAGGGGCCTTGCGTTTCGCCGTGAATACGACGCATGTATTCGCTGATGCGATGCCGGGCAAAACCTTCCCCACCAGCCCGGTTCATCAACGTGGCGACCGCATCCAAGTGGTCCCCGAAGTTACCTTTTGCGTGGTAGCGTACGTGGCGAGCGCGTCCCAGGGACGGCAACAACATCAAACAAATCACCAAGCCCAATAATGCAGCGTGGACGGTCACTAGACTCATCGGCCACGTGGTTAGCAATTCCCATCCCGAGGCCTTCGGTACGCCCGGTTTGGATTCACTGACGGGCAACGATTGTGCATCGATACTGATAAAACCGGCACGCGGTGTCGAAGAGGTGGTCGATTTTACCGCGACGCTGACGATTTGGTCCGCCAACGAACGCGGGAATGGTTTGGTGAACGCGTAATTCGTCAACAACGATCCTCCGCCGACGACGATGATCTGCGATCCGCTCCATTGTTTCGATTGCATTTCGGCGACAATCACCGTGCCGCTTTGATCTTGCAATCGAGGTTGCATGGATACCGGCGTGCTCGTGATGGATGAGTTTGGTGGATTGTTGGATTGGGGGGACACCGGACCCGTGGAATTTTGATTCGCCGCTGCGGCTGTGGTGGGGGGAGCGGACGTGCCGTTTGCATCAGGCTCGATCGCCCATTCAACGGTGTAGGAATGCGAACCGTCTAGCTCCTCACCGATCGCGCCGGCCCAAGATCCACCGAGTTGCTCGATCGTATGGCTCTGGGGTAAAGGGGTGCCGACAAACCAGCCATTGGACACGGGAGTGCTACGGTTCAATCGCCACTGCATGCGTTGGTTGATACTTCGCGCCGCGCGACGACGATACTCCAAGCGTTGTTCGGGAGGGGCCAACTTGCTGGCATCAAGCCAATAATCCGCTTCGCTGCCGCTGTCGGGGATTACAAACACCAGCGTGCGGTCGCCCTGAGCGAGCCATTGTTCCAACCAACGAGTGACTTGAGGATCAAACGAACGATAGTTAGAGGGTGTCCAAACGAGTACATCATTTTTCAAGACGCGATTGGAAAGCCGCGAAACATCGCGGTGCTCGAAACCGGCATTTTTGAACGCCTGGCGAAACGCTCCGAAGCCATTCAGGCTTTGTTCGCCGTTGCGGCCTGAGGAATCGCCGTAATGGGTCGCCAGACCGCCGCAGCCGATCGTAACACTGGTCAACAGCAGCGCGCCGATGATCGCGATAAGGCGAGTCGCGGCGCAACGCGATGCCAAAACGCTTGGCTTCGTTTCGTCTTTATAATTGCAAATGCCAGACCCGCGGGGGATACCGGACAAATAGGTTGATTGGTGGCTGCCATGCATCATGCCGCTACCTCATGATGCAATTGAACTTTGCCTTCGAGTGTCTCGTTGAGTTCCCAGAGATCGCGAAATTCCGCATCGGTAATTTGTTGACGTCCAAAATAAGAACGCTCGAATGCATGGGTCGTCTGTTTCAGCAGTGCCCCGATTTGGGCATCGGCGTTGTGCGTTTCGCGAACGTATTTCCCGTTCGTTTTGCCACGATTGAGCCGCAGAATCGAAACGCGGTCCAGTAGCAACAATTGGTGGGCGAAAAGTAGGATCACTGCTTGGTCGTACTGTCCTTGGTTCATCAAACGCAACGCCTCGCTACGCAGGTTTACGTCGGTGCGCCGCAATTCCGCAGGCAAGTGCTTCATTCGCTCGATGGTTTGTTCGTCAGGATTGTCCGCGCGTTCGATCAAGTTGGATCGGGGATGGGAGCTCAAGTCGATGTCCGATTTCGACAAGGCGTAAATCAACGTGCCGACCAATCCCGCGATAATGGCGACCAGGAAAAACCAAGCGAACAGATTGCCGAGGGTTAAATTGGTTCCAAACCAGCCGCCACCGTTGGCACCGGCCGGCGTGGCATTGGGAGCCGGAGGAGCTGCTTTCTTCGCGACTTGCTCTGGCTTAGGCAACCAACGGCTATCGCGATTCACAGAATCGTCCACACTGGTTTGGACGGTCACTGGAACGATCGTGCCTTCGTCGGGGCGGTACCAATTCGTCGAAGGCAAGGCGTCTTGGGCAAAGGATTTCGTTGGGGCCGATGCAGCGGAGTTGTCTTGCCCGCTTGAGCTCGCGGCGATGGTACCGATAAGTGCCATCACGATGGCGATTCGCAACGTGGCGTTTCCGTAGGCGGCAACTCCCATCGCGTCGTTGTATCGCTTCGTTTGGTCGTTTCGCATTAGCGCGTCCCTCCACCGCTGTGGACCGTTGGATCGGGTTCAGAGGCTGGGGGCTGGGGTTCAGGAGAGGTGGTGGCGTGGGAAGAGCGAGGCTTGGTTGGTTCGGGTTTGTTGCTTGGCCGCACCGATAATCCCGCGTCTTCACCAAATTGCCGCATTGCTTCGGCGCGAATGGCGAGTTCAACCTCCCACCCTTCGAGTCGAATTCGCGTATCGAGATAGTTTAACAAACGCATCACGACACTGACGCTGGCGACCAACCACAGCGAAGCGGGAAAGATTCCAAGCAAGAAAAATAGATCCCAGTCGGGGGTGCCGGTGGCGATCACGCGGATGAACAAGAGCGAGCAAAGCACACTCATGAAAATCCAAAACAGAATAAATGCCGAGGCCAAAAAGCGACCGCTCAAGTCACTCGCCATCGGTTGGTGAAGCGATCGGGATCGCCGGCGGAGCGTGATGACCGAGGCCGATGGGCTGCGCAAGGGACATTGTTCAAGCAGCAGGATCTCCGGCATGAAGGGACGGTTGCTGCGAACCAAGGCAGCTACGACTAGAAGGCAAATCGGCACCATCGCATCCCAGAACCAAGTGGCCGGTTGTGCTAAGCGAAACGCACAGATCACCATCGCGGGGACAGCCCAGCGGACGACCCCGAGCACCCAGAACCAACGCCAAAAGTATTGCTTCGCATCATGGAAGACACTGGCCCACGTGGGGCGACTCTCGAACACGGCTTGGCCAAGGTAAATCGTCGTGGCCACTCCTGCGGCCGGCGTTTGTAGAATCACGAGCAGCGACATCCAGACGACATATCTCCAAATTTCGGCCACCGCATCGGGATCGTCCGCTCCGTAATCGGATTCGGAAAGGGGGATCCAGTAGAGTAGCAACGCATTCAGGATCGCCCAGGGACACGCGCCGACGAAGAATCCAATTGCAATCGCTGCGGGATATCGGCGCAGCATGACGAGCGACAAGTCGCCAATCTCGGACAACGTTCGGCGGCGAATCACGACATGGGTACGGTCAAGTTGCATGTGTCACACGCCCCGCTGATGTCGAACCGCTCGATTGGAGCTCGCCCACCGTTGACTCGTTGCGTGCCGAGTGATCGTCGTGGGCACGTTGCGGCCAGGGGAACCCGAGAATCACGAAGTAGAAGGTAATCAATCCCGAGGACATGACGGCCCAGGCGGCTTTGAAGATGAACGGTAATGGACTCGGTGACAGGAAGCCCTCGGTGAACGCGGCGAGCACAAACATCGCGGCCGCGGCGGCCATCACAGGAATGGCACGAATCGCACTGGCGCGAAGCGAATCGATGCGGTTCAATCCGCCGGTGTGGAACCATCCCACTCCCAACCGCAATCCGGCGGCGGCCGACAGTGCGATCGCGGTCAATTCGAACGGGCCATGGGCCGTGACGAATTGAAAGAAATTCTCGCCTCCGGTCACATCGGGCCTGGCCATGTAACCAAACGCGACGCCTAGCACGACAGCGTTGTAGGCGAGTTTGAACAGGCACGGGATGATCAAGATTCCTGAGGCGAAGCAGGTCAAGCCAATGCCGGTGTTGTGGTTGATGTAGAAACCGGCCATCGAGACGTAATGGTCGAGCGAGCCTTCGAGTTTGTCTTCGTACATCGATTCGAGGCTTTCCAGTTGGCTCTCGCCCATCACGGCGGTGGCAAACCCGGGGAATCGTTGTTCGTCGTAGCCCATGTACATGGCCAGGGTGAACAGGCCGAAAAACAATAGCGTTGCGACTCGCACACACGAGTCCGCAAAAATTTGTCGAGGCGCTTCGTAGAACAACACGTCGATCCAGGTCGACGGTTCGGAGGGGGCGGCGCGATAGAGTTGGTTGTGGGCACGGGCGACAAGTTGGTGCAGGTAGGTGACCGTGTTGGGGGGCAATTGATAGGCGTCGGCCAAGGCGAGGTCCGCGCACGCGGAGCGATACAGCGAGGCAAATCTCGCGATCCCTTGCGCACCACGATGCTCCGCCCCGCCCGCTCGGTCGGTGCGTCCGCGGGATTCCATCGCATCGCAAAGCGTTTCGAGTTCGCTCCACTGGACGCGGCGTTTGTCAAGAATCGAAGCAACATTCATGGTTGAGGCTGTTCCGGTGTCTGAGCGGGAATACCCGAGAACCGCTGCGTCGGTTTGTTCGCGTCGCGTGCCAAGGGGCTGAAATCAGCGAGCTGACCCAAATCAGGTAACTCGGCGGAAGCGTCGGCCAAGAAGGTTTTGTAGTACAGCGAGTACATCAACAAATCGGGGTCAATGTCGTTGCGAAATTCGAATTGCTCAATCAACGGGATCGTCAGATGCTTGGCGATTTCGCGTCGCCGCGCGGGGGTAAGGTAATGCCGTCGCTCGGCGTAGATCGCTAACGTCTTGGCCATGCTACGCGAAACGCGATAGTCCGCAGGAATGAATGACGCCAAGGCGGGGACGCGAGGGTCGTCGACCTTGGCGATCGGCAACCGCCAACTGCGTTCGTCCACGATCACCATCGTGCCGGCCGCCAAATCGCCCAGCCGTTGCATCCGGCGAGTGAAAATCATCGACAACAAACAAACCATCGCCGTGGGAATGATGAACGCCGGAGGAGCCTCTTCGGCACCCAGGCTCGATAGTGGAGCCACCGGCAAAAAGTCCGCAATCCGTAATAAGTTTCGAATCAAGGCGCGTTTCCCCGTAATTGGACGCCCCTCGATATCGATGACGCGAATTCCGGTAGCCCATTTTCCCACGGTTCGGCCGTTGAAGTACGTTTCCATCGTCGCACCGTAAAACCAGCTGACCACAAAATTCAAAATCAACGCACCGGCACCGATAAACGGGCCAAAAAAACGTAAATCAAGAATGGCACCGGTGACCAACATCAACAACACGATGCCGATAATCACCAACCATCGCACGGCAACGTCGATCAAATAGGCGGGCAAGCGACGGAACGGGCCCGCTAGCTGGTAATTGAACGCGATGTTTTCAGGCGTGACTACCGCGATCGTCGTGTCGAGTGCAGCAGGGACGCTCATGCGGTGGCTTGTGGCTCAGTGGCGAAGGATGCGATGGAGGCGTTTTGGCTTGGCCATGATTATCGCTTGCAAGACCCTCGTCGTGCAACCATGGCGGTTTCTAGAAGCTGCCACCTGCGCTCGCTAACGCATTGTCACAGGAATCCCAACTTGCCATGTGGTAAACTCGAAACCACCTTCGCCGGTCGCCAGGCGTTTGCAACCCATCGCCAGACGATTGGATCACGCGTTTGGATCACGCGACGCTCTCTCCCCCCATTGGGTCGTTTTCGAATTTTTATCGGTAAGTGTTTGGCGTCTGCGTACCAATCCCCCGTAGCAAGCCCCATCGCAAACAGCGTCGTTTGCCCATGAACAGGTGAGAAGTGGCAGTTCAGACTTGATGACGACCGACGAATTTGAAAACGACCGTTATGAGCAATTTCTGCAGTATTTCCTGCGGGATCAAACTCGCATCTTTGCCTACATACGGTCGTTGTTGCCGCAATACGCCGATGCACAGGATGTCTTTCAACGCTCGAGTATGACGTTGTGGCGAAACTTTGACGACTTCGATGAACAACGTTTGTTCCTGCCCTGGGCCTGTGGTATCGCGTTTAACGAGGTGCGAAACTTTCGGCGTGTTTCCGGTCGCGATCGATTGCACTTTTCGGACGATCTGATCCAGCAATTGGCCGAGCGACGGATGGCAACGTTAGGGCAACGTGATCGGCGATCCTCCGCAATGCGAATCTGTGTCGAACACCTGAAACAGACCGATCGTGATCTGATCCGACTCGCTTATGAAGAGTTGCGTTCGGTTGCCGAGATTGCGGAATTGACCGGCAAGGCCGTACAGACACTCTACAACCGTTTATCGGGGGTGCGGCGGTCGCTGTTGCAATGCATCGAAAAACGAATCGCTGCCGAGGAGGTCTCGGGATGAACGAATCTGGAAAAGCCAATGACGAAGCCATGCTACGCGATCTTCTAGCGAGATTGCTTGATGATTCGATCACGGAACCCGAACACCAAGCGTTGCAAGAACGTCTGCGTGACGACGCGGATGCTCAACAGACTTACTTTGACCATCTCGATCTGGATACCGATCTGCGTGAGATGTCGCATGCGATGCCGATTCCCAATGCCAAGCCTCGTGCTGCTAAGCGAGTGCGGTTTCGGGCAGCCGTAGCAGCTTCGGTTTTAGCGATTGCTTCGTTGACGTGGTGGATTCGCCGTGAAGGGATCGAACGGGCGAATCCGTTGCCCATTCCCGACGTGGTGTTGGTTCAATCCGCGGGCGGCGAGTTTTTTCGCGATGTGATGCCACCGGTGGGACAGGCGTTGCGAAGCAATCATCCCTATGCCTTGGTCGCGGGGGTGATCGAACTGAGGTTCCCTAGTGGTGCCGAAGTCATTCTCGATGCACCGACGGTGATCGAAATTGCCGCCCTGGATCGCTTGATCGTCCGTCAGGGTTCTTGCAGCGTTTATGCACCGCCGGGCGCCGAAGGTTTTCAAGTCGTTACCCCCAAAACCGAAGTCACCGATTTGGGGACCCGGTTTTCCGTCGCGGTGAACGAAGCGGGGGATACCGAGGTGCAAGTGGTCGAGGGCGCCGCCGAAGTTCAACCGCGTGATCGCTTGCCCGCAAGCAAAGTGTTGCTCAGGGAAAATCAGGCGAGTCTGTTTGAGGGAGGCGATTCGTCGTCCCTTGAATTTCAAGCGAACAAGTATCGTCGCCAACTGCCCGATCGCGTGATGGAATTCCAGATGGGAAGCCGCAACGGCAAGCTCAATGGAGAATTGAAACGCGTTTCGGTTCAACGTGGTGGTACGCCAAGGCATTACGATGTGTCGGAGTTGATTGGGATTGAGGTCACCCACTTTCGCGGTGATGCGAATACTCAACACATGTCGGTTTCGTCGGAGGATCCTGCGGAGGTTGGGGAGAGTCGCCGAGCGGTTTTGGAATCGGACACGCGACTTCACACAGGTTTCCTCAATTTAGGTGGCAGCTCGCAATCGCTCACTCGCGATCCTGTTCTTGAGGAAAGCGATGGGGCCGAAACGACTCACGGAATGGCGATTCGATTCCGCAAGCCGATTATCAATGCCGCGGGGCCCGACGTCGTGTTCTTTGAATTACAATCAGCCTTGAATCCTGCCGATGGCGATGGCTTTCACGTCAGCCCGCTAAGGTTTTCGCCTGGATTGCGATCGTTGACGGTGATGCGATACGACATCACTTTGAACTCCGCCGAGGCGCTGTCGATTCCCGATTTCGATCTGTTGCAGTTCAACTCGCCGGTTCGCTCGGTCGACGAACTGCTTAGCGGAGCCTTCGAGCGACTGAATCCTTCCATTCCTTTCTGGGCGATCGTGGTCGGAATTGACCTGAGTGATCTGGGGTACGCGCAAGGTGACGCGGTTGACGGATTGTTCTTTCAGGACGCCAGAGATGACGAACAACGTGTGGACCCCGTTTTTATTGCAGGGTTGCCTGCAGAATGATTCGCCGAGGAACCAATCAAACGATGAACATGATACACACCACCAAGATCTTCTTCGTGTTGCTGCTCCTCGCGAGTGTTGCTGATCCAGCGTGGGCGGAAGAACCGGCGATCGTTGTGGAGTTGGATTTTGGCAGCGAGGCGTCGAGTTTGTATCAGTCCCATGGCGCGGTTCGGCATGATCAACGAGGGCCAAGGCCTCCGCTGTACCCCGACGTGCAAAGCAATAACACTGCAATCCGGCTTGGCGATGCCGGGGGGCATTTGTCAATCGACGACCCGGTCGCCCCAAGCCCCTTTGATTTTACCAACGGAGACGCGATCACCCTGGAGGCCTGGGTCAAATTCGAAACTCCCGCTCATCGGCATCCCATTAACATCATTGGCAAAGGCCGGACCGGCAATCCCGGCGTTGCAAAAGACAACCAGAATTGGGCGTTAAGGGTCGAAAAGGTCGGCGACCAGATGCATGTTGGGTTTCTGTTCGCAACCGAACTCACTTCGACCGCCGATCATTGGCATCGCTGGACATCGAAAGATTCCTTCAAAGCCAATTTGAATTGGCACCACATCGCGGTGACCTATCGCTTTGGCGAACCCGATTCGATACGGGGTTGGATCGATGGGCAACCCAGCGACGGGGCGTGGACCTTGGGTGGAAAGACGACCGAGCCCCCGATTGTCGACGACGACCAAATATGGATCGGCTCGGGCAACCATGGCAGTCGTTACGTCGGCTTGCTCGATAACGTCATCGTGTCTCGCGGGTTGGCGAGCGACAAAACCATGGCGTCACGTTATCGACGCGTGGGCGAGGCACGACCGCCCCAATTGGAAGCCGAAACGATGCCGGAAATGGGTGAAATCCCGCCAGGGCGAGTCCTGGTTACCGTTGGTGAAGGCTTGGCATCGGAGAAACGTTGGATTCATGATGACGAAGTTTGGCCTCGTGAATCGTTGCGTTGGCTCAGCGACTCGTTTCTGATTGAACGATTGCCGATTCGTTATGACGATTGGGGCATCCGTGATGCATGGCAAGAACCAGTGCTGCTGCGAATGGCAGCGGATGTGGAACTCACCCCAGGAAAACATCGTCTGTTGATGCGTGCTCGAGGGATGGGACGGCTGTGGGTCGACGGGAAGCTCATTGCCCGCACGACTCCCGTTACTCGCAGCTCACCCAATGGAGAACAGCCGGTCACGCCGGTGGCAACACCGCCGCTGCCGGGGATGCGTCCGCACGGCTACCATCAACAGGAAGTTTTCGCGGACTTGGATATTCCTGACGCCGCTGATATTTCTGACGCGGTGTCCACAGGATCGAACGTCCATCGTGTGGTTCTTGAGTTGGCGGTCGGTGGCAAGAGCCAACGCACCGAACCGGGCGAAACCTGCATTGCCGTGCAAACCGAAGGCCGCGAGTCATATGATTTGCTCACCCCCGTGGGGGCGACGGTCGTGCCAATGACCGATCAAGCTGTTGAGGATGCCTTGGCGACAACCGAACAGCGAATGCGTGCATTGGATGACAAATCGCGGCGTTTCGCGGCGGCTTCGCAAGATGCGTACTGGGAAAAACGACACGCGATCGCATCACAGTGGGTAGCCGAACATCTCGCGTCCACGATTCCGTCGCCCCGTACCGACGCGGTCGCCGGCGACGGGCAAGGGCATCCCGTGGACGCATGGATTCACGACAAGATTGCCACGGCGGTGGAAGCGGCCGCGAACAGTGATGGTAAAGTATCCAAGCAATTTTACGGACACGTTCTACCGATTCTGCGAGATCATTGCTTTCGTTGCCACGGCGAGAAGGACAAGGGCGGATTGAAATTGAACTCGCGTGACGCCGCATTGCAGGCGGGGGAGTCAGAGCAACCGGCGGTCGTGCCCGGTGATCCGGAAGCAAGCGAGTTGATTTCGCAACTTCGCAGCGGTGCGATGCCTCCCACCGATACCGGTTTGAGTGAGGATCAAATTTCCATTTTGGAGCAATGGATTCGCGACGGCGCCGCGTGGCCCGCGCCCCCGGTTGATCAACACCGCATCGAGCCTGCTCCGATGCTCAGCGATGCCTCGTTCCTTCGCCGCGTTTACCTTGACACCGTGGGGGTACCTCCAACGCTTGCGGAAGCTCAGCGGTTCCTTGACGATTCTCGGCCCGACAAACGCGAGCGATTGATCGACGCAATGCTTGACGACCCGCGTGTTGCCGATCATTGGATCAGCTTCTGGCAAGATCGGTTGGCGGAAAACCCAACGTTGTTGAATCAGTCGATGGGCAGCACGGGACCGTTTCGCTGGTTCCTGTACGATTCACTTCGTGACCACAAGCCGGTCGATCGCATGATCACCGAGCTCATCATGATGCGAGGAAGTGCTGACACCGGTGGGAGTGCTGGCTTCAGCATGTCTGGTGAAAGTGATGCCCCGTTTGCCGAGAAAGCAAACATTCTGGCCGCCGCCTTTCTGGGGGTGGATCTGCAGTGTGCACGATGCCACGATTCCCCGTATCACTCAACGCTGCAGCGTGATTTGTACTCCCTCGCGGCGATGCTGGAACGCAAAAGCGTGAAGGTGCCCGCGAGCAGTCGCGTTCCCGATGCCTTTTTTGAGAAAAAGGGCCGCGAATCATTGATTCGAGTCACGCTTAAACCGAATGAGTCCATCCCGCCGGCGTGGCCGCTTTCCGATCTGATCGAGTTGGGTGCGGAGGATCAAATGCAATCGCAGGTGATCGACGCCGACGACTCACGCGAGCGTTTGGCGATGTTGATCACTGCCCCTCAGAACCGTCGCTTTGGCCAAGTCATGGTCAACCACGTCTGGAAACGATTGATGGGAGCCGGCTTGGTCGAACCCGTCAATGATTGGGAAGGGCAAACGCCGAGTCACCCGGAGTTGCTCGATTGGATGGTCCAGGAATGGATCACTCACGGCTACGATTTGCGGGTCGTGATGCGGCGAATCATGACCTCCGACGCTTACCAGCGCGAAGCGTTGGGACAGAATCTTGGTGCCGCTGCGGAACAGCGTTTCTTCAGCTCGCCGGATCGACGGCGTTTGACGGCCGAACAGATTGTCGATTCATTGCATGTCGCGACCGGGAACGAAATGGATGTCGAAGAATTGACATTCGTGCATGACGGACAACGACCGATTGGACAACGCCAATCGTTGGGAGTACCGACGCGTGCGTGGATGTTCGCCAGTTTAAATAACGAGCGTGATCGTCCGAGTTTATCGTTGCCACGTGCTCGAGTGGTAGCTGATGTGTTGCAAGCGTTTGGATGGAACGGGTCTCGTCAAAAACCGATCTGCGTTCGTGATACAGAGCCCAATGTCTTGCAACCGGGGGTGTTGGCCAACGGAAGTTTGTCGATGACGCTGACGCGAGCCTCGTTGGGCAGTGAATTAAGCAACGTTGCAATCGAAGCGACGTCGCCTGAATCGCTGGTGGATCAGTGGTTCCTGCGAATCCTGTGTCGACCGCCCAGCGAACGTGAACGGCAAGTGTTTACCACAGCCCTGGGCGATGGATTTGAAAAACGTTTGCTTCCCGAATCGCAGGTCCAATATCCCGAGCCGCTGCCACCGCTTCCGTTGGTCACGTGGTTCAACCACCTGCAGAGCGAAACCGATACGATTCAAAAGACGTTGGAGCGGCGCGTGAGCCTTGGACCGCCGGTGGACCCGCGTCTGGATCCCCGTTGGCGAACGGTGTACGAGGACTTCATTTGGAGTCTGATCAACCACCGTGAATTTGCCTGGGTGCCGTAAGCCGTTTCGAGGTCGCCCGGTCCATGCGAACTCGCCAGAAGCAAGCGGAGTCGCCCGAGTCAAGTGTGAAATCATTAATCCGAGTGGGATGAGTAAGATGAATAAAGATAACTCGCTGTTACGTTTGAATCGTCGAAAGAGTCTCGCTGCGATGACCGCTACGGCCGGTGGATTGTTGCTGCCTCGGGCTGCCGCCGCTTCGTCGTCCCAGCCGCTGATTCAGGGCAACGCGGAACATGTGATTTCCATTTGGCTCGGTGGCGGGATGGGGCAGATCGATACGTTTGATCCCAAACGCCGTGGGGATCCCGTCGCCAAGAAAGCGGGCTCGTACTACTCGGCCATCGACACCGCCGTGCCGGAGGTACAGGTGTGTGAGCACTTGAAGCAACTGGCGCCGCTAATGGACCGCGTGACCGCGGTGCGCACGGTAAACCATGAAGTCATCGACGAGCATGCCGCGGCAACCAATCGCATGCATACCGGGCGAGCGGTGACCGGGACGGTATTGTATCCGTCACTCGGTTCGATTGTCGCAAACCAACGGGGCGCCGCGGACGATGGGGCGCCTCCGTACGTGTTGATTGGCTATCCCAATGTGACTCGCGGGCCAGGCTTCTTGGGGGCGAACAGCGGTTATCTGTATTTGACCGATACCAGCCAGGGACCGGCCGGGTTGTCACGTCCGGCGGATATTACCGAGCAGCGACAATCACGAAGAGAACAATTTCTTGCGAACATCGGAGGCGACGTTAATACGCTCGCGGATTCGCGCCTGCGTGACTACGAGAACGTCATCCAACAGAGTTTGAAGTTAAGCGGCCCCGACTTTAATCGTGCGTTTCAGTTGTCACAGGAACCCGACGCGTTGCGGAATCGTTACGGCGGCGAATTTGGCCAACGTTGTTTGTTGAGCCGGCGTTTAGTCGAACGTGGCGTCCGGTTCATTGAAGTCTCGCACAATTTGAATTTCCTCAACGGTGCCGGTTGGGATGTTCACTATGAAGGGATCATCAATCAACACGAATTGATCCGTGAACTTGATACTGCGGTTTCTGCATTGATCGTTGACTTGGAAGAGAAGCGTTTACTCGACAAGACGTTGATCGTGATCACGACGGAGTTCGGACGCCCGCCTGAATTCGACAGTGCGGGGGGACGTGGGCATCAAGGCCGAGCGTTTTCGTGTGTGCTGGCCGGAGGAGGACTGAAGCATTGTGGGGCTTATGGCGAGACCGACGAACTGGCTAAACATATTGTCTCGGATCCGGTCAGTGTTCCCGACTTCTTTGCCACGATCTGTGCTGCGGTCGGCATTGATTATGGCAAGTATCTCTACGATGGTGACCGTCCGGTTCCGGTCACCGACAACGGCAATCCGATCGCCAAGTTGTTTGCGTAGCCATGGCTTGAAGCGAAGGTTCTGCCCCGCAATTTCTACTGATCTCCCGAGCATTTTGACGCCCTTTGACAAGCCCGGATCGCTGCGTGGGCCCAGATCGTAGCGGGAGCTTGGGGCGTTGCGTAGACGCGGGTCGGCAGCAAAACGCCCATCACTCCCTTCGATACCATGCCGGCGGGTTGTCGCGTACACTACGGGCACGCTAATTGACGGAAGCATCCCCGCAAATGGCATCGCCCCCCAGGAAGACCGAATGATGGATTCTCGTCCACCGTATGACGACCACCCCGAGTCCCCCACGCCAGCACCCAATCCACCCCCCAACGCCGGCGAGGGACACGATTTCGAATCTGCAACCGCCTCGAAAGAGGGGGCGGTTGTTTCCTATAATGACTCCGCCGATACCGATGCGTCACGCTCTGATGGGCAAAATCCATACACGGCTGCTGCTCCCCTGACTCCGATGGCGGGTGGATTTGACGCCGCTCCGCCGGCGTGGCCGAGCATGCCGTCGCGAAGCCCTCGTTGGTGGACCACGATTGCCGTCGTGGCCGCTTCGCTTGCCGTCTTTCTCGTCACCAGCATGCTCACTTCGGTCGTTGCCTTCTTGATAGTCCATGGCGGCTTCACGCAAGAATTGGTCAGCGACCCCAATGCGCTCGGCGCGGTGATGAAGTCGCGAATCGGGATCGTAATGATCGTCTTGATCCCTCAATTGGCGATGACGGTACCGTCGCTGCTAGCTGCCTTCCTGTCGCCCGTAGAAACTCGTAAACGCTTGGCGCTGACGCGGGGCCGTTGGCCGGTTTCCGTGTGGGTCGCCGCCGCGATGGCCACACCCCTGGTCGGACTGATCTCCTCCCTGCTCGTTGGTGGCTTCATGGAGGAGAGCGATAGTTTAAAGGTGATGAGCGAGGCGTTCCGCTTTCACGGTCACAACGGATTTCTGATTCCGATCGCGTTGTTGATTGGGGCAACGCCGGCGTTGTGCGAAGAATTAGTGTTTCGCGGTTACGTGCAAACTCGATTGACGAAATCCTTCGGTCCGTTCGCCGGCATCCTGGTCTCCTCGTTCCTGTTCGCGGCCTTCCACATGGATTTGGTCCACGTGGTCGCGGTCTTTCCGCTCGGGGTTTACCTGGGGTTGCTGTCGTGGCGAAGCGGATCCTTGTATCCCGCCATGTTGGCCCATTTCGTCAACAATGTGATCAGCGTCGTGGCGGTTTGTTTGGCTCCGGCCGACAAGACCGACGTGTTGGGCATGCCCAGCTTGGCAATCTCGGTTTCAATCCTTGGATTTGGTATAGTGGGGCTGGCCACCGTGATCGTCGCGTCGGTGTACTACGGAGCCCCGGAATCCGAAGCCGTCTGACAACGCTCATCCACAGCGAAACGCCTGCGGCAAGGGGATGGCAAGGGGATGGCAAGGGGATGGCAAGGGAATGGCAAGGGAATAACCGTGCCGAGTTCCGCGGTCTCTCCGTCGCCGGGTGTTGCTTGAGTCGCGGAAAACTGAAACTCCGGAGAGTTGGGTTGGCAATACCAACGCAAATCCGGTTACCCACAATCGAGAAAGCGGACTGATCCGCGGTAGACGATCTGCATCATGATGTTTCCCACTCGACTCGGCTTTGACCAACCCGGCTACCTATGGCTGTTGTTGCTGTTACCACTGCTGTGGTGGTTTGGGTTTTCATCGCTGGCCGCCTTAGGGCGGTACCGCCGAGCCTTCGCGTTACTGTTTCGCAGTGTGGTTTGGACCGGCATCGTGCTGGCACTTGCCGGTGTGCAACTGGTTTGGGTTAGCGATCGGGTGACGGTGATGTACTTGCTCGACCAATCCGAGAGCATCCCGCGAGTCAAACGCCAAGTGATGCTCGACTATGTGATCAGCAACGTGCGGCGACATCGTGACGGCGGCCGCGAAGATCGTGCGGGGATCGTCGTGTTTGGACGCGATGCGTCGATTGAGATCCCGCCGTTTGACGATGATATTCCTCCGCTACGTCGACTCGAAAGTTTAGGCGACCGCACCGACGCGACGAACTTGGAAGCGGCTTTGAATTTGGCTCAAGCGTCGATGCCCGAAGACACGTCTCGTCGCATTGTGATCGTGACCGATGGCAACGAGAACATTGGCCAAGCACGCAAATTGGCTGCGCGGGCGACCGAGGCCGGGATTGGGATCGATGTGGTGCCGGTGATCATCGATGCCAAGAGCGAAGTGCTCGTCGAAAAGATCGATCTGCCCGACAATATCCGCAAAGGACAACCGTTCGAAGCAAGGATTGTGATCAGTAGCTATGCCGACGCGGGGGCCAGCGATCCGGTACAGGGCAAGTTGCGAGTCAAGCAAAAGGTGGGCGGTCAAGAATCGTTGTTGCTTGAACAGCCGGTCAGGCTTGATCCCGGCAAAAACGTCTTCCCGCTGCGACACCAAATCGAGCAACCGGCGGGCTACACGTACGAGGCCGAGTTTGTTCCCAATTCGGTCGATGATGATGGCCTTCGCCAAAACAATACTGCCACGGCTTACACCTACGTCCGCGGCAAAGGACGGGTGTTGCTGATCGAAGACAAGGCCCGCTTGGGGGACTTTGATTTGATGACCGACTCGCTTCGTGATGCAAACATCGAGGTGGTGAAACAGTCTAGTGACGCCTTGTTCGATTCGTTAGCGGAGTTGCAAGCGTACGACGCGGTGATCTTGGCGGGCGTTCCCCGAGCCGCCGGTGACAGCGACGAAAAACTGTCCTCGTTCACGGATGAGCAGATCGAGATGCTCGTTCGCAACACACAGCAACTCGGGGCGGGATTGTTGATGATCGGCGGCCCCGAGGCGTTCGGTGCGGGTGGTTGGTCGGGGACAGAAATTGAAAAGGCGATGCCGGTCGATTTCAAAATCCGTAACAGCAAAATCCAAGCGGTCGGAGCCTTGGCCTGTATCATGCACGCCAGCGAGATGGCTGAGGGCAACCATTGGCAAAAGGTGATCGCGCGGGCGGCGGTCGAACAACTCGGGCCAGCCGATTACGCCGGCGTGTTGCACTGGACCATGAATGGCGATGCGTGGCTGTGGGGAGGTCGCAACGGATTGCTCGAGGTCGGCCCGAACCGCAAAGCGATGTTGACCGCGATCGGACGCATGACGCCAGGCGATATGCCGCAATTCGATCCCGCCATGCGGATGGCCGTGGCTGGCTTGACGCGGACGCCCGCCTCCACGAAGCACTGTATCATCATTAGCGATGGCGACCCCAGCGATCCGTTGCCCGCAACGGTCAACGCTTTCAAAACCAACAACATTACGATCAGCACCGTGGCGGTCGCGTCGCACGGTTTGACCGAGAGTGCACGGCTGCGCAAGATCGCCCAAGACACCGGCGGTAAGTACTACGAAGCGCGAAGCGGCAAAGCGCTGCCGCGAATCTTCCAACGTGAAGCGCGGCGAGTCTCGCGGCCTTTGGTCTTCGAACCGCCCGGAGGAGCCACTCCGCAAGTGATCTTCCCGCACGCGGTGCTCGACGGGGTCGATCGCGTGTTGCCGAACATCAATGGATTTGTTTTGACGCAAACCAAGGACAGCCCGCTGGCACAGGTGTTGATTCAATCGCCTAAGCCCGATTCGCCTGAGAATGCGACCATCTTGGCGGTCTGGACCTATGGGCTCGGACGCACTGCCGTGTTGACGACCGACGCGGGAGCACGCTGGGCTGCCGATTGGAACGAGTGGGGTGGCTATGACAAGTTCTATGCCCAATTGGTCCGTTGGTTGATGAGACCCACCGGCGATACGGGCAAATTTTCGATCGCCACCCATGTCCGCGATGGCGAAGTCCAAGTGGTCGTCAATGCCTTGAACCAAGACGATTCCTTTTTAAACTTTTTGGAGATGAATGCTTCGGCACTCGATCCCAATTTGAAACCGGTTCCATTGCGGATGCGTCAAACCGCGCCGGGTCGCTATGTCGGCTCGTTTGCCGCAGACGAAACGGGCAGCTATTTCGTTAACGTTGTCCCAGGACCTGGAGCGTCGCCGCTGACCACCGGTGTAACCGTTCCTTACAGCGACGAGTTTCGCGTGCGTGAAACGAATCGTGCATTGATGCAATCCTTAGCGACGCTGAAGCCACGCGGCGGCGATGCGGGGGAGGTGACGGTGCCATTGGATGACCAAGTCAGCGAAACGTTGGTCAATACCAACGCCTTTCGAGGCGGATTGGCACTGGCGCGAAGCTTCCGCGATGCCTGGCCCTGGTTCGTCTTGGTGAGCTGTGGATTGTTTTTGGGCGATGTCTTTGTGCGACGTGTTGCGATTAATTTCGATTGGATGGGACGTGCCATCGCTCGCTTACGTGGCCAACCGGGACAGCGTGAGACGACGGCGACCGCCCGACTCGATGCCCTCCAAAAAAGCAAAGACTCGCTCGGCGATTCGCTCCAGCGGCGAAAGGCCAGCGTGCGATTTGAAGCGACCCAAAGCGAAGGTACTGCGGTCGATGAGTCAACGATCCGTGGATTGAGAACCCAAGAACCGAGAAGCGAGGCGAAGTCGAACGCCGCCGCCCCCAACGAAGCCGAGGGGCCGAGCTATACCGAGCGTCTGTTGGAAGCCAAGCGACGAGCGAAGCGGGAGAAAGGTGAGTGAGGAGTGGGAGAGTGGAAAAGACTTGCCAAAGAGGCGAGGGTGGCATTCAATAGAGATAGAGTCGTTTGGTCGACGAGTGTCCGAAATTGCATCCAAACCATCCAACGCGTCTTAACCTCTTGCTCAGTAAAGCGTTTCGGCTTTTTATTTTAATGGTGTAGCCTGTTAAAATCATAACCCGACGCGTAAGCGAGGGACTCCACGATGCGTCCCTCGTTTACGCTTCGGGTTACGAAATATCTGGAATCGTGTCGGCGCCCGAATCAATCCAATCCATTCACCGCCTAGTGGAAAGCTAGCCCTGTTGTTTGATTCACTTACCGAAGGAGTGTCCCGTGTCTACCGCAACCAACTCACCCATCCCCGAGTCGCTTCAACCCTTTCTCCGCTCTCCCAAAAAGATGTTGATCGGCGGTAACTGGGTCGAGGCCAAGAGTGGCAAGCAGTTCGACGTTTACGATCCGGCCACCGACCAAGTGATTGCCCAAGTCGCCGAGGGAGAGGCTGCGGACGTCGAGTTGGCGGTCGCTGCGGCGCGCCACGCGTTTGATCGGGGGCCTTGGTCCAAGATGGGCGGCGCCGAGCGTGCGCGATTGATTTGGCGGATCGGCGAATTGATCGATGAACATGCCGATGAGTTGGCACAACTCGAGACGCTCGATAACGGCAAACCGTTTGCCGTGGCCAAAGCCGCCGACGTGGCCTTGGCGGCCGAGATGTTCCGCTACATGGCCGGTTGGGCGACCAAGATCGAGGGCAATACGATTCCGATACGTTTGCCGTTTGCTCCCGATGCCGAGTTTCATGCGTTCACGTTGAAAGAACCGGTAGGCGTCGTCGGGCAAATCATCCCTTGGAACTTTCCGCTCTTAATGGCCGCTTGGAAGTTGGCTCCCGCTTTGACCACCGGTTGCACGGTGATTTTGAAACCAGCTGAGCAAACCCCGTTGTCGGCGCTGCGATTGGGTGAATTGATCCAACAAGCCGGCATCCCCGATGGGGTTGTCAACATCGTCACCGGTTTTGGTGAAACTGCAGGAGCTGCGATCGCATCGCATGAGCAAATTGACAAAGTTGCGTTCACCGGTTCAACCGAGGTGGGCAAGTTGATCATCAATGCGGCGACAGGCAATTTGAAACGTGTCAGTTTGGAATTGGGCGGCAAGAGTCCCAATGTGATCTATGACGACGCCGATCTAGATGCCGCGATCGCGGGTGCCGCGGATGCAATCTTCTTTAACCAAGGAGAGGTTTGTAGTGCGGGGTCGCGGTTGTTCGTTCAGCAAGGGGTTTACGAACAGGTGGTCGCAGGGGTCAGCGAGATCGCCAAAAGTTTGCAGGTCGGTAGCGGCTTTGATGCTGCGACGCAAATGGGGCCGCTGGTTTCGCGTGAACAGTTCAATCGGGTGACCGGTTACTTGAAGGCCGGCGTCGACCAAGGCGCCGAGGCCTCCGCGGGCGGATCGGCACTGGATCGCCCCGGCTATTTTGTCCAGCCCACGGTGCTCAAGCACGCCACCGAGGAAATGTCGGTGGTGCGCGAAGAAATCTTTGGCCCCGTCGTCGCTGCGATGCCGTTTAGCGACGATGCCGAGTTGGTCCGAAAAGCAAATAACACTGCCTATGGATTGGCCGCCGGCGTTTGGACCCGTGACATTTCCAAAGCACATCGATTTGCCAAATCGGTCAAAGCCGGTTCGGTGTGGATCAACTGTTACAGCGTGTTTGATGCCGCCTTACCCTTCGGCGGTTACAAACAATCGGGTTGGGGCCGCGAGATGGGGCACGCGGTTTTGGAAAACTACCTGCAAACCAAGTCCGTTTGCGTGAGTTTGTAGCGGCAACGAATCCTCTCGCCCCCTTGTGACGATCGATACGGTTGGCCCGGTCGGTGTGCGGCGGGCCGTTGAGGCCGGTTGGCTCGATATCGCAACGTGATCCCGCCTAGCGTAACCCTTGATCGAATCGAGATCGAGAGGATTTCTCGCTCGTTGGTCTACTTTTTGCACCACTTCAAACGTGACGACACCACGAAATGAAAGGTTCAAAAATGAATAACTCGTTTACTCAAGCCGAATGGGGCCAGCTATGCGACCGCGTCCGCCGCTGTGCCGAAGCGATTGCCGAGAACGACGTAGAGAAAGCCGATTTCCTTCAGCAGGCCGAAACGTTTGCGAATCAGGATCCGCCCCAAACCTACTCGGAATTGCTTCAGAGCACGGCGGAGGCGTCCAGGCTCGCCATCGGTTGGCAACAAAAATGCGATGCCGACACTGCATACGAAGCGAAGGTTCTGCACGAGGAAGAGATGCTCGACGAAACGCTGGACGAAAGTTTCCCCGCCAGCGATCCTCCGTCCTTTAGTCACGGCCACGCGTAAGTTCCCTCCACGCGTAAGCATCCTGACCGATAAACCTCAGCACGGTAGGAACGCCATCTGGTTTACTCGACCATCTTGGTCTGGCTCAGTTGCCCCGACCAGATGCCCCGACCAGTTGCTCTGCTTCGTTGCTCTGCACATTGCCGCCACCGAGGGGGCGGCAGCGGCCACCGAGCTATTGCGGAGAATGTTCCTATTTCCAATCGCGGATTTCAGGCATGTCCTGGCCATGGTCGTTGATGTAGCGTTTGTGTTGGATCAACTTTTCAGCGAGTTGGTGTTTTAGCTCCGTCCCCCTCTCGCCGGTTTGCGGCAGACGGTCGATCCTATCCATCACCAAATGGAAGCGGTCGAGATCGTTCAGTACCGTCATGTCAAACGGCGTCGTGATCGTCCCTTCTTCTTTGTAACCACGCACGTGAAAGCCACCGTGGTTGGTGCGGCGATAGGTCAGTCGGTGGATCAACCATGGGTAGGCGTGAAAGGCAAAAATCACCGGTTTGTCTTTAGTAAAGAGGGCATCGAAGTCACGATCGCTCAGCCCGTGTGGATGCTCCGAATGCGGTTGCAACTTCATCAAGTCGACGACGTTGACGACGCGGATTTACAATTCGGGTAGATGCGTTCGCATGATCGATACCGCCGCCAATGTTTCTAAGGTCGGCACATCGCCACAGCAGGCCATGACGACATCGGGGTGCGACCTTTGATCGTTACTGGCCCACTGCCAAACGCCAATCCCATTGCGACAATGCTCTCCGGCGGCATCCATCGTCAACCATTGTGACGCCGGATGTTTGCCGGCGACGACGACGTTGACGTAATGGCGACGACGTAAGCAGTGGTCCATCACCGCCAGTAAACAGTTCGCGTCCGGTGGCAGATAGACACGCACAATCTCGGCCTTCTTATTGACGACATGGTCAATGAAGCCAGGATCTTGATGCGAGAATCCATTGTGGTCTTGTCGCCAAACGTGGGATGCCAACAAATAGTTCAAC
Source organism: Novipirellula galeiformis (assembly GCF_007860095.1). NCBI lineage: Bacteria > Pseudomonadati > Planctomycetota > Planctomycetia > Pirellulales > Pirellulaceae > Novipirellula > Novipirellula galeiformis. The sequence goes on along the minus strand of NZ_SJPT01000003.1, from coordinate 705,964 downwards.
GATGCGATTTTGTGACGCCATGGCAATTTCGCCGTCACCTTGAGCCATTTGGCATGTTGATTGAACATCGAATCGATGATGTGGATGAACGCCTCATAACAATTGAACAATCCATGACGTCCGGTCAATAAGTATCCTTCGAGCCAGCCTTCGCATTGATGTTCACTGAGCATTTCGACGACGCGTCCCGCGGGTGCAAGGAACTGATCATCCGGGCTCGTGCGAGCATCCCATTGACGCGATGTCACATCAAAGACGGCTTCGAGGCCATTGGACGCGGTTTCGTCGGGGCCAAACAGGCGAAAGTTTCGCTGCTCATCGTTCATTTGAGTCACATCGCGGATAAAGCGACCGAGCACATGGGTGTCCCCGATGCCTTGGATTCCTGGTTCCGGCACCTCGACGGCGAAGTCGCGGAAATCGGGCGTCTTCAAATCACGCAGCAGGGCACCACCATTGGCATGCGGATTTGCGCCCATGCGGCGATTCCCACGTGGAGCGAGCTCGGCCAGTTCAGCTTTGAATCGCCCCGCTTCGTCAAACAACTCTTGCGGCCGGTAGCTCTGCAACCAATCTTCCAATGGTTGCAAGTGCTCGGGATGAGTCGCGGGGTGAGACAAGGGGACTTGGTGCGAACGAATTGTCCCTTCGTTTTTGACGCCATCGATCTTCTTCGGACCCGTCCATCCCTTCGGTGTCTGGAGCACGATCATCGGCCAACGCGGTCGCGTCAGATGACCATGGTCGCGTGCACTGCGTTGAATCTGTTGGATTTGTTGGATCACTCGGTCGAGCGTCGTCGCCATCGCTTCGTGCATCCGCCGAGGGTCGTCACCCTCGACAAAGTAAGGGTCCATCCATACCCGCGAAGGAGTTGCTCAAGTTCCTCGTGCTCGATCCGCGCCGAGACGGTCGGGGTGGCGATCTTGTAACCATTCAGATGAAGGATCGGCAGCACCACGCCATCTTGGGCCGGATTGAGGAATTTGTTGGAGTGCCATGCGGTGGCCAGGGGACCCGTTTGCGCTTCGCCATCGCCGACCACACAGGCCTCGATCAGCTCGGGGTTATCGAACACCGCGCCGAACGCATGGCTGAGCGAATAACCCAACTCGCCCCCCTCGTGAATCGATCCAGGGCACTCGGGAGAGGCGTGGCTGGGGATCCCTCCAGGAAAGGAAAACTGCTTAAACAGCTTTTGCAAACCGGCTTCATCTTGACTGATATGGGGATAGATCTCGCTATACGAACCTTCGAGATACGTATTGGCGACGACCGCCGGTCCGCCATGTCCAGGACCCGAAACGTAGATCATATCGAGGTCGTATTACTTGATCACGCGATTTAAATGGGCGTAAATAAAATTCTGGCCTGGCGTAGTGCCCCAGTGCCCCAACAGCATCGCTTTGATATCTGCGACCTGCAAAGGACGCTTAAGCAGCAGGTTAGTCGCGGAGATAAATTTGTCCTACCGACAAGTAGTTCGCGGCACGCCAATAGGCGTCGATCTTGTCGAGTAGTTCGGATGTCAGGGTGGTCGACTTCATCAACGCGGTCATCACCGTATTTCCTTGAGAGTGGTCGAGCGAGTTTACAGAGTGGTTTGTTTTCCATTACACAATCGGTGCCGTCCCCATGCGTTCCCACTTCACCGTTGCCAACAAATGAGATTGAGTTCCAGCGGGGTCGCGACACCGAGATGAAGCGGAACGATGCGAGGCGTATAGTCGGCGGCGGGGCGGGTGGCTTGAACTTTGATGCGGTAGGTGCCCCAGTGTGATTCGCTGGATTCCGCTTCGAGGCGAATCATGGTTCGACAAAGTGTGCCTCATCTTCGATCGGATCCGCGTACAACTCGACCTGCACAAAACTGGGATCGAGTCCATCGAGGAACACCTCGACGGTGAATTCGTGTTCATCACCGGCGGATTCGATTTGCAGCTTGCCGAACCTCAGCAAGCTCCATTTTTCTTTAAGCGAGTGTTCCCAAAGGATGATGCGAGTGCCCAGTACGCCGTTGAACGCCGCCCGTTCGCGATAGGCGATCGCGGCGGGCACATCGTGTTGCTCGGTGTATTCACACACGCTGCGAATTGCCGAATAACGAGGTGTCAGCGTCGCCATGCTCTTGGCCATCGCCCAGTGCGCAACCGACTTCGGGCGTATACGCTTTCGCCCACCAACCATCTAACTCGGAAAGGTTCAAGCCGCCATTGACCAACACCTTCATGCCACTGGTGCCACTCGCCTCCCACGGCCGCTGAGGGGTGTTGATCCACACATCAACCCCTTGGACCAAATGTTCCGCCATCCGCACGTCGTAATCGCTCAGAAAGATCACGTGTTGTCGGGCGACCGGTTGAGCACAAAGTTGCAGCCAACTGCGGATCATGTCTTGTCCCGCTTGGTCGGCGGGATGAGCCTTGCCGGCCAGGACTAATTGCACCGGACGCTCGGGATCGCTCAATAATCGCAGAAGTCGCTGCGGATCATGTAGCAGCAAATTGGGACGTTTGTAAGTGGCGAAACGGCGCGCGAATCCAAGCGTCAAAACATGAGGATCGAGCCGATGCTTGGCTGCTTCGACTTCGTCGAGATCCTCGCCCGCAGCGGCCAATTCATGTGATAATCGACCAACGCCTTGCTCGATTCAATGGGAAACTTCCAAAGCTTGGCATCTGAGACTTGATCGATATTCGTCGCCAACGCCGACGACGGGGATGCCCAAGTCACTCGACGCTTTGAGTTGATCGCCCGCGACATTGCCCAATCCGCCGGAATAGATCGGCAAGGCTTCGCTAAGCATGAACTCCATACTGAAATAGACCGCACACGTCAGCGGCGAGTTGGGATGGTGCTGCGGGAACCACGCGGGTGTTTGGACCGCTTGCCGACGGGCTTTGACCAAGGCGTCCACCTTTTCGCGAAAACGAGAGTCGCCGAGCAAATGTTCGCTGCGCTCGCGCGAAGCGGTTTGCAATACGACCCAAGGATTCTGTGTAATCTCCCATAGGTTCGCGTCCAACGCTCGCCAAACATCATCGGTGGCATGATTCCAAGACGACCGTTGGTCTAGGGCCAACTCCGCCAACGATTCAAAGCCTTCGATCTCGGTGGGAAGCAGGGTGTAGAGAGGATGAACCGCTCGCTTAGGATCGTACATGATTTGCCAAAAAACGGTTTGCCAAGTCCACGCGATTCAACGCAGTCCACGCGATTCAACGCAGTCCACGCGATTCAACGCAGTCCACGCGATTCAACGCAGTCCACGCGATTCAACGCAAGGCAGCGGAAGGGGGTGGAGGAAGTTGACACTCGCAAACGCAAACGTTGATCCAGTTCTGGATCAGCGAGTTTTTCTCGACCACGTCGCGTAGCGACGCACACTGGGACGATTGCGGTGTGCGGATATGATCGACGCCTCCGCTTCTCGTGTTAAAACATGTGATCGCGGTGGTGGCTCGTGGTCTTGGGATCCGAGTTGCAAAGCTGAGGCGAAACGTGGACACCGACGTGATCCAGCCGTGACCGAGGTGCCTTGTGCCACTACCGAGCTTGTCGCGGTTTGATCGGCCGGCAAGAATACTTTGCGATGGTGCGAGGCGACCACTCGGGTTTTATTTTGTGTTCATTGATGATCCCGATCGGTTGGCAATCCAGCGGATGCATGACCGACATGCTCCTGCGGTATTTCTTCAATCCAAATCTCGAAGCATCCACGTGATGGGCCCCGCGATGCGATTGACATTAATCCCCACGATATTACCGCGGGAGTGACGAGGACCGCACCTGGTTGCAACCCCATCACATCCTGCAGCGCTAATCGAAGCGGTAAAGGTGTTACTGTCCCTATCGTCGACGGCTCAAGATGGCTCGAAATCGGGGAAAAGTGCGACAAAGCAAGCGATAGGGAACTAAACTCTAGGGCCAGCTCGGCGGCATGATTGCAACTCGCGTCGCTCAGTTGTCCCACCTGCCTCCCCCCCCCCCGGGATGATTCCAAGCGGTCAGAGACCGCTCAGCTTGATCGCCACCGTAATGCGAGCGATCGACTGCGTCCTGTTGTACCCATTTACGAACCGACCCATCGGGGGGCGGTTACGGCGGTGCGAGTTGACTACCTTCGAGCGATAGGGCAACCCCTTTCTTAAAGGGTGATGTCGCCCGAAAGGTGCGTCCGTTGAACGGTACGTATTTTGCGTCAGCTGTGGAGCCAAGTCAGCTTTGGAGCCAAGCTGGAACACTGGTACCTATAGAAATCATTGAATGGAATACTACTATCGTTAGGTAGATCATGACACATGCATTAGTGACGGGAGCGACGGGGTTCATTGGCACACACTTGGTTCGCGATCTGATGCGACGTGGACATGATGTCACCTGTCTCGTCCGTGAGCATTCCGATCGCAGTCAATTGGAAGCGTTTCACCCTCGTTTTGCGGTTGGCGATGTCAGTGATCGCAACTCGATTCATCGCGCCCTGGACGGAGTCGATGTGGTTTATCACCTCGCCGGCGTAACCAAGTGCCTTCGAACGAAGGACTACGCTAAGGTCAATGAGCAGGGGGTGGCCAATGTCGCAGCATGTTGTAGCGAAATCGACCGCGCCCCCATTTTAACGGTCGTTTCCTCATTGGCCGCCGCCGGCCCGAGTTTGGGCGATCAGCCGCGCAGCGAAGCAGAGGCATGCAAACCGGTTTCCGATTACGGCCGCAGCAAGCTCGCCGGAGAGCGCGCCGCGATGCGGTTCGCAGGGGAGGTGCCCACGACGATTGTGCGACCGCCGATCGTGTTGGGGCAAGGGGATCCCAATGGCTTGGAAATGTTCAAAACGATCGCGAAATTTGGCTTCCATTTGGCCCCAGGGTTTGATGAGGATCGCGTTTCGGTGATCCACGCCGAAGACTTGGCTAAGGCCTTGATTTTGGCTTCAAGTCGGGGACTCCGCGTGACGACCAACCCCGACGATGCTCAGGGCGTCTACTTCGCTACCGACGAAGAGAATCCCACCTATGCCGAGCTTGGCCGGATGATTGGCCGTACACTCGGCCGCTACCATGCCTGGGTTATCCGCAGTCCTAAATCAGCGGTGTGGGCGATTGCTGCGGTGAATGAATTGGTTTCACAAATCGTGCGGCGACCTCATGTCCTCAACTGGGACAAGGCTCGCGAGGCGACCGCCGGATCGTGGACTTGCACCGCGGCGGCTCTGAATCGCGATACCGGCTTTACCCCAGACTATTCGTTGCAACAACGGCTAGCGCAAACCACGCAGTGGTACGTCCAGCAAGGATGGCTACAGGCACCGCGACAGATGCAACCCGCATGGAAGAAGCGTCACCCAACGGTTTCTTAGTAAGCCGGTTTAGCGAGGGGGGGAACCGTTTGCTTACGTTTTTCCGCTACGAGCTCAGTACCACCACCGAGTGAGGCTGGACCACGTAGCGGGCGCATTCACGATTTCGCGTGGTTGGCTCCATACCATTTAGCGTCGTCTCGCCAAAACCGCGATCGGCTGATCAATGGATGCGTTTTTCGAAACGCGATGATCCGTTGCATCCAACGTTGCCTAGGAAACTTTGAGCCGAGTTGGAATTGGCCATCAGCGTCTCAGGGCTCGGCAATCAATCGATTGTTCGTAAGTTGAGCCTCGGTGCCGGTTTCGCTGATGATGGGTGGGACGCTCAGATTGATGGAACCGTCCGAGTTCCGCGTAAACACGGAAGCCAAGTAGAAACGAAACCCGCCGACGTGCATTTGGGTGTCCCAGAAACGCAGGCTATCGACGATGTGTCGGCGGATGGCTCGATTGGCCGTGTGCAGCGTGTTTCCGGTGCCGCTGTAGTCCGCAAACGGCGAGTTCGGTTGCCGGTCATCATGTAGGCCGAACTGCTGTCGATGCCCTTGAAACTGTAACTCGGTCCGCGATGATCGCCTTCGCAGGTGTGGTTGTAGGCGACAACCAAGATGACCTCGATCCTGGCGGCGTGCCGTGCCTTGACCATGCCGCGGAGAATCTCGATGTCGTAGGCGACGGTGGGTGCAAAGTTCACCCCCCTAAATCGGCAGCAGAATTTCGCTACGAGGAAAACACGACGCCCGACAACCACCCCGACGGCAGTATCGTCGTGAACGCAACTTAAAAATTTTGGAGTTACGATCTTTGGATTGAGGGTGAACCCAATGCACCGCAGCGACCGCAAGACCGCGACGTGGTGTTTGAGCTAACTGCGGCTCGCGAACGCCACGATTTGTTGCATGTCAATCGCCCCCGACTGACGCGCGACCTCAGCTCCGGCCTTGAACAGAATCATCGTGGGGATGCCGGAGATGGAAAACCGAGACGCCGTTTGTGGAGCGGCTTCCGTATTCAGTTTGGCAAGAATGATGCGAGGCGATAGCGTTTCGGCTGCCTTTGCAAAATCCGGTGCCATCATCCGACAAGGACCACACCACGGAGCCCAGAAATCGACCAGCACCGGGACATCGGTACGGGCAATGAATTTTGCAAATTGGTCTTCACTCAAATCGACCGGTTGCGTCGGCAGCAGCGGTTGTTTGCACTTGCCGCAAACGGGCTTGTCATGTGTCTTTGACTCGGGCACGCGATTCACCGCGGCACATTTAGAGCAGACCAGATTCACGATTGAAATTCCTTGTTGCTTGGTTCGTCGCTAGCCACGAAAGCTTCGCTTCACTGCGGCGCCAACGACCGATGCAATGAAGCTTAGCAAGCCCATTTCCACTTGCCCCGCTGGTCACCCATCGATGGCAGTCCGTGGGGTAAATCCACGTGCCGTGCAAACGCGGTGCCAGCAAAGGGGGATGTTGACACAATTCGCTCGGCTTATGGTCCGCGATGCAACCCCGGTTCGATGCCGTTGGTAATCCGGTTTCAACCGCGGCGTGAAATGCGAGAAACAGTCACAATCTGATTGGTGTCGTGCGTAGGTGCACAGTGCCCGCCGATGTCCACCACCGCTTGTGGCAATGCAATCGTAAACCTCCGACGTGTTCGTTTCGGCATTGGGGTTGCGTTGTTATGATTCGAGGGGCCAGATCTGCGTTTGCTTTGGTCCGCCGCGACTTTCACTTCTCGTTTTCCACTTTAAAACCAACGCACATGGATCTGGTCGACGTCCCCCAGCTGGTCCGCAACGCCGACCGATTCCGTGAAGTCGTAGCGGTGCTTGCCAAGCACGGATTGGCGGATTGGTTGTCGAGTGTGCCGATCCCATGGTTGGATCGCATCCGCGGTCGCTGTGATGGGAACGAGTGGACGACCGAGCAACGGATTCGCATTGCGATGACGGAGCTGGGGACGACGTTCATCAAGTTGGGGCAAGTCTTGAGCACTCGTCCGGACTTGGTCGGGCAAACCCTTGCTGATGAACTAGCTCAATTGCGTGCCAACACGCCGGCGGACGAACCGAGTGTGGTGATTGCCATGATCGAATCGGAACTAGGCGCCCCCGTGGGCGATTTGTATGCCGACTTTGAGACGGTCGCGATGGCATCCGCTTCGATTGGTCAGGTCCACCGCGCGACGACGCACCAGGGGGACCCGGTCGTGGTCAAGGTGCAACACGCAGGGATTGAACGCCGCATCGTCAATGACTTAGAGATCATGACGAAACTCGCCGAACTCGCCGAACAGCAATCCACTCGGTTGAGATTATATCGCCCTGTGCAAACGATGCGCGAGTTCCAGAAGACGTTGATGAAGGAGTTGGACTTTGATCGCGAGCTGAGAAATATGGAGCGTTTTCGCCGTAATTTCAGCGATCGCCCTGGAATCCGCTTTGCGCAACCCTACCCCGAGCTAAGTTCGCGTCGAGTGTTGACGATGGAGCGATTCGTAGGGATCAGCGTTTCGGAAAAAGCGAGCCTCGAGGCTTCCGGTTTAGACCTGGACGAGATCGCACATCGTGGCGCGAATCTGTTTGTCGAGATGATTTTTCGCGATGGCTTCTATCACGCCGATCCGCACCCAGGCAACCTGATGGTGTTGAACGAGCCGCTCGTTAGCGATGGCGAAGGAAGCGGGCAAGCGATGATAGGGGTTCTCGATTGCGGGATGGTGGGGCGTATTGATGACAATTTGCGTGAGGATCTTGAATCGGGCTTGATTGCTGCGGTGGGGCAAGACGCCACGAAAATCACCGAATTGGTGGCGCGTGTGGGGGAAGTTCCCGCGGACTTTGACGAACCGGATTTGAACGGGGCGATCCAAGAGTTGTTCGACGAATATGCCCATCAATCGTTGGATGAATTCGATTTGAGTGGTTGTTTGCACGAAATCGTTACGATCATTCGCGAGCACCGCATCTACCTGCCCGCCAAAGTCGCGATGCTGCTGAAGGTGCTCGTCATGCTGGAGGGGACCGCGCATCAACTCAATCCGCAATTCAGTCTTGCCGAACTGATTCAACCGTACGGCCAACGAGCGATGCTGCGTCGCTTCTCGCCAAAAAAACTGTACGGGCGATTGAAGTCCAACGTTGACGATTGGGAGCGTCTGATCGGCATCCTTCCCAAAGACGCTGCCGATATTTTGCACAATTTTAAACGTGGGAAGTTCGACGTTCATTTGCAACACCGTCGGCTCGAGCCGATCGTCAATCGACTCGTGATGGGGATTCTGACGGCGGCATTGTTCATGGGGTCTGCGTCGCTCTACAGCAACCAAGTTCCGCCTACGTTATTGGGCTTCTCTGTGCCTGGCGTTGTCGGTTGCTGCGTCGCGGTGGCGATGGGGTACGGGATCACGCGATCGATTCGTCGCTCTCGTCGCGGTGGTGAAGACGATTGATCGAATCTCGCGATCTTGACTCGCGGCTGCCACCATCGGGGGGCTTTCCCACTGCATCCAATACTGAATCAACCATCGGCCCGTCACCCCCCTTTGCGAGAGCGTGACTTCGCGGTTGCTGTGGGTTTTCGCGAGCGGGGTAAAACGCTAAGAAAACACTTTTCGATATCAATCGTCTCCGCAATGCCGCGATTTGCCTTGATATCCCCCCGCTTCGCAGAGACGCCGAATGGATTCATTTGATTCATTGATGATGTTAAAGAACGAGTTTTTTGCTCTCTCCCCGGTCGCTCAGGCAGGGTTAGCGGGACTGTTCACCTGGGCGGTCACGGCGTGTGGTGCTGCGTTGGTGTTCCTGACCAAGGCGGTCAACCAAAAATGCTTGGACGCCATGTTGGGATTGTCTGGGGGCGTGATGATTGCGGCCAGTTATTGGTCGTTGCTGGCACCGGCGATCGAGATCTCCGAGCATCGTCCCGAACCCTCCTGGTTTCCCGCAGCGATCGGATTTCTGTTGGGCGGTGCGACGTTGTTGGCGTGCGATAAATTGTTGCCCCACCTGCATCTGGGCTCTTCCCTGGATGAATCCGAAGGTCCCAAGACGCGTTGGCGGCGCAGCACGTTGCTGGTCTTGGCGATCACGTTGCACAATATTCCCGAGGGACTTGCGATTGGGGTCGCGTTTGGCGGGGTGATGCAAGGGGATGCGGCTGGTGGGATTGCGGGAGCACTCGCGTTGACGCTCGGAATCGGGTTGCAAAACTTCCCCGAAGGAACCGCGGTTTCGATGCCGCTTCGCATGGACGGGATGTCGCGTGCTAAAGCGTTTTGGTATGGACAACTCTCTGCGGCGGTGGAACCGATCGCAGCGGTCGTCGGTGCCGCTGCGGTAACCTACTCCGCGACCGTACTGCCGTATGCATTGAGCTTTGCCGCAGGGGCGATGATCTTCGTGGTCGTCGAAGAATTGATCCCTGAATCGCATCGCGAAGGCAACGTCGATCTGGCCACGATCTGCTTGATGATCGGGTTCACCATCATGATGATCCTTGACGTGGCACTTGGCTGAGCGAGACGCCACGCGGTGACCCCCAGCACGGTGCACCTCGGCTAGAACGTCGCATTCAATCAAGTAGGGCCTCGGTTTTCGATTCGACTTAGGTGATTGCACCCCCGTCCTGATTATTGTCAACCGGACGCACGGGACGCGGCACATAGTTGCGCAGGTAGGTACAACTTTGCTGGAGCGATAATTCGCGTGCTTCCGCGGATCCTTCGTAAGCGCGATCCTCGACCTCGACACATACGGGGCCTTGATAGCCGACATCGCTGAGCACGGAAAAGAATTGCCCCCAATTGACGTCTCCCATGCCAGGCAATTTGGGTGAGTGATAGTCCGCGGGGCAGCCTAGGATCCCGACTTGATCTAAGCGGTGGCGATCCACGCGAACGTCCTTGGCGTGAACATGCACGAGCCGATCTGCAAATTCACGCATCGGAGCCAAGTAATCCATCTGTTGCCATATCAGATGGGACGGGTCATAGTTCAAACCGAAATAGGGACTCGGAATCGCGTCGAACATTCTCCTCCAGGTCACTGGATTGATCGCCAAGTTTTTGCCTCCCGGCCATTCGTCGGATGAAAACAACATCGGGCAATTCTCGATGCCAATTTTCACCTCTTGCTGTTCTGCAGCGGCGACGAGTGGCTTCCAGGTTTCCAGGAAACGGGGCCAATTGTCGTCGATCGATTTTGTCCAGTCGCGTCCTGCGAAGCTTGTGACTCGTCCCACGCCCAGCAACGCTGCGGCTTGGATCAAATGCTGTAGGTGGCTAACCGCTTGTTCCGCTTCGGCTTTGTCGGGCGCCAACGGGTTTGGGTAATACCCCAGCGAGCTGATTTCAATTTTGTATCGCTCAGCGAGTTGCCGCACCGCGTCCGCATCGCCTTCGTCAAAGTCGGTCACATCGACATGGGTCACCCCGGCGTAACGGCGACTCGCTTTGCCCACGGGCCAACACATCATTTCAACACAGTCGTATCCGCAGCGAGAGGCTGTCGCGAAGACCTCTTCGAGATTCTGGTCTGGAAGAATGGCGCTGACAAATCCAAGCTTCATCATTGGTCGGGTCCATGGGTTAACCTTGCGGGACGTCGGTGAGGACGGACGATCGTCTCGTCCAAGCGAATCGCTCGGTGTCTCTCGACGAACCGGGGCGGCAAGGGAGGGAAAGGGGGAAGGGCAACGCCGACGTGGACGATGGCGTCCGAGGGATCTCGTCCAAGCAACGCCGTCGCCCGACAACGTAAACGGTGATTTGAATGTATCCGAAAATCGTGTGTTGCGCTACGGGGGCCGGCAAGTGGAGGCCAGCAAGTGAGTCTCACGCAAGCAACCATCCGTCATCTTTGGGGTGGCTACAATAGGATCGGATTGGGGTGGAAATCGCAGGCGACACCGTTTGCCCCCGACTCAATCGTGATAAACTCCATTCCTCGGTTCTCGCGGGCGAGGCGGGAAACGGTAGGCCGGTCCGCAGCGAAGCGGAGTACCGTCTCGATCGGGATTCAATCCGTCCCGCACTAATTCATTGGGCCACACTCTGTCGAATTACGCCATGCCGTCCTCGCCTTCACTGCAATCCAGTCGCGATCGGCCCAAGCCGAGCTTGCCGAGTTTTGGGATGATTGCGGGAATTTGTGCGATGTTGTTGGTCGGCATGCTTTTCGGAGCGTCGTTGTGGGTTTTGGCCGCCATCGCCACCGCAATCTTGGTGGGCGCGAATTGGTTTCTTGCGAACACCTGGACCGATTCTACGATCGCGGTCCGCCGCAGCGGTAACGTCGAACACAAAATCGGCTCGCAGTTCGAGGTCGAAGTGACGATCACGAATCGGAGCCGGTTGCCGGTTTTGTGGGTGTTGGTCGAAGATTTGTTACCTCGCAACGCAATCCAGCCAGGAACGGTTTCGACCGCCGCTTTGGCGATCGATGGTGACCGTCTCGATGTGATGATGTTGTGGGGCGGAGAATCCAAGTCGCTGCATTACGAAGTGACGTGTCGTCGACGCGGCTATTTTCAAATCGGTCCCACGGTTTTAGAGACGGGGGATTTGATGGGGATGTATCGCCGCTATCGCTTGGGGGCCGAACCGCAATACGTCACCGTGCTGCCCAACGTGGTGCCGTTATCTCGCTACGATATTGGGTCGAGACGCCCGATTGGTGAGATCCGTATGCGGGAAAATGTCATGGACGATCCCACGCGACTGCGTGGCATCCGACGTTGGCAAACCGGCGATCCATTGCGCAGTGTCCACTGGGCAGCGACCGCTCGAACAGGGACGCTGCACAGCAAAATCTACGAACCATCGTCGATTGCCGGAGCGACATTGGTTTTGGATTTGCATGTTGCGACCAATCCGTCCGAGCACGAACCGGTGCGAAGCGATTTAGCGATCTCTGCAGCCGCGTCCATCGCGCACGCGTTACACGATGCGGGCGAACCGTTCGGTTTGGTGAGCAATGGACGCGACGCAGCCGATCGGATTCGCACCGAGGGTTGGGTGGGGGATGACCGCGTCCGAGACGTCGTGAAGGATGCGGCATCGATGCAAAGTGAGAGCGACCGGTTAATGCCGGTGACACAAATGGCAACCCGCGGTCCGGTGGCGCTTCGCGAAATGATTCGCACCTTGGCTCGTCTAGAGCGAACCGATGGATTGACGCTGGCTGAATTATTGGTTGAAGCGGAAGCAAAAATCTCGTCCGAGACGACGGTCTTGGTGATTCTACAGCGTTGCTCTCCCGAATCGTTGGCAGCGTTGATCGGGTTATCTCGACGCGGTCGAGCGGTGGCGGTGATCGTCAACACGATGGATATCAATGACTACTCGGCTGCGGCAGGCCCGTTGATCGCCAACCGAATTCCGACTTTTCATTTGGCCTCGGCCGAGGCGGTCTCGGATGTATGCCGTGAAGTGATGACGCGCTAGCATGTGATGCAAGTCGCATTGACCCCGGTGGGCAACGCAGCGAAGTGGTGGATTACCCACATCGTTGCCTTAGCCGCGGTAGCGACGCCAGCAAATAATGCCTACTGCTGTCGCTGCTATTAGGCCCTAATCTGGCAGTCTTCAGGTCTCGATCAGCTCGCCAACTTGGTGGTCTGGTTCACGGAGGACTCCAGAAAAAGCTCGGGTGTGAGCGAATGTACGTCAATCGTTTCGTTGCGGTCCGCCATGGTCCAAAGCGGGGTATTTCCATAGAACGACGCCCACATGCTGAAGGTACTCGGAGGACCAATGATCAGGTCCGTTTCGGCTAGCGCGTACATGTCTTGCGCGAGGTGGCCTGGTCCAAACTGAATGTCAAGCCCCGCAAAATCATCGTGGTTAAGGTTCGCATTGGAGCACACGAGGAATGTCACTCGCCGCGGCGAAAATTGGGCCTGAATTTGGCGCATCTTCGCGGCGTAGTCACTGACCTCGTAAAAGTAACGGCCGTTCATGTACGTCGCGTAATCGCCATGACGGATATGGATGCCCACGACGATATCGGAGCGTTGGCGGGCCTCGTCGATACACTGCTGCACCGGTTCGCTATGTTCGGGAGCAAGACGGAAATGTCGACGGATTTCCGCCGCATGTTTCTCGAAGAGTGAGTCGCAGCGAAATTCCCAACCCATCACCAGCACCGGCCGTTTGCTGGTGGCCAATTCACGAAAGGCGTCGCTTTGCAGGTCGTAGGATTCGTTGTCTGGAAGGCGAATGACGTGCGCGGGATAGTTTCGCAGAGGCAGTCGGTGCAGCGTTTTCCCGACCAAGTAGATACCCTTGGCTAGGAGTTTGCGCTGCCATCGTGAAGGAACCGGCCTGCGTTCGAGTTCCATTTCTGGCGGAGAAACCTCCGGATAGCGACACCAGAGATCGGCTCGCGTGGACGGAAATAGATCGGCATACTCGTGAAAGCAAGGATTCGCAACAGAGACCCCGTACTCCGCTGCGGCTCCGATCATATGCGCGTAGAGCCACAAGCGGTTACCGAGTTGACCGTATCGTCGGGCAATCACAATCATGGACTCACTCCTAAAGAACGACTAAAAACCTAGGACGTGAGGATGTTAGGGGAGTGGCCGATGGAGTGACAAGATCGTTTTATGCTGGTCGAGCGTCGTAAATCCGCCTCCGATGACGCAGCGGCGCGAACTCTCGCAGCGAACCTAAGCAAAAATTCGCTGTTTGATGTGCCGCCACACAAACAGCATTCCCCCCATCAGGGCGAGCATTCCGAACGAGAGCCAAAAGATGAAACTGCCAAGGAAGTAAAGGTTCGGTAGGAACCATTGGTTCATCACTCGGTCCCATCCGATCACCGTCAATGCGGCCCCGGCACAGAGGTAGGGGCCGAACGGGATTCGCGGTTCGCGGGTGACCATGAACTGGATGATGACAATCACGATCGCGGCAAAGGGGGCAAGAAAGAATGCAGCGACGGCCGCTTGCCAGCCCAGGAAAGCCCCGATCATCGCCATCAGCGTGACATCTCCGAACCCCATCGCCTCGACTCCCATCGCGTTGGATGCGACGATGCGAATCGCCCAAACGACACCGCCTCCCACGGCCAAACCGATTAATGAGGAGAGCAGTCCATGCCAATGGATCCCGCCCAGCTGAAAAACAATCGAGATGGCGATCAGCCCCGCGATCCAAATGCCCAGCAACCACTTCCATGTCGCATGGCGGACAAGTCCCGCGCAGAAGAATTCAATCGCTTTGGCGTATCCTTTTCGCAAAATTAAACGACGATCTGCCAGCGCGAAGCACCAACCGCTCCAAATCGCTAACCCGCACAATAGCCCCGTGCTGGTCCACCACTTTTCGAAATCAGAAGCCCCAGGGCCTCGCGGTTCGGGGAACCAAGGAACGCCAAACGTGGCTTGATGCAAACTCGTTGGCGCGTCGCCAATGGGCAACGAAATGGGCATGAAACCCCAATAGGAAATCGCGCCCAACAACAACGCAAACAATGTCCCCGGGACGGTGATGATGTCGGGGATGGTTTGCTCGTCAAAGTCAATGAAGGTCGCCGCAACCATCAGCATCAATAACACGGCGTGCCCCAAAAAGATGCGATGTCCCCAGGTGATTAGCCAAGGCAACTGAAGCACCTCGGGGACCTGAAGCGATTCCGCTAACATTCCCCCGTTTTGAGTCTCGAACAGATACAGGGCGGGAATGGCGATGGCTAAGCCGAGCTCGATCAATAGCGGGCGAATCCAAAAGCCGCGGCCGTGCAATTTCACTTCGCGGCGAAGCGAAAACCACCCCAGCAGCGGTACATAATCGAGTTTGCGGCGAGCAGGCGCGTCCGCCGAAGGGGGAGCCCAGGGCGAGATCGGTCGCGGCAGCCAGCACCAGGTGTAGATCACATAGTTCGCAACCGCTCCGCCAAGCAACCCAATGATCGCCAGAGTTGCCAGTCGAAGCGGAAGAGAAATTGCAAGCCAAAATTCAAACACGTTGCCGACCCAAAAACATCGAAGGAAGCCAGAAGGACGGTAGCATAACGGATTGCGAGAGTCGCTTGGAACGCCGGTGCCCAACGTTCGTTAATCCATGCCGGATGCGACTTCCCGCTCGATGCTACTTTTGGTGCCGATATGGGTTGAAGAGCAGGTAGTTGAGATGGCGGTACAGATCACTGCTTGTGAGCAGATCGGCATGTTTGCCTTCGCCCGCGATCCGCGGTCCGTTGAGTAGCACCACTCGATCGGCCGAACGCAGTGTTTGTAAGCGCCGCGGCAGCACCACTACGAGCGATCCAGCCTCGGCGAGCTGCTTGAGTCCTGCTAGACCTGGGTCATCGGGCAGGTGCTCCGCGGGCGGCGGGGGCTCCATCGCAATCACGACGGCGGGTTTATGCAAGATCGCACGTGCCACCCCGATCGCAAAGGTCACTCCGGACGGCAGCTGCGAATCACCGGCCGTGACATAAGTGTTGAGTCCCTCGGGCAGTCGTTGGATTTGCTCATACACGTTCAGTTTTTCTAGCACCTCGACGAGATCACCACTGTTAATCCCATCGTCACCACCGCGAAGGTTCTCTGCGATCGTGCCATCCCACAGTGGCCCCGACGGTTCGACCCACATGAC
Source organism: Novipirellula galeiformis (assembly GCF_007860095.1). Taxonomy (NCBI): domain Bacteria; kingdom Pseudomonadati; phylum Planctomycetota; class Planctomycetia; order Pirellulales; family Pirellulaceae; genus Novipirellula; species Novipirellula galeiformis. The sequence continues at coordinate 689,997 of NZ_SJPT01000003.1, read as the reverse complement.
GTTGCGTGCCAGGGCTTGCGGATGAACGTCTAGCAGCGGAATGCCATCGATGGAAACATGTCCTTCGCTTGGATGTCCAAACCCCATGATCAATTCGGTCAACGCGCGTGTGGACACCGATTCGGTCCCCAACAGTGCAACAAAACTGCGTGGGCGAAGCTGCAGACTCAAGTTCCGCAAAATCGCTCTACCGGTGGAGTCTTTTAGGGTGACGTCATCGATGCGGACCGAGTCGCGAAGCCCCGCTAGCCCGACACGTTGTTCGCTCGGTGCGACATCGTCGCGGCGTTGCAGGTACAGGTAGATGGCGTCGCTCGACGGCTCGCTTTGACGCAATTGAATCGACAGTTTGGCAAGTCGGTCGGCGCTGACGATCGCGCCGCCAAGTGCGAGTCCGAGCACGAACGCCGAGGAAACGCTTAAGCCGCTTTCACCGATCAACAGGTTTGCACCGAGACCTAATAACAGCACGCCCACCGCGACCGAGGTCGCCAAGAACAACAACGGCCAAAGTCGTCCATCGCGAGACTCTTCGGCGGTGATTCGTCGGTACAACGAATCGAGTTCCGTTTCGAAGGATCGGTCCGCCAAGCCTTGCGTTTGCAATCGAGCGAGCAGCGGCGCTTGGCCGACAATTTCCGCCATCCGTCGACGCGAACGGGGGACTTCCCAGTTGGAGATTTCGTCTCCCTGGCGGTAACGAAGCCGGTGATAAAGCTGCCAAAGCAAAACACCGCTGACGACGGCGAGCATCGCCAACCAAATGTTGACAAGCAAGGCAACCGCGACACACCCGACCAACATCAGCACGTTTTGTGGGATCGCTCGATACCACATCGAGAGCCCTTTTTGGATCGAGGGCAAATGCGTGCCGATCAATTGCTCGGCGCGAACATATTGAGCCGCGGCTCCCTCGATTTCCGCACGCCGCAAACTTTGTTGCAACACTTTGCGGTGCAACGACTTCGTGATGCTGCGAGCACGCGCATCCGCTTCGCGTCGGTGCCGCCAAACCGCCAAGGAAAATAAGCTGGCGATCGCAAACGTGACGCCTACCAATTGGGCCAATTGGACCAGCGGACGCTGGCGGATGAAATCTTCAGGAAGAGGCAGATTCAGGTGCGTGCCGAGCTGAACCGTATCGCCGTCAAAGCCCCTGGAATCCAACAGCACCGTGATCAAGCCAACCAGCACCACGATGACGGGGACGAGCAATCCGGCGAGGGATGCCCACAAATAGGTCGTCCACGCCCCACTCGCTTCAGGTTCACTTCGCGGTGCCGCAAGTCTACTCATCGGTGCAACCTCGTTGGCTCAGGTAGGGATCTGCTTGGCGGCATGCATTTCACTGCCGCCACTAAGCCAAGGTCAGATAGAACATCAGTCTTCCGCACCAATGCTAAGCCAAGTCGCGATCCTCAAAAAGTAACATCGCAAGCATCCAAATTGCGATCGAGAAACATACAAGATAATTGAATGCGCCGGCCAAGTAGATCAGCGGTATCTGATTTCCTGTATCAACGGCCGCTTGAACGTTGAAAATGTTGAGGTTCGGGATCACCACCGCGATCAATTTACCCACAAAGCCTACTAATTCATTGTTGTCACGTGCTGACGCCACCAGCGGTGAGGTCAAGTTTCCGATCACGTAGATCATGAAACAGCTGATGAAATTGGCCAGCAACGGCAGGCGAGTCGCCAAAGCCACCGCAATTGCACCGATCGCCATCGTTTCCATCAAGTACAAGCCAAGCACCGGAAGCGTCGTCATGATTTCATCATGCCCGGTCTGCCAAATCGGATCACCACTGGCCGTTTCGCGAGCGTCGTAGATCGGTTTGTAGCTGATCACAACCGTCAAAACCGCCGACAGAATCACAAACAACACCAACACCGACAACATGATCCCGGCATATTTACCAAGGATAAAGGATCGCCGGCTGACCGGTTTGCTAAGCACTGTCAATGCGGTCCGTCCTTCAATTTCTTCGCTGACCGATGTACCCGCACTCCACACCGCTTGCACCATCCCCAGCACCATGATCAACGTCACGCCGCTGTCTTTGAGCAATCGAATGTCGTCGCCGAGCGTGTTGAAGGGGTAAATCCCGAACAACAGCACGCCGAACAAACCGATCGCCAAGAGCAGCAGGTAAAGCGGTTGGGCCATTTCGTTTTTCGCGGTCGACAATGCCAACGCCCAAACGCGAGGAGCGGCTTGACGAAACGCTACGAGCCCGGTGAGCGTCAAAAACAATGTGAACGCAATCACCAAGATCGAACTCGCCTGGGGGACCAATGGCTGATTCTTGAACGTGAAGACGACCTTGGCATCATCGATCTCGCGATTTTGAATGTGCAATCGCGTTGGGTCCGACGGGATCGGCGGGAGGTCACGGTTCTCGTAATTGTAGACTAGTTTTTCACCTTCATTGACCCGTTGAGGGGGGCGGCCAAAACTAGCGGAATCGGCCGAGTCGCCGAGCAATACGGTGCGGTCGCTTTCAATCGTCAGCCCCGTCACGTTGCGAAGTTGGTAGTCGATGTTGGCTGGCAAAAACGGAGCCTCGCCCGCAGGCAATTCCGGCGACGCTTTCACCACCACGGTAATCTGCTCCGTTCCGTCACCGACCAAGTTGACGGCGGCAATCGAATTGAGGATCGACCGGGGGTCTTCCACAAACGGGGTTCCGGCGAGTCCGACGAGAGCGAACAGGCCTAGGGTGCAAAGCAGGTAAGGAATGACCCCTTCATTGATCATCGATCCCCACTCACTCCGCGTGCGATGCCACATCCCGTAGATGACCCCGAAGCCAAGCACCAAGCCAATGCAGATTAGCGGCAGAAACAACGTGTTGGCGTACTCGCCAGCGGTTGGAACATAGGTTGCGCAAAGCCCTGCGCCGATCAAGCCACCGACGATGAGGGATGCCGTAATGCCGCGACTTGGCTTGTCCGCGAGATGCCCCAGAGGAGTCACGAGCGACAGTAGGGATAGCACTCCGTAGAGAGCCACTGCGGCGATCACGCCGATCAATAAGCCAATCGAAAGGACCCACAGCGGCGTGATCCAGGCTGGAACCCACTTGGCCAAGCCGACGACCAGTGCCGGATGGGTGAGCATTGAATGGACGTCAAGCGACACCATCCCATTGAGCGAGCTGAAACTTGAGGCTGACGTAATGCCAGGCAAAGCGAACTCGGAAACCGCGAAATCAGGACAGGAGATCATGTCGAGCCGACCGTGGAATGAAAAACGACCAGAAAAGTAGCACAAAGAAATGTCAGTGGCCCGGAACAAACACGCAGCGTACCGTCTACGGCGACGCTGGGGCCAAGATTCGGGGTACTACGCGTGCTAAGCCGAAAAGGTTTGCTGATCGAGGTGCTTTGCGAGCAACTTCCGCAACTCTTCTGGAATGGGGGTCTTGGTCAACCTCCCTCCACCGGCAAGCTGGCAGCAAACCGCGGTCAATTTGCCCTCGGCGATCAGCGTCACCGGAAGCGAAGGGGGGCCGTGGTTATCCGCGCCCTGGGGTGAGGCCGGGCGCGTGAAGCGAAAGCCATACTGAACGCTGCTGTTGCCCAGTTGTAGTACTGAAACGGAGATCTCCAGCAGGTCTTCAAAACGCGCCGCGGCCCGGTAATCGCAGTGCGCCGAGACTCGTGGCCAAGTCACGTGCGGCAACGAGGGCGAAGGCGAATTGGCCACCGCGTCGCTCGCCTTGAGGTCCTTTTCCTGGCCTCGCGACGCAATTTCAGCAGGATGAAACGCCGATTCCGGCCGATCTTCACCCGACCGGCTAGGCATCACGGAAATTCCTAGCGAGCGAAGCATTTCGTGCTCGGCCGACTCCATCAAGGGAAAGAAAGCCGAAAAGTGTACGATGCCTGCCGCATCCGTATCGCGAAACTCGACTCGACGTTGGGTGGTATACACGGATCGGAGCTCCATTCACTCGGGGGGATGGGGGGCATCGATCGGCTGTCCTGCCGTACTGAACCGCCTAAGAGGACGCCGAAAAAGACATTGGGAACCCCCGTGCAGAGAAGAGGGGGGGAAGCGGGCGATGTGTACAGGTGTTTGCCGCAGGACCGTTGTCTCGCTGCGGGGGGCATCGGTCCTGGTTCAAGGACAAGCTCGCTGGCAATGAAGAGCCTGAATCGCCCTTTTTGCATTTCGCGGCAAGGGCCAGCGGCTGCCGCCTTGGTTCATTTTTCCATAAAGGGGAAGGCGATTTCGCGTTCCGCCCTCAATTGGATTGAGCTAGCCGCCCGCTATGGGTTAATCCCATGATAAGACCAGGCCCCCCGTATTGGAGGCTAGTCCAGCGGGGGCGGTCCAGAAGATTCAATCCAGCGGGGTGGCCGCGTTCGCTGCGATTACTCGCCTACGAATGGCAGCAAGGCCATGAAGCGGGCGCGTTTGATTGCTGCGGTAACCGCGTGTTGGCTCGCTGCGGTACAACCGCTCTTGCGACGTCCAGCGATACGGCCTTGACGATTGACCATTTTCTTCAGCAGTTCGATGTCTTTGTAATCGACGTACATCGGCCGAGGGCGTTGGCCATCGACGAAGATAGGATCTTTCTTTTTGGTCCGGGTGCGGACGCGTGAACGCTTGCGGGCACGGCTGCGCGTGCTCATTGGACGTGGAGGCATTCGAGTTTGCTCTATGAATCTTGGTAAGGGCGAATGGGCTAGATGGCTACGTGGGTCCCAGGTTTGGGATCGACTCGCAACCGTCAAGGCCGACGGCTCTAAACAGGTCCGTCGACTCGCCTTAGAGGAAGCAGGGAAGTATGCAGTGAAGAAAAGAGATCTGCAAGGGGAATTGAGCATTTTTCCCCTTTCGCTGCTGGCAAACCTTTGCCATATTTTCCCATCGATCCCAGGCGTCATCCTACGCTGGTGGGTATTGTTCAAAAACGCCGCGTTCTCACATTTCTCAAGTCTTACTCAATACAACTAGACATGGTCCGTAAAATCATGTCCTTGAGAAAATTAAGCGTCGCGCGCAATGTTTAGGTAAAGATAAATGAAGCTGGAGAATCTCAGAAACATCGGTATCAGCGCCCATATCGACTCGGGTAAGACGACCCTCAGCGAGCGAATTCTGTTTTACACCGGGCGAATTCATAAGATCGAAGAAGTTCGCGGCGGTGGTGATGGCGCGACGATGGATCATATGGAACTGGAAAAAGAGCGTGGGATCACGATCACCAGTGCTGCGACCAGCGTCTCGTGGAAAGACCACCCGATCAACTTGATTGATACTCCGGGTCACGTTGACTTTACCGTCGAGGTCGAGCGATCGCTTCGTGTTCTTGATGGTGCGGTTTTGGTGCTGTGTAGCGTCGGTGGCGTGCAAAGCCAATCGATCACCGTTGACCGTCAGATGAAGCGTTATCAAATTCCTCGCTTGGCGTTCATCAACAAGATGGACCGAACCGGGGCGAACCCATTCCGCGTCTTGAAGCAACTTCGCGAAAAGTTGGGCGCCGAAGCATTCCTCATGCAGTACCCCATTGGTGCGGAAGAAAACTTCAAAGGCGCCGTCGACTTGATCGAAATGGTGGCCTACCTGCACGAAGGCAATGAAGGCGAAAAAATTGTCACCGCTCCGATTCCGGACGACATCAAAGACGAGTGCGAAGATGCACGCGTCCAGATGCTCGAAGCGTTGTCGATGTACAGCGACAAAATGATGGAATTGCTTCTCAGCGAAGAAGAAGTCTCCAAAGAATTGATCTACAAGGTCGCTCGCGACGCGGTTCTTGGTGGAGCCACGCCTGTATTCATGGGCACCGCTTACAAAAACAAAGGCGTTCAACCTTTGCTTGATGCGGTGATCCGTTACTTGCCAAGCCCGCTGGACCGCGAAATCCGTGGTCGTGACCCGAAAGACGAAACCAACAAGATCGAGTTGCTTCCCGATGCCTCGCGTCCGTTCGTTGGCATGGCTTTCAAGATCGCAGACGATCCGTTTGGCCAGCTGACCTTCATGCGTGTCTACCAAGGTACGATCAAAAAGGGCGAAACCTACGTTAACCAACGTACGACCAAGTCCGAGCGTTTCAGCCGTATCGTGCGAATGCACAGTAACAAACGCGAAGAAATCGAAGAGGCGACCGCCGGTGACATTATCGCCGTGATGGGAATCGATTCGGCCAGTGGTGATACGTACGCCGAATCGCGAGATTTTTGTACGCTCGAATCGATGTTCATTGCTGACCCCGTGATCAAGATCGCTGTCGCTCCGGCAACTCGAAGCGACGGAGACAAGCTGGCCAAGGCACTGCAACGTTTCCGCAAAGAAGACCCGACGTTCCGAGTCGCGACTGACGAAGAAACGAACGAAATCCTGATCAGCGGGATGGGCGAACTTCACCTTGATGTTTACATCGAGCGAATTCGTCGTGAATACGGCGTCGAGATCGTCGTCGGTGCTCCGAAGGTTAGCTACCGCGAAAGCCCGACCAAGGTGGTCGAGTTCGACTACAAGCACAAGAAGCAAAGTGGTGGTAGCGGTCAGTTCGCTCACATCAAGGGCAAACTCAGCCCGATCGAATCGGACAGCGAAGACAGCTTCGAGTTCGAAGACCACGTCGTCGGTGGCCGTATTCCGAAGCAGTACATTCCTGCGATCGAAAAAGGGTTCCGCGACATCCTCGGCAAAGGCCCTGTGGCTGAATTCCCTGTGGTGGGAACACGAATCGACCTCGATGACGGTAGCTTCCACGAAGTTGACTCCTCGGAAAAGGCGTTCTATACCGCTGCACAAGGATGTTTCCGTGAGTACTTCAAGAAAGCGGATCCGAAGTTGCTCGAGCCGATCATGAACGTCGAAATCGAAGTCCCCGAGGACTTCCAAGGGACCGTTGTGGGTGACGTTATTCGCCGCCGCGGCATCATGACCAGCAACGATATCGTCGAAGGCAACAGCATCATCAAGGCGGAGGTGCCATTGGCCGAAACGTTCGGTTATGCAACCGACCTGCGAAGTATGACGCAAGGTCAAGGAACGTTCACGATGGAATTGGCGACCTATCGCCAAACGCCAACCAATATCCAGAACGACATCATCGAAGCGAAGCGTAAAGCAGACTTGGCTAGCTCCAAGTAAGCAATCGCAGTTGCGATGAATCGATCGACCAGAGCGGCGACATGGAAATCATGTCGCCGCTTTTTTTTTGAGTGCCTCTTATCCTGATCCCGTGCACTCACGAGCTCGCTGCCACTGTCGGGGCGTCGGTCGGTCGTTTGCATGTACGGACATTGAAAACTAAATTCGCGAGCTTCCAGCGGTGGAGCTCCGCGCCAGTAAAGCATGCCCTCCAGTCGTGTTTGCCCTCGTTTTGCCGACGCAGATCAAACCTGACCGATGAACCCACCAAGGTGATCCGCACGCGAAAGCGGTGGGATTTGTACATGCATCGGTTGTTCATCGCGGCAGTTTGTGCCGGTGCGTTTCTCGTATGGCAAACGGGCAACTCCGTTTTGCTGCTTCTCCACTGCGCGTCCTGCCACCTCAGTGGTCTCTGATCCCGCTGAAATAACGATCGCCCCCACCTCGATTCATATCGCGACCGCGATGCTGCTTGATTGACGACGCCCCGTTGTCCGGGAAAAGACATCGATCAGCGTTCCCTTGAAGCAGGACGTGATTAATCCCATGCCTGGCTTGAATGAGCGATCAACTTGCTTGGTTTGGCGATCCAATTTTTTAACCTCCCATTTTCTAACCTAGCTTTCCTTTTCGCTAGGTTGCACCAACCCGCTCATGTTCTCGATCCGGACTGATGTGCCCGTGGCGAGACGCCGTTCGTAGTCCGCAGCCCCCACACGAGTAGCCGGACGAGAAGGTTGAAAAATGATGGGTTCGAAAATGCGAGAACCGACGTCAGAGAGGCAATTGTTGGCCAGCCAATTTGGCATCTCCGTGCTCACCGACTTCCGTACGATCACTGTCCTCCTCCGGGCTTCCCTGTCCCAGGGACTGTCCCCGGTGGCCATCGTCCCCGGTGGCCATCTCTCGTAACATAAAGTCACTCGCATCGTTCATGGCGGTGACGTAAAAAGCTCCCGTTAGGCGACCTAGTCGATCGGTGACTCAGGCGGATTACTTTCATGCACGACTGGTTTCGCTATCTCGCTATCTCGTTATCTCGTTCGGCGTGCTCTTCTTCGTTGTGCACCTTGCGTGGATGCTCTATTCATTGCCCTACGCTCGTGACCGCGACACTCGGCTGGAGCTCATCGGCAAGATCGTCCCCGGATTCGCAAGACTCTGCATCGCCGGCTCTGTGTTGATTCCCTCGCCGGTGCATTCAATCGCACTCGTCGTTGTGGCGTTTCCGATCTTGGTTGTCGGTCGTGCCTGCTACGAATTGCTCGTGTTCCGTGGCAACGCTCGTTAGCAACGCGCCGGTCGCATAACATGGTTTTTACGCTGAGTCGCTTCGCGATCACCTTCCGTGTTTCGCACCGCAGGCTTTTGTTGGTAAACTTTCTCTTGTATCAGAGTCACTCGCTTCGTTTACGGCGGTGACGTCAAAACCTGCTGTTAGGCGACCTCGATTTCTGATGCGCGGTACATCTGACCTACCGACCTTGCTCGCAACTCTGGCGCCTGTCGTGTCACCCCAAGTGTACGTATTCCTGTCGCGACCACTCGCTATTTACGGTGATGGGGCCGAGCTCGATCCGATTGCCACGTTCTCTGAAAAAGAGGGGCTGACATTGATTGTGCCCAAAGAACGCGCTGATACGGCGGGGGAGATTTATGACGGTGAATACGCCTTGATTTCTCTAAGTGTGCATTCCGACCTGCAAGCGGTTGGCTTAACGGCCGCAATTGCCGCCGCGTTATCGGAGCGTGGTATCAGTGCGAACATCGTGGCCGCCTTCTACCATGACCACCTCTTCGTTCCCTTGTCACGCGTCGACGATGCCGTTACGGCACTCTCGCAATTGGCGGCCGACAATCAACCATAGGTGCCGGTCACCCAATATGATTTATGCGCTAGTCGCTGCGTGATCACCTTCCCTGTTTCGCGGACGCGGGCTTTTGATGGTAAGGCAATTGTTGGTAAACTGTTTGGCGATTCAGAGTCAACCGCTTCGTTCACGGTGGTGACGTAACAACCTTTCGATGCACGAACGAAATCGCCCTAATGCTGTCGTTCTTTATACTCTTTGCCATCGTTCTCGTAGCCGCAGGTGCATCGCTTGTAGCATCAAGGGATACACGCCGTGATCTGGAAACGGGGCATCCCACCTTTGATTCCGTGGCTGATGCGACTGGTATCTGGAGTCGTTCACGACTCGACGATTTGGTTGGACAACGCGACGAAGATGACCGCTACACCGTGAGTGCTGAGATGGTGTACAGCATCCCGATGACATGGTGGAAACATTGGTTTGACAGCGACATCGCGGATATTGGCTGTATCGTTCTTACGCTCATCGGTGCGACCCAGATACGTTTGCATCCGCCCATTGCGTGGAGCTTGGTAGCGGTTCCCGCTGCATACATTGTCATCGGCTACGTTGGTGGCGTCCTTGTTGTCGTGCGGAATCGCTCGTAGCACGGCGGGGCGTGCTAGATGTTTTTTTCGCAAGGTCGTTTCGCGATCACCTTCCATGTTTCGCTGACGCGGGCTTTTGTTGGCGCGGGCTTTTGTTGGCGCAGGCATTGGTTGGTAAACGGTTTGGCAATTCAGAGTCCACCGCTTCGTTCTCGACGGTGACGTAAAAAACTTCCGTCAACCGTGCACAAAATCACGATGCGTCGTTTGATCGTTGAGTATCAAAGACTCGGCCACTTCATTTAGCAAGACGGTCAACCGCATGCATTGGCCAACGACGAATCGTTTGAAGTCACTCACGTCGCGAGACATTTCATAAGCGAAAAGTTTTGCGAATCGCCACGCAATTCGCAAGCGAGTTTGGACGCGAGTGAACAGGTTATTGCGCTGAATGCCTATGGCAATAGCACCACCGACTTCGTGGATGCTCAACGACTGTCTCACGGACGCGGACCATTTCGTTCGGTTACCGGGGGTGCATCATTGCCCCGAATCTTATGGTGATTGGTGACAACAGGTTCCTAAGGATTCCAAGTAAAAAACGCCCCTGTGCCGCTGCGCGACTGGCGTCTTGGGGCCAGATGTTGTCGGCCGTAGAAGAGGCCGAGTAGGAGGCATTCATAAATGCATTTCAGGCGAAATTTGTCATCTGTGAGGTGCCGCACAGCCCTTTCTCGCAGGTCCACCCAGAATGCCTTATCAGCCTGATGCGAATGGTCGTATCAGCAGCATTTTGGTTCTTCCTTAAGACGAGACTCTCACGATGAAATTTGTGTCCAAGCGAACGCTGGGTTTTCTATTTGTATCGGCCGTGTCGGTTTGCCTGTTGGGTTCAGACGCCTTCGCACAAAGCGGGTCGCGCGGTAACTATTCAGCACCGTCAATGTCGACAGGTTCTGCTCCGGCTCACTCAGTTCCTCCGTACGCTGGTCCCAAGAGTTCCAGCACTTCGCCCCCGATGGTTGCCGGGGCTGGTTGTGCATCAGGGAACTGCGGCGGATCCGTTGTAGCGTCGAGTGCTCCAGTCACGTACCCAAGTTATCACTCTTACTCGACTCCCACGCCGCAAGTCTGCGCGTCGAGATATTCAGTAGGCGTTTCCGCCAGTTGCAACGCTCGTCCGCATGCCGGACATCGCAGGCTGCGTCTGCGACGACGCTAAACCTGAAATGCACGGAGGCCAATGGCACTGTGTCAGTTTGATGAACCAGAGCCTTGCGATGGTTTAGGTGCCTCGTCGGTCGTTCCCGAACCACTCGGTACAGCATCCGTGTCAACCGCGGGTGCGGACGAAGGCGGTGGAACGTCCGACGAGCATCCCGCTATCGGTAACCAGCAGAACGTGACAACAAGTGCTTTTGCGAATTTGGATTTCATGTCTATCTCCACTAAGTATTGAATCGTTTTGGGGACACCCCATTTGTGATGGTGCCCCATTTTGGTGATTAGAACCTACCAGACACTGCGTGGGTTCGTCAGTGAAGCAGCTCACATATTGAAACGGTTGCGTCATTCTTTTCGCAACTATTTTTGAACTCGACGGATGGGAAGAATTTGTGATGAATTTGGTTTTGAAGAATCGGCTCTATTGGGCCGGGGCGTTTGTCGTGTCGTCCCTCGCATTCGCAATCTGGTCCATAAATCATTCTCTCCGGGATGCGGCTGCACCGCCAAATCAAAACAGCGTTCCGTTGACTCAAATTCAAGGCCCCCTTGGACCTGCGTTCGACTTGAGAGGTTTGACCGTCCCAGCAGCGGAGATTCAATCAGGCGGACCGCCAAAGGATGGCATACCGGCACTCACCAATCCCGCAATGGTCACCGGTGGGAACGCCACGTACTTGCGTCCGAGCGACCGGGTGATTGGCGTTTTTGCTGACTCCCAGGCACGCGCCTATCCGCTCCGAATTCTCAACTATCACGAAATCGTCAACGATCGCATTGGTCAGCTACCGATTGCGGTGACGTATTGCCCGCTGTGCGATTCGGCCGCAGTTTTCGACCGACGGACGCCGCTTGGCGAGCGAGAGTTTGGTGTCTCCGGTTTGCTCTACAACAGCAATGTGTTGATGTATGATCGCGGCGGCCAATCCGAAAGTCTGTGGTCACAGGTGAAGACCCAAGGGATTTCCGGCCCCGCAGCGGACAAGTCGCTGCGCGCGGTACCGCTTGAGTTAACGACATGGAAGGACTGGCTCACGCGATATCCGAACACGCAAGTTCTATCGGAGCAAACCGGCCATCGACGTGACTACGGGCGAAGTCCGTATGCCGGATATTTCACCAATCCACAACTGATGTTCCCAGTCCAGCCCGTTAGCAACGCATTGCCAACGAAAACGCCTGTGCTGGGGGTTTGGACGGATGATGGCACGGCTCGAGCCTATCCGCTATCGGCGTTTGGCAACGCCGATAGCACGCTACAAGACACGGTTGGAGGCAAAAACGTGACGATCGCCTTCCACCGCGAAGCGAATCGTTTGCGAGTCGTCGAGGCGGACGAAGGGCTTCATTGGATGTACTCATTGTGGTTCGCCTGGTATGCCTTCCATCCGGATACCTCTATTAGCAGCTCACCCTAGGATGCACACTCAATCCCGAAAGGGATCGGCGACGCGCTGGATGCCCTTGTGCGGTCCGTTCTAGGATTGTGCGATTCGTTCAGAAACTGTGCTTTTCGTTCTGAATTCAGCGCCGGAGTCGTCCGAGTCTTCGTCACGCCAGGCTTTGGAGAGCCGCGAGCACACGATGACTCGAATTCTTCAGTGGGTTCATCGTGTCATTGCAGTTCGAATTTTCGCGTAGAGACGAGGCTACGTTAACACGTTGAAAACGAACCACGCGATGACCGCCGCTGCCGGGAGTGTCGTGACCCAAGCGAGCAAGATTTGGCCGATCGACTTCCAGTGTGCTTGGCCTGTGACACTTCCAATTCCAAACAGGGCGCCGCAGGATACATGGGTGGTCGAAACGGGCAACCCCCAACGGCTCGCGAACACGACCAAGACCGACGTGACGAGATTGGCGGAGAAACCCTGGCCTGCGTTCATTTCGGTGATGCCGTGACTCAGTTTCTCGGCGATCTTCTTCGCACCGAGCCAGCCACCGATGGCGATCGCCAAGCCGCACACGACCGTCGCGGTGAGCGAATTCAGGGCTGGAACAATCAATAGCAGCGCAGCGATCTTTGGCGTGTCATTCAAGCCACGCGCGAAACTCACCATTCCGGCGGAAAGAAAATGCATTGCGTCGAGCAATTGGCGAGCATCGACACCCACAAACGTTCCGGCGTAGTGATCTCGGCAGCTTACGTTTGTCCCCAACGTGATCGAAAGCTCCTCGGCGCGGGCCATAGCCATCACGCCCGATCCCAGCGGAACAACCTCGACGACTTCACGACCACTGCAAAGGCATGTTTCTTTCGCAATCCCCATCGCGACCCGAGTTCGACGAAACGTCAAATAGAGGACTGTTGTAACGAGGATCGCAACCAAGGGACTCAGCAGCAGCGGTGCCATCAGCTTGGACGACAGAATATTCCAATCGACGGCAAAGGATGAGGCACCCGCCGCCCCGACCATCGCCCCCACCAAAGCATGGGTGGTGGAGATCGGAAATCCAAGGCGGCTGGCCAGCATCACAGTGATTCCTGCCGCCAACGCGACGGCAACTCCGAATTCATTCTGAGCCACGAGTGCGTCCGGCACGATTCCTTTTCCCGAGAATCGTTCTAGCAATTCGCGGGCGAGCCAAACGGCCGTCAGCGAACCTGCCGCCGTGGTTGCCGTCGCCCACATGAGTGCTCGACGGTACGTCGTCGTCTCGCTGCCATACAACGTGGCGACGCCTTTGAAGTTGTCGTTTGCACCGTTGGCATAGGCCAGCAAAATCCCGGCAACGAGGGCAAGAAGGACGATCATTTTGCTGCTCCGATCTTAACGACCGCTCCTTGGCATCCCGATCCACATCCGGCGGTGCAACCAAAGCAATGTCGGCCGGTTTGGATCACGCGGTCGCCAAGTCTCGCGGGATCGAAATCTGAAATGTGTTGTGGTAGGTCCGCAGGCAATCCCATGTTCAACATCTGGTTGAAATCGCAATCGAACAAGTTTCCCTGCCAATCAACCGAGACCATCGTGCGACACATGACCCCCTCGACCGTCAGTGGGTTGAAGCTGTCGATCAGCTTGTGCATGTACTCATCGAGTTGATCACCCAGGAGCAGTTCATCGAGAAAGCGGCTGATCGGAAGGTTGGTGATCGTGTGCAAATCGGAAAAGATAATATCATAGCGTGATTTCAACTCGCCGCGGTAAGTCGCTTCGAGTTCGTGTTGCGACGGCGGCAGCGAGGTTCCGGTCGGGTTGTAAACGAGCGTCAGCTTTCGTCCTGAACCGGGGTGTCCGTAGCCAAGTGCATTGAGCCGGCGCAGGGCGTCGATCGAACGCTTGAAAACGCCATCGCCGCGTTGGCTATCGCAGTTTTCTTCCATGTAACAAGGCAAAGAGGCTACGACTTCGACGTCATGCTGAGCTAGAAACTCGGGCAAGTCCTTGAATCCATTCGCCATCAAGATCGTTAAGTTACAGCGGTCAATCACACGGCGTCCAAGCTTGTGAGCTTGTTCGACGAGCCAGCGAAAATTGGGGTTCATCTCCGGTGCGCCACCGGTAATGTCCAGCGTCGGGATGTCGTTGTTCGCGAGGACGTCAATGATTTGCTCGGCCGTTTCTCGCGACATGCTCTCTCGACGGTCCGGGCCTGCGTCCACGTGGCAATGGGTGCAAGTTTGGTTGCACAACTTGCCAACGTTGATTTGCAGTACTTCGATGCCAGTTGCACGAAGGTTCCTCAGACCGCTTGATCGCACTTTCTCGTGGAAGTAGGGCTGTCGCGGCTTTGCGTCGCCCTCGAGGATTTCTCGCTGCATGGCGGCGTTGGCGAGTTCGCTTTTTTGTCGTAGAAGTGATAATTGCATGGTGGTTCCTTGCGTAGCCTAGGCTTCTAGCCTGGGACAATTGAATGCATAAATGAAACCCAGGCTGGAAGCCTAGGCTACGGTCTAACAGCACGGCCCTTCGTCATTGCAGCCATTCATCGCATCGGTGGTCGCGTCATATTCGAGGCCTTTGGTTTCCCGTGGATGCCGTCGTGCATTGCGCCGGCAATCCAGCGGCTTTGCATCTTCTAACGGCACTACGTTGCGCGGTTCAATCGCGTCAAACATGTTTGTGTACGGTTCTTGCTGAAGCAGATTGAACGTCTTGTCACAAACGGCCATCCGCTCGCCTCGGAAATACGTGTGACCGTCGTCATCCTGGACTTGCTTGAATGGGCCGCGATACGACACCGCTTGTCCGCGTTCCAAACACGGACCCTGCTTTCCTTTATGTGCGACGACCGTCACGCTGCGAAACTCAATTCCCTCCACCGTCCGCCAAGGCTCACTTTGCCGCTTGACGATCTCGATTCCGTGAAAGCCTGCATCCTCGAACGCTTTTAGAAACTCATCTTCGCGAAACGCACCGGTGATGCATCCCGACCAAAGCTCTGGGTCCTGTTGCAATCGTTCTGGGACACTCTCGTCACTGACGATGTCGCTGATTGCCGCGCGTCCGCCGTGCCGCAAGACGCGGAAGATCTCGGCGAACAATTGTCGGCGATCTTGTTGCCGTACTAGATTCAAGACACAGTTGGACAAAACGCAGTCGACTGAGTCGTCAGCGACGAGGGGGTGTTCGCGACGTAAACGTTCCTCGGTGTGGCGAAGAGCCAGATAGCCAGCCGGATTGTTCACGGGGTGTTGCGACAATTCTCCAGCAAGTTGATCCAGATCGAGAGCCAAGTCCTGAATCAATCCATAGCGAAAATCGACGTTTGCGTAGCCGAGTTGCTCGGCTACGGCTGGCGCATGTTTCCGAGCGAGTCCCAGCATTTCACGGTTGCAATCGACACCGATGATCCGCCCTTGGGGACCCACGACCTGGGCGGCGATGTAGCACAACTTGCCACCTCCGCTGCCCAAATCCAGTACCGTTTCGCCCGCGCGAACGTAGGGAGTGGGATCGCCGCATCCGTAATCCCGTTCGATGATTTCTTGAGGGATCACGTTCAATAGGTCGGTCGAGTACTCAACCGGACAGCAAAGCGCCGGTTCGACTGCTTGTGCGGCAGCGGCGTACCGCTGGTAAACCGACGACTCGGCGACTTGGTTTTCGCTGGACAGGACTGTTTTCATAGGACCGACTTCCTTTCGGATGCGAGTTGGGATAATCCGTAGCCTAGGCTTCCAGCCTGGGTTTGCTGGTCCCAGGATTGGAAGCCTGGGCTACGGGATGCCGAGACGAGGCAGCTCGCAAGGGAAGACGGTGGACCAACGCGATCCTTACACGGTTTCAGAAAAACTTTTTGCAGCCGCTTTGCGGTGTCACAACACAGGGCAATGCCTTTCTAAGGTGTCGCAGTCCGGCGCATTGGCTCCTCGGCGCATTGGCTCCTCGGCGCATGGGCGGAAACGATCGCTGCGGGAGCGTCGGCTTGTCCGTACCCTCAAATCCGATCATACGACTGAACACTTAACCGACCGGCTCGTCAGTCTCATCGGCAAAGTTGATATCGGGACCGGCTTGGAGGGGCTTCGCGGTGACGGTCGGCCGTTGGGGGCGAAAGTGGTGACCGCACTGCGAAGCCACATGCGAATACGGATAGGCATGCAGCGACACCTCTCAGCCAGCCATGCCGACGGCTTATCAATCGTTTGATCGTGTCCTTGCCGGGGGTGGCTTAACGTGTGCCCGATCCGTCCGATGGAGCCGAACGTGTCCCCGACCCAGCTGGGGCCGAGTAACTTTGGGGCGGAGTGTTATCGCTTTGCGAGGGAGCGGAATAAGAAGACGATGGCATCGAGTTGCTCGTGCCGGATCCCTGATAGGCCGGTTGAGAATGCGAAGGCGACGCAGGATAGGCGGGCGAGTTGTAAGCCGACGGGACTGAGCAACTGCCGTCGCGACAGGAACCGGCTTGGCGGCAGCCCGAAAACGCAAAACAACCAAAGGCAACGACGCTCAAAATGGACGTGCTGGCGAGTAACTTACGAGACATGGGTTTCCTTACGAAAATTCAGCTTGAGTTTGCTTGGAACGAGAATTCCTTTCCTGTTCCATCGGCCCTGCAGTTCGGTTCACAATGTGAGCCGGCATACGAAACGTCCGACTTTAACCGCAAAGAGGCGATTGCCGCTGCTGCTTGACGGCTCGGACGTTACGGATTTTTCAAACGCTCCGTCTGTGTGATGGCGTACAGTTCGGCAAAGCGGGCCAAGAAGTGTGTTAAAAACGGCAGAAACTCTTTGCTCTCCGCTCAAAACCGGGGGAGACTTGGCGATCGCGATGCTGGCCCCATGGGCTGTTGAGTGAGTGACATTTGACGCACTCCGACTCCGAGCGCGAAATCAAGTTCTCGTTGCGCCAGCGTTTCCCACGGCGTTCCCTGGTTCTCTCGTACGCATCGCCTCAGTAAACGCTCGGCCTCGTCACCTCGTTTTTGGAAGGTCTCATTGGATCGCAATTCCGACGATGCCCTCAGCATCACGTGATTCGTTGATGGGGCCAGCCCGTCGGGGGAAATCATTGAGTCGATTGCTAAACGATATTCCTCAAGCCGTACACTCGTTGCCAGCAATCGTCCGCGCGTCAGATCGTACCAAGCTCGCCATCTCGGTGAATTCTCATGCTCGTAGAGTTCCTCTAAGCCAAGGTCAAGATCGCCACCATCGGTGAGGTGCATCAGAGCCGCGTCAACGAACTTTGATGACCGTGTCGCTTGGGCCTTCAGACGTCCACGTGATGAACTAAGCTTCGAGCGAAACTCGCTCGGGGTGTAATAGTACCGCGTGAAATCGAAGACGCGGCTGCCCGTTCGTTTGATGAACAACATCGTGGTTGGTTCGTCGACGTTCTTTCCTTTCAATTCGCCTACAGCTCTCATGATTGAGCGTCGTAACGGATTCGATTGAACTTCGGATTCGTACTCAGCCAACGACCCGTAGCTTGGCATGTACCGAGCCATCACTTCGGGATCGAATGGGCCACGTTCTTCTTGGCGGTCGAAGATCGTATAGGACCCTCCTGTTTGAATTGATAAACGTGTCATCGCGTAGGGACTAAACCCGCAAAGGATACCCCGGAGGTCTTGCCCACCGAGCCACATCGGTAAGCTTCGGGGACCTCCTTGCACCGGGGAATTCAAACGCGTTAAATACCAATAGCCAAGTTCAAGTCGTTCGGGCATTGCCGTTTCCGGTCCGCGTCGGACCGGAAGTTGGTAAACCGCTTGGGTCTTACGATCGACGTAAGCATGCAGCCCGGTGTCGGCACCTAATACGGATGAGGGCCCCACGACGGACACCGATACCTGCTGTTCGCGGCAGACTGCGATCGCGTTCTCCAGGTGTTCGATGTCGTCACCGGATTCGTCAGTCCAAATCACGATGGCGATTTGCCGATCGGGCCATGACGACCGGTAAACCTTGGCGCATTTTGCAACGCTGCTAAAGACATTCTCGTCACCCGTTCGATCGATGGGCAAATCCTCCACCGCTGAAACAATCTTCTTGCCAAACTCCGTCGGTGCAACACGTTCACGCATTGCGGAACCGTAAGAGACGACAGCGCTTCGCACTTCAAACTTCGCCCCGCTGTGACGATTGACAATGCTTTCGTAGAACGGGGCTAAACGAACGGCGACACGTTTGCGATCATCCACCAAACTGTGTGATGCGTCGAGCAGCCACACAACCAACAAGTCGCCCTTTTCAAACTTCCCTTCCAATTCCGAAGTGATCCGATCGACAGCGCCTTCAACCGAGTTGGATGCGGAGAGCGATTCGCCAATGTTCTTCGGAACGACGTAGGCGACCGCCGAGACGTTGCTGCTGCTGCGAGAGGGATCGTCAATTGCGCCAGATAACTCAAACAAGGAGGCATCCAATTCTGGAGGCACTTCGGATTCTGGGATCACGATTGGCTCATCGGTGAGATCGGAGCCGATGGCATCCCACCGGGGCGTAACATCGATCGTCGTCAGGGAGTACGTGTCGGATTCTCCCACTACAAATTTGAGGACTTGGGTGCGGCGGACCATCGTGGGGAAGACGAAGAGTGCTAAAGCGAGCAACAACAACGTGTGCAGTCCCGCAGAAGTCAGCAAGGAAACCAAACGACGGTGTCTTTGACTCTTTAACGAAACTGGAGCGTCAGCCGTATCCAAGGGAGAAAACAATTGGGAGCGGGGCATGCGCGCTGCCGGAAAAGTGAAAAGGTTTGAGAAGCAATCTCTATACGAATAGCCGGTCCATCGGACCCTTGTCAAACGAAACTCAGTTCTGTGTCGGGGCGTACGCGTTGAGCGTGATCGTGACGAGATGTGGAGTTTGGTGCGGATAGCAACATCGAGAGGTCACAGGCGGGGGCGACACCTGTCGTTGCAAAACATGTCACACGTTACCGGTTTGCCACCACTCCGTCTGTGTGATCGCTTACAGTTTGGCAAGGTTTGCCGCCAAGAGTACCTGAGCGAGAAACAGAGTACCTAAGCGAGAAACAGCAAACGCGGTTCGCCGAGCTGTTTACCCAGCAACTTCTCACCGGGAAGGCTTGGGCGTACCAGAAATGCACCTCCATCAAGCGTGCAGCGGTCACATTTCCGAAATCGGTGACGCCGAGCCACCCCACACACGCCTCGCGGATGCCCGTTTTCAAGCGTGGTCATTCGCTGAGGATCGGAGGATCAAGCACCTCTCGCCCGCTGACACGCCGTTTCGGAGCGTGGATTCTGACGAGAAAATCCCCAAAATCGCGTCGGTCGATGAAACCGCAGACGGTTAGAAACCTACCGTTTTCGCCGTATCGGTGAGCGAACCGGTGTGATTTCACGGCGGATCGGTTTCGGCGATGGCGATGCAACCGTCCGCAGGATTGCGCAGGTGGGGGAGTCTCGTCGCGTGGTGAAACCGAGGAAATTTCCGATCAACCGATCGCAGCCAATTGGGGGTGTCTATCCGTCGCTGCTGCGTTCTCCACACCGCACTCGTATCGATCGGGACTGAATTACGATACAGTTCAGTGTCGCATCACCTTCAAGTGGCCGAGGAAATAATGGCAAAAGCCGATCAAACAGCCCCGCAGAAAGATGACCCCGAGTCGCAAGCCGACCACACGGAAAAGATCAAGGCGCAGGTTCTCCAGAAAGTCGGCCGGCCACCTCGATTGCATCGTGTGGAGGTGTGTCGGCACCACAACGACAACTATCGGGTCAACATTTGGGAGAAGCTAGAGCAGCCGGGGGACTTCGCGGTCTCAATGCGGCTCCACATTTGGTCGTCCTATTATTTGAAGGTATCGGATTCAGGTGAGATCATTCGCAGCAACCCGCCGCTGACCCCATTGGGTCGCTTAGCATGAATTCATCGCGTTGTGCGAACGATGTCCGATCACGCAACTTGCATCTGCCGCGACGATTCATGTCCGGCCTCTTTGTCCGTTTAGTCGCTGCAGTCGCTTTGACGTAACATGGACATGCATCGATGCATCCGCCGCGTCTCTGCGATTCAGAGAATGCGTGCATCGCCCGGGCTGATCCACAGGGCCGACCTGCATTGCCGCCGGATCGCTAAATGATTTCCGTGAAACGCGAATCGGGCACAGCCGAGCGCAGTTCATACCCCGGTGCGAGGTGTAGCACCACCGAAGCGATTTTCCGCCATTCCGCTCACGTGCACTGATGGCGGAATCCAGAGAAACGCCGGACGATGAAATCGGGGCGAGTTGGTGAGGACTTCTAGGTTCTGGTCTCAGTCACGCTGTCGATTTTGTCTTGCATTGTCTGTTCACGGTCCGTGCGAGTTCCAACTTTGATCGTGGTGGTGATTCGCGGCGCCCCCATAGCATGGACACGTTGATGGCACCGTTTTATCGCGGCAAAAACATCGTCCCAGTCACCCTCGATGTTTGTGCCGTAGGCGTGAAGTTGGTGCTCCAATCCAGCTTCCTGTAATACCTTTTGGCACTCCGCGACGTATTTGCTTACCGATACACCGACGCCCATCGGGACGACACACAAATCTACAATTACTTTCATCTCAGATAAACCTTTCATTTGTTGGTTATGCGCCCATCTCAAGGATCAAGCTTAAACACTCACGGCGAGAAAGGCAGCGGCAATGGTTCTGAGACGTCAGCGGTGGTTTATCAATCCGAACATCGACTTCTGACCCGCAGGGCGGAGTTGGCGTTTTCTACGCACCGGTGCCGAATCTCGAGTGTCTCGGCAAGAAGGGGGACGCTGGCTCAGTGGCGCCCTTTGGGAACCGCCGTTGACCGTCGCTGCGCTGGGCCGGGATAGCATGGCCAACAGGGCCAACAGGGACAGGGCCAACGGGGACAGAGAGCCAACGGGGGCAGAGCATCTTGAGCCACCCAGACTTGTCGAGCAATGACGCTGGGGGGGCGACGCCGGAAACTTCGCCTGCCGTGAAGCAATGAATCCGTGAGGCAGTAACCCAACATTTGGCTCGGTGCGCTGCACGGTCGCAGATCAACGCCCGTTTGCGCAGGAACCGCCTTGCAATAGGTGTCGAATCTGGGCTCACAGATTGGTGTTGGACGCTGCTTGGATTGGCAGATGGTCGCTGGGGCGGTATTCTTTTTGGTCGAGTGTGGCGGCATTTTGAGCCGTCACAATTTCAATCCATTCTCAAACTTCACGAAAGAAGTCTTCATGTCAGCCCAGCAGAAAGCAATCGACCTTGGAATCGACCTTAGCGATCAGCCAAACGGCTACCTAAATCTCTGCATCAAAAGCGGCAACCAGCTGATCACATCAGGTCATGTCAGCGACATCAAGGGAATTCTCGGCGGTGGATTGAGTGTCGACGATGGCTATAAAGCAGCCCGCGAGTGTGCTGAGAAGATCCTTCGCTCGGTTCGCAACACCCATGGATCGCTGGACGGACTGAAGGTCGTTAAATTGTTGGGCTGCGTTTACTCGGCACCCGATTTCACGGATCATCATTTAGTGATCAACGGCGCATCGGATCTTTTTCACGAATTGTACGGCAAAGATGGCGATGGCTATCACGCACGCAGCGCCCTTGGGTTCGCAGCGCTACCGACTGGAGTCGCTGTGGAAGTCGAAGCGGTTTTTGAAATCCTGTAGCGGCGGTGGTTGATTGGCTGACCTTTACCCGCCAGGACAAGAATAGGTGTGCGGTACCGAAAAACGATTTCGCTACCCGTGAGGATCCGATTTAGCCGACGGGGACTAGCCAACGGGGACAGAGCATCTTGTGGAGGCATACGGAGCTAGCGAGAGCGGACTAGCCATGGACGCTCGGCGCGCCTTCACGGTTGCCACGACCGAAACCATCGGCGATCGCGGGGACCTCGCTGGAGATCAAGCGGAATCGGGCTGATGTTTCGCATGTTCATCGATCGGCGACTCTTTGCGACGCTCGATAGCCAAAAAGAAAGGACGTTTCCAAACTAATCGGCGCGAGTGAGTAGCTCTCGCGCTCGTCGCCGCACAGGGTCACGGCTCGTCGCTGTAGCCTGCTTGGAGGTACCGTTGGGCAGCTTCTTGATAGGCGGGATCCCAGCCGAGCTCGTGTAGCAGATCTCGCCGCTTTTTGAGGTACCATTTCGGTTCAATGGATTGCTGGCTTACCTCCAGTAGCTCTAAGGCTAGCCCCTTCTGGCCGGCGCGCCGCAACATCCGATCCTGAAGCAGAATGAACTCGGGCCGATCTCGATTCGCTTGCTTGATCAGCCGTTGATAGACCGCGGTAAGCTGTACTTCATAATGATCCGGATTTGAAATCGGCCATCGCGCTCGCACGCTCGGCAATTCGCGATAAGCCAAGGCGCGTCCTAGTCGGTATCGAGTGTACGCCACGATCCAAGCGGTCGGTGTCGTTAACTGCTGCGACTCCGACGGAAATTGGTCGGAGAGGACTTGTTCAAGTTGCTTCGCCAATCCGATGGTGGTCCGCAAGTTTTCTTTGCGCTGCTCGTCGTTATCGACCGAGAGCAAACGCGTCTGCAAGTCAATCATTTGTTGCCAAACATTTGGGGCGATTTCTGCAGGCCTGACCAGCGTTTCAAGCAAGGGCTCCTCGACCCGTTCCGAGTCGGCCGGTGCCTCCGTCGGCGCGAGAGACATGTGTCCCGGTTTCCAGCGACGCAGCCATGATTGTCTCGCGACGTACTCCAAGCGATCGTCGTCGGAATCGGCATTTTGAATCTGCTCGGCAATGGTCGCCAATTGTTGGCTTCGCCAGTTTTCCGCATCGATCGGGTTGGGCTCTGCCGCAGTGGAACCGGTCGCCAGCGACGCCAGGACGAGAACCACGATCCATTTCCGCGATGGGCGCAGGAATCGTTCACCGAGTGATGATTTAGGGGAGCAGTTGGCCATCTTGCGATCAGCGGTGGGGGAAGAGGAACACGAGTTAACAAATCGGCGAAAAAGATAACGGTGGCCGAAACCGTCTTACAACGTTGTGCTACTGTAACCGCCGTCAGAGACGGGAGTTCAGAGTACACGGCACTCGTGGAGGGTCAGACGGCTGCGAGCGTGCGTCGATGTATCATAGACCCTGACTAAGGTGAATGGAAATTGGCACAGCGCCGCTGCCGTGCACGACGTCAAGCTTTGCCATACACACGACGTGCGATGCATTACTCAAGTGAGGCTATTGCGGTTGTTTGTTTTTTACGCCGTTGAGCTTCCCGTCGTCAGCTCGCTGTGAAGAAGTTGATCATCCATGAATGATCTCAATCAAAAGTGTGCCGGCGAAAATGCCGTCCCGATCGTTCGCGACACCACCACTTGGATACGCGAGAGTTGGAGCCAGGATTTCATTTTACGGGGCCCATGGTTGGCAGGTAACTCGTTCCGCGAACGGTGAGCCGCTATACAGACAGGTCAAGCGAGGTGCAGGACGATGAACAAGTTAAAGGTGCCTCGTTTGCGATCTTTTCGACAAATATCGGCATCGGCCTATCTCATTTTTCCAATGAAGCAACGGTGGCATGAACCGCCAAAATTTTCCGGATGCCAACGAGTGGACGTGTTGTTCCTCCGGGACGCTTGCACAATTGAACCATCGACGTCACGCCGCGCAGCAACGAAAGACGGTGATGCGAGTTGGTTTGCCGGGGGGGGGCGTTTATTGACTTTGGCGTTTGGTTGGTGAACCGACCAAGGCCCCAGCCGATTTTAATTTCGGTGGTGTCACCTGCACCCAAGTGCATTCCGGTATGAATCGATACGCGATGGGCCCGTTGTCGTCCGAAATGCAAAACCCATTTGAAATGCACTTAGCGACGTGTCCACGATGCCAGGACCTGCTATTGCCAGGCAAACACGAATGCGATGCAAGAGGACCGCCCACGGCCAGTGGAGCTTGCCAGAGAGACAAACTCCAAAAAATCATTCTCGCGAGCGTTCTCTAGCTCACAGACAACTCTTGGTCACGCTCGTAGAGTGAGGTCATCGGATCACGGATGTGATGATCCATCAAGAGAATCTCAAACAAGAAGGCGGAAGCGTGCTTGTTCTGTCACGAAAAGCTGCTCAGCAGATAGTGCTGATGATTGGAAGCGAGACTGTAACGATTCAGATTTTGACGATCACCGGCAATCGTGTGAAAGTTGGCATTGTTGCACCGTCAACCATCGGCGTTCATCGCCGAGAAGTCTTGCCCAAGCTCATTTCAGACACAGAGTCAACTTGTGGCTCTGAGATCACAGAGTGTCCCCTTGTCGCGTGAACCGTGCTTTTGTCGCTCTGTTTCCAGGCAAAGAATTATCGTAAGGGAAAGATCCACGATGCAGTCAATACCACGCGTGATCGAATGTTTGTTGGTGCCACTGATTTGGTACGGAGGCGTGTTGGCCGCACTTTCGGTCCATGGAAACGTCCTGGTGAACGACCACTCTCTGTGCGGGCCTTGGGGGTGCGGCCCAACTTCAGATGCATTGTTGGCGGTACATCTCGCTTGGTTTGCAGCCATCTGGCCACCGCTGCTTTATATTCCGTGGAGAAGGAGCTGGGATCGTAACGTGACCGCAAGGATCGGGCTTGGGCTGGTGAGTATCAGTCTTACGATGATTGTTGGCGTTTGCGCGTGGCAATGGTTGGTCTGGCGCCCCGAAACAAGCGAATTCTTGCGTGGCTACATTTGGCAGCGATGCGGATTCGTCCTTGCCAATGCAAGCGATTGGCCACTTGTCCAGTCATTCGGTATTGGGTTAACACTCTGGACCATCTATCAGCCACAAAAGACAAAACACCACGGCAAGTATGGCGTCGAAGCAGTCTCTCCCGATCGGACACCAAGGCCATGGGGATCGAAATGATCGCAACTGAAAAACGCCACGTTCCTGAGGAGCAGACGTGTGTTCCATCGCAAGCGATTTTGAGGTCTGCCACAGGCGACATTCAAGCGGCAATCTCGCGCTGCGCCTACACTCCAGTTAAGAGGTTGACTTGTGGAGTTCAAGGTAGAGTGTTGATTGTCTGCGGCAGGCTACCGAGTTTCTTTCTCAAGCAGATTGCGATCGAACTGGTGCGTCCGCATCAAAGTGTTGAGATACAATGCGAGTTCGCGATCGAAGTTGATTAGTCGCCACCGGACGCTGATGGATCCGCAAGTTCGGGACAAGCGTTGCGATTCAAGCGAGGGCAATGCGAACGACTGGATGGCAAATGTGATCTAGGCCTCGATCGTCTCGCGATTCATCAAGGCATGTAATCGCTATTCGCTTAAACGCTGGGGGCACATTGGTCGGGCGAGTGCGGAAGCTCACTGACCGAACACCAATAACCGTCCTTGCAACTGCTAAGCGAATGGCCCGGACGTCGGGTGAATCGCATTCGGCTCGGATGTTGCTAGAACCAATCTTCCAAAGTGGGTTCTTGGCGTAAGCTTCGATTAATTTACGGCTTGGTTTCATCGAGGTTGTCGCTCTCTGTTGCGATCGCTTGGTCGTCACCGGTTGCTTCTTCGTCAAGGCATGATTCACCCTCGCAATTGTCCACCGAGCAGCTGTCGTTTCCGCTACATGGTAATCCGGAGGTTCCCTCGAAAACGAACGTCGTTTTACCGCATTCGTCCACACACCCCGAACACTCCTGCGTCGGGGACGCCGCACCGATAAGTACGTGGTTCTGAACAAAATCGGCAGCGGAACCCATCCACTCTGGAGCGGCGCGAGCGGCCACGTTTCCGAGAAGGCCGACGGCAACGAGCGAGTACAACGCAAGTCGGAATCCCCGATACCGGCAAGAGCATTTTGGCTTGACGTTGGTACTCGTGCTATTCTCGCTGGCTAGATGCTTGTGCGCCCCGCCCGCTTCAAGATTTTTTGATTCGCTTTCGTTCATGGCTGATTTTCAAAAATGTGACTATGGGTAACGTAGCGTTCCGGACAATCGTTGACGGCCACGATCATCAAGGAGCCACTCGACTCGATTCCGGAGGTTTCAATGCATTTCGACTCTCCGAGATTGGGTAGATGTTCAAAGGAGACAGCTACCCGACGTTGGGGTGAACAATTGACAGGTAGACGCTAAACTCGGTACTTACCAACGAAGCCTTTGTCGATATACGATTTGAGTTTCCAGCACCAATGTGCATGGAAACTGAATCCTTTGTATTGCAGCAAAGCGCGTCCTTGCCCGGTGTTGAGAATTTTGAGGAAGTCTTTCTGCGGATCGAATTCGCTCAGTGGACTGCCTTGGATCGTGGCGCGAAGATTGTGCCACAGGACCGGGGCTTGGCGAACCGCGAAGACGCCCGCTTTGGGAGAGGGGTTGGCGGCAACCGTGCCAGCATCACCGACGGCAAAAATGGGACCTCCGGCGATCGTACGAAGTGTCGCCTCGGTCGCAAGGAAGCCACGTTCGTCGGTCGGCAGATTTAGCTTTCCGAGCAACGGTGGTGCGACCGCGCCGGTTGCCCAAAGTACAATGTCGGCGTGCTGAAGACGACCGCTTCGATCCGACACCGAATTCTCTCGCACCTCGGTCACCGGAAATCGGGTGATGACGTTGATTGACTGGTTGGATAACTCGCGTCGCAATTTGCGGATACTTCGCTGACTCATGCCGCCAGCGATCTCCTCGCCGCTGGTAACGATTTGGACTGACGGAGGCCTCGCTGGAACCCACGAAGCCAGACGGGCGCGAACACAGAATGCGATTTCCACCCCCGCCACTCCACCGCCGACGACTACGATTTTCGGCGGCTCTTTCGCGTTGTTCTGACATTGCTCGATACGTTGATCGAGCCGTTCGATGAACGTTTGCATGGGCTTGATGGGAATCAAATTTGGAGAATCGAATCGATCCCAATCTGCCGGAACCGAACCAATGCCGATCGACAGGGCGTCGAACGCAAGTGGAATTCGATTGGCGAAGTTGATCGTTCGGGTCTCCGCATCAAGTCCAATCACTTCATCTAAGATCAATTCTGCCCCAGCCCTCTCAACCAGCGGCGCCAGTTCAATCTGCATTTCCTCGCGAGAGAACTGATTCGCGAGAGTTCCGGGCAACATACCGGAGTAGGTCGCAGTCGGAAATTTCGAGATGCAGACCAAGCGACAATTTGGGATTGGCGACTCGGCCCAGTGATTGAGGATTTCGGCATTCGTATGGCCGATACCTAGTAACACGATGCAACGTGTCTTCAATGGACTGCCTTGTACTTGGCGGGAACTTTGTATTGGGAGCTGTAAGTGTGAACTCGATTCGTCGGTTCACCTTGCATGGTCACCAGCGGCAGCCCTGCGTGACACCAAGCCAGGATACTGCCTTTGAAATTATGTGCAGAGAAACCGTCGGACACCAACTTTTTTGCATACTGTCCCGACCGATACCCGATCGTGCAGTAAACGACGACGGTTCGATTGCGATATTGCGATTGGTTCTTCTCAAACTGCTCTTTTGTGATTGCTCCAGGGATCATCGAAACTTGGTACTCCTGGGGCACTCGCACATCGACCAGCACGTGTTGAGCATCGATCTCGTGCGCTCCATCACTGGATTCGGCCTTCCACTTCAGCAGTTCATCGACGTTCACCTCAGCGACTGCTGCCGATCCGGAAAAAATCCCTCCGAATTGCGCAAGCAATATTGTGGGCAATCCCACAAGGAACAGGGTGGCGAGACGGATGAGAAAGAAACGTGGCACGGGGAACCCTATCCATGAAGTACAGCTTTCAATTCATAGAGACAGTACGAACCGTGTCTGCGTTGCCGCAACCTGCATCCGCTGCCTGAGATATAAAACGACGTAATTTGTTTCCCTGTCTGTGAGGTTGGTCACGTTGGCAAAACGTCGCGTGCATCGCTGCTCCTTTTTGCCCAAGCCGCACTGATAGAATTCGGCCGACGCTACTTGCTTCTGATCTTGCCTTGTGTGTGTTGGTTCACATCATCCATTCGCTCGTCAGCCGATTTGCGATAAGGAAGCCGGGTTCATCCGGAAGCACACGCAGACGACGAAGGGAGTTCGCATGACCCATTTCTTATCCGCTCGGACGATTCGATCATTCTCATTGCTGATCGTCGTTCTGGTCGTTGGTTTCAATTTCTGCAACGAGACGTTAGCACAGTCCCAACCGCGTTTCGGTGGCCCAGAATCGTCATCACCGATCAATCGTTTGTCGTATGAGGACATCTCTCACGCTCCGCTGGACGCACTGCTTCACCGTTATGTTGATTGCAATGGCATGGTTTGCTACAGCCGATGGCGCGGTCGAAGCCGCGACGTGCATGCACTCGAAGCCTACCTTCATGGACTGACTCGGGTTAATGCGGGGCTTCCGGCTCGGCGAGAAGCCAAAATGGCGTTTTATATCAATGCTTATAACGCGATGACCCTCTGGGGGATTCTGCATGAATACCCTGTTGCCAGTATTCAGCGGATCGACGGCAAGCGAACGCAATTTGCAATCTTTGACGACCTGCAACTTTGGGACGGAGCAAGCTATCGCTCGCTCAACGGCATCGAGAACGATGTGTTGCGCCCGCTGGGTGATCCACGCATTCACTTTGCTCTGGTTTGTGCGGCTCGCGGGTGTCCTCGGTTGCGCAATCGAGCCTACACCGCGGACGCTCTTCACTGGCAACTCGACGATAACGCTCGTGAATTTTTTTCCAGCCATGCGAGATTTCACATTTCGCGGATCACGCGAACCGTCCAGATGTCGCCGATCTTGGAATGGTATCGAGACGATTTCGGCCAAACCGATCACGACGTCGTTGCAACGGTGTTTGCCTACCTTCCGCAACGCGATCGGCTATGGTTGTCGCAGCATTGCAACTGGAAATTCAAGTACCTTGGTTACGACTGGTCACTCAACGACCAATGCCCGGCAGTTGGCGTGAAGCTCGCCGCCATTCCCTACCGCGCGTATTCGATCGCGTCTCCCGCGCTGAAGCCCTTCATGGACATGATGTCCCACGGCGACGATGCTTCGCAGACCACGACGCCTAGCGATCGCTGCGACGCGGTGGCGTGGGAAGACACCGGGTGGGCTCATGGGGTGGAGGCCATTCGCACCCGACGACTTCAAGACGGTCATGGTTCCAGAGCGGCTCGAGTTCCGCTGAGTCCAATCGGCAAACGCGATTGACGTTACGTCTAACGGGCTGCTGATCATATGTTGCTGGGGACGGTTTCTCGATCATCATCGGAGGTTCCGGCACCATCGGAGGAGCCGGCTGGAAACCACCCCTTCGTCTTGAGGCAAAACTTGACCAAGCCCAACATCAATGGAACTTCGATCAACACGCCCACCACAGTCGCGAGCGCCGCACCGGACGACAATCCGTACAACATCGTTGCCGTCGCGATTGCCACTTCAAAGTGATTCGATGCGCCGATCATCGCGGTCGGAGCGGCGGATTCGTAAGTGAATCCCATCGCTTTGCTGATCCCGTAACCGAGGGCAAAGATCACTAGCGTCTGAATCGTCAATGGAATCGCGATCCACAGAATCGTCAGGGGATTTTCAACGATCGTTTCGCCTTTGAATGAAAACAACAGCACGAGCGTTGCTAGTAGAGCCGTGATCGTGACGGGCGTTAGGAAATGCAAAAACTTGTCACGAAACCAGGCCTCGCCCTTGGTCGCGATCAGCCATTTGCGTGACAGGTAACCGGCTACCAACGGCAACGCGACATAGACGCCGATCGACAACAATAACGCTTGCCAAGGAACGGGAAGCTGGCCGACGCCGAGCAGGAACCCACCGAGTACTCCGTACAGAACAAGCATCGTCAGCGAATTGATCGCCACCATCACGAGCGTGTGTCCGTCGTTGCCCTTCGCCAAGAATCCCCAAACCAAGACCATCGCCGTGCAGGGAGCAATGCCGAGCAAGATGCAACCGGCCAGGTAGCTTCGCCACAACGGAACTTGCAGCATCTTCACGCCGTCGACCAAGACCACCTCGCCAGCACCGTAGGTTGATCCCACCTCAAGATTGCTGCCCAACGGAGCTTTCACGTAGTCAACGGCATCGGGGCCAATGAAACCGAGAAAGAGAGTGCCCAGAAAGAAACTGGCGATCGCGTACATCGTGAACGGCTTGATGGCCCAGTTGATAAACAGCGTCAAACTAACAGGCCGAATCGACTTGCCAGCTTTGACCACTTCACCGAAGTCAATCTTGACCATGATCGGGTACATCATGAAGAACAGACAGATGGCGATCGGGATTGAAATCACCGGAGCATCGTTCACGTAAATCGCCATCCCATCGAGCGACTTTGCAATTCCAGGAGCAACCTTGCCCAATGCAATCCCCGCAACGATGCAAATCCCTACCCAGACCGTCAGGTAACGCTCAAAGAATCCAATGCCCTTTTCGGCTGCCGGGCAGGCTTGTGGTTGAGTCACTTTTCCATTCCTTCTCATCGCAATCGACTATCGCCGAGTGCGTTAAATGCAGGTAAAAAACGTCGTCACCATCCCGCGACGAGAGTTTTGAATTGCTGGACGTTCGCAAACGCCTCCGCCGTCGGATCCGCTGAGGGCTTCACCAGCGCCCGATCGCAGCGTTTCATTGTCGATTGCTTTGGTCGATTGCGTTGCCAGCGTAGCTGTATCGTTTATCCACGATAGACGATATTGCCAGCGGCGTCCCAAGTCAAGTGTTGCACTAAGAGAAGGCAATCGGATCGGTGGAGCCGGCGAAGTCTTGGCTAGCAAATGAGTGCCCGCCCCACGTTTCGCCGGCAAATGTGTTGAGCCTCACAGACACGTCAGGCTGTGGATGCGACTCTTGGGCGGAACGAGCTCTCCGATGTCCATTGAATAGCGAATGGTAGAACGGAAGCCCCCATTTCAGTTGACTCAATGAACGGATACTCCCAATGAGAACTCCCAATGCCTCCCACATCGTTATCGCGTTGGCTGCTAGTGCCCTCTCGCTGCTGTTAGTGAACCCATGTTCGGCTGGGCCAAAGGTAACGGTGGGCGCCAGTGTGCCTGCGAACCAGCAAGTTTCGATGGACCAGATCGACCCAAGCCATTGGGACGCCTTGCTAAAACGCTACGTGGATGAAGACGGAAACGTCAACTACACGGGGTGGAAACAGTCCGCTGCCGATGTGCGGGCGCTCGAAGCGTTCTTGGTGCACCTCTCGTCGGCAAACCCCAGTGCTCGGGCGACCCAGGCAGCGAAGTTGGCGTTTTGGATCAACGCCTATAACGCGGTTACGGTTCATGGAATTCTCCGCGAGTATCCCACGACCAGCATTCGCAATCACACCGCGAAACTGATCGGCTACAACATTTGGGATGATTTGTTGTTGACGGTTGGGGGAAAGCCATACTCGCTCAACCAGATGGAGCATGAAGTGTTGCGAAAGATGGGCGAGCCGCGGATTCACTTTGCCATCGTTTGTGCATCACGCAGTTGTCCGCGGCTGTTGAACGAGGCTTACACGGCGGAGAGACTGGATACTCAGCTGACCATCAACACAAAAGTCTTCCTCGCTAACCCAGGCAACTTTCAATATGACGCAGCCGGCCGCAGGTTCCAGCTCTCGTCGATTCTTGATTGGTTTGGCGAAGATTTTGGTCGCGACCAAGCCGCCCAACTCCGCACGATTGCCCCCTACTTGCCCTCACGCGCAGCTTACGATGCAGCGATCGCAAACTCGGTCTCCGTCTCCCATCTTGATTACGACTGGGGTTTGAACGACCAAGCCACTGCTCGCACGTCACGTCGTTGATACACGAAAACGTCGCCTAGACTTCTAGCCTGGGAACCCCGTGAAACCCAGGCTGGAAGCCTTGGCTACCGTCTCTTTTAATCGGTCATGGACGACCTCGATGATTTACATCCGCACGAAAGACAATGCCGTTCACGCTGCCTGGGTAGTGACCGCCATCACTGCTTGGTTCGCTCGCGACCCGTTGCATTTGGTCGTTACCAATGCAACCGAATCTCATCGGTTGATCCGAATGGCGGTTAATAGCGGCCTCTATGTGATGATGGCTGTTCAGTATTCCATTCGTGCGTACAAGCTCTTGTTGCCCGCGTTCGCTTTGCCCGCGTTCGCTTTGCCCGCGTTCGTTTTGGTTGTGTTTGCCTCAGGTTGTGCGACGCAACGACCCAATACTTCGCTCGCTGCGATCTACAACCCGCTGGCACAGCGGCCCGACTATGAACGCAATCCAGTGATCGTGATCCCGGGAGTGTTGGGTTCGCGGCTGGTCGATGATGAGACCGGCAAAACCGTCTGGGGGAAGTACGACCGAATTCGTTTTGGACGTCAGCAATCGGACGACCTTGCCGTGGTATCGCTGCCAATGGGGCAAGGTGTTCCGCTATCGCAATTACGAGACAGCGTTCGCAGCGATGGAACACTGGCTTACTTGGAATTGAGTGTGTTCGGGATCCCGGTCGAGCTGCAAGCCTACAACCAGATACTTCAAACCCTCGGCGTGGGTGGGTATCGCGATCCTTCGCACCCGAAAGCGGATGAATTCAATTACGGGGACGAACACTTCACTTGTTTCCAGTTCGACTACGATTGGCGGCGTGACGTCGCGGAGAACGCCGCGTTGTTGGATAAATTCATTGGCGAAAAGCGTGAGTACATTCGAGCCGAGTATGAAAGCCGCTACGGCATCATCGATGCAGAGATCAAATTCGACATTGTCGCTCATTCCCTCGGCGGCCTGCTCTCACGCTATTACTTGCGATATGGTTCTCAGCCGTTGCCCGAAGACGGTTCCTTGCCTGTGTTGGACTGGCGGGGCGCGAGTAACGTCGAACGATTGGTCATGATAGGAACACCGAATGCCGGATCGGCATTTGCGCTGCGAGACTTGGTCAATGGGCATCAGCTCTCACGGATACTTCCCTACTATCCACCGGCCGCATTGGGGACGATGCCGTCGCTCTACCAGATGCTGCCGCGTCCGCGTCATCAGACGCTCGTCGATGCTCAGGATCCAGATCAAGCCTATGATTTTTACGATCCCGAGTTGTGGCGACAAATGAAATGGGGATTGTCCGATCCGCAGCAAGACGCCGTTTTGCAAGAACTGTTGCCGGAGGTTGCGGATCGCGAATCACGTGAGTGCATTGCGTTGGACCATCAACGCAAGTGCTTGCTCAAAGCCAAGCAATTGCATCAAGCACTCGACATTCCGGCGGCGCCGCCACCGGGAGTCACGTTGCATCTCTACGCTGGCGACGCAATTGAAACCCCGGCCGTGATGTCCGTCGACACTGAAACCGGCAAGTTGGAAGTCGCTAAAAGTGTGCCCGGTGATGACACAACCACGCGACACAGCGCCCTGATGAGCGAACAGCCCGTCGAGGCCGTGTCAACACGCCCCGCTTCACCCATCCATTGGACCAGCGTCATGTTCCTGCACACCAGCCACCGCAAACTAACCGCGGATCCCGTGTTCACGGATAATGTGTTGGCGTTGTTACTTCAGTCGCCACGTCACTCTCCGTCGTCCGTCGGTGAGCCACTTCACAGACAGCCATTGGAATGGATTCCATAATCATTTCACTGC
The DNA here is from genome assembly GCF_007860095.1 of Novipirellula galeiformis. Classification (NCBI taxonomy): domain Bacteria; kingdom Pseudomonadati; phylum Planctomycetota; class Planctomycetia; order Pirellulales; family Pirellulaceae; genus Novipirellula; species Novipirellula galeiformis. The sequence continues at coordinate 656,298 of NZ_SJPT01000003.1, read as the reverse complement.
TGCAAAACCGCAGCCTAGGCTTCCAGCGTGGGAGTCCCGCGAAACGCAGGCTGGAAGCCTAGGCTACGTTCAAATTCCGGCGAATCAATCTCAATCCGTACAAGGAGGTACGATGTCTGTGAACGCACTCAAGTCGGACCGCAAGAAGACGACCTATTTTGCGACGGTCCCGCCGCAGGAAATCCTGCCGATCGTCAACGGCCGTTACGAGTCCAGCGTGAAGGGCATCTACGTGATTGGCGATGTCACGGGATTGCCGCTGGTCAAGGTGGCCGCGAACCAGGGTGCCAGCGTCATCGCGAAGATGAGGTTCGACCAAAATTCCGCGTCGGATGATGGTCGACTTGACCTTGTCATCATCGGTGCGGGGCCTGCGGGATTGTCCGCCGCGATGGAAGCACACGAGCGGGGACTCAAGTACGTCGTTCTCGAACGCAACAAAGTTGCCAGTACGGTCCGCAGCTTCCCGCCCGGCAAAAAGGTCTATGCCGAGCCACAGTTCGTGCGCAACGAAAGCAAGCTCGAGTTCGACGAAGATTTGGACAAAGACGAGTTTCTCACTCGCGTCAATCGCTTGGTTGACGAGAAAAAGTTGCACATCAAGGAAGACACGGAAGTTGACCGCGTGCGAAAAGTTGGCGAGCGGCGGTTCGAGGTCGAGACGAAATCGGGCAAATCGTTCCCGACACAGCAAGTGCTGGTCGCAGTGGGCCGACAAGGACAGGCACGGCTTCTTGAGTGCCCCGGTGCCGACAACGCTCAAAAGGTTACCTACCGACTTCACACTCCCGAAGATTACCACGACGCTAACATCATGGTCGTCGGCGGAGGGAACTCGGCGATCGAAGCAGCACTGCTGTTGATGCCACACAATCGCGTCACCCTTTCTTATCGCGGTGACGACCTGTTTCGCGCCAAAGAAGAAAACCGTTTGTTGATTGAACAGGCCGAACGCGACGGTCGACTCAATATCCTCTACCGCAGTAATCTCAAAGCGATTCGTGACGACGAGGTTGACATCGACGTCGATGGGCAAACGCACACGGTGGCAAACGATCATGTGATCGTACAAATTGGAACACTTCCGCCCGTTGATTTCCTGATGGACATGGGGCTGGAACTGGACGGCGTTTGGACCGCCAAGCGACTCGCATTTTCCGTCGTCGGATTGCTCGTCGGCGTTTTCGTCTATTTCTACTCCAAGAACTTTGTCTTTCACCCCGCGGCGGCGGGCGAGGGCAAGCTGTTGCTGCGGGGATTGGAGTCGCTCGCAGGGTCGACCCAACTAGGATTCGCCGCGTTCCTAGTGGGAACCGTTCTGCCGATCGCTTGGCTCTGTCTACTGGCGCTGAAGTTGATCAATGGAAATATGCAAGCGCGTGGGCACTCGGCGTTGTTCAACCTACCGCACTCCACCTTGCTGTTGATCCTGGGGGGGGGGCTGTATGCAGGATCGCTTGTTGCGCCGAGCGTACTGACACTCGATCCATCTGCAGCAGGCGATGGGCCCTATTTCGTGCCAGGCTTTACTTGGCTGTACAACGTTGTCCCGAAATACTTCAGCAATGCGTATGGACTCTATTATCTGATCTACTTTTCCGCGATCGCTGGCTTCGGTTTGTACTGGGCCATCAAGGCAAATCATCGATTGATATGGCGCCGGAACCTAACGATCATCGCGACGCAATGGACACTGTGGTGGGGGATTCCAACCTTTTTAGCCGTATTCATTGGTCGCAACCCGTGGACACCGCTGCTGACGCGATCGCTCAATGCGTGGCCGTTGAACATGGCCGCTTTCAAGGTGGATCCCGCGGTCGGCCCCGGCGATCCCGCTTGGTGGCATACGGTCGCGGTCGTGGGCGTGGTGTGGGCTGCTGTGCTGACCTTCATCGTGATTCCACTGGTAACGATTCGCTGGGGAAAGATTTATTGTTCGTACATTTGCTCGTGCGGCGCGCTCGCGGAAACGGTCGGCAATGGGTTTCGCCATCGCGGGCCGAAGGGCGATACGCCACGCAAAATGGAGCGGATGGGGTTCGTCTTTGTTGCGCTCGCAACGGTGGCAACCATCGCTGATCTGTACGGATTCGAAGGACCGCTAGGCCAATACAACTTGTGGGTTGGAACGGCGTTGGCCGGCGCGGTCGCCATTGGGCTCTATCCGTTCTTAGGACAGCGAGTGTGGTGCCGGATGTGGTGCCCGTTGGCGTTTTGGATGAACTTTTGGGGACGTTGGTCGCAGTTCAAGATCACTCCCGAGAAAGGCAAGTGCATCGACTGCAACGTCTGTAACCAATACTGCCAGATGGGCATCGACATCAAATCGAGTGCGTTGAAAGGCGAACCGATCACTTTGAACGATTCGCCCTGTGTCGGCTGCAATGAATGTATCGTCCGCTGCCCGATGGAGATTTTGCATCTTGGCGACTTGCCTGTTGTTCGTCGCCCCGGCATCCAGTCTGGGAACCCGAGCTAGAAGCCTAGGCTACATTTCGATCAAACAACCTCACTACCGCGACCTACCAATGACACATAGCAAATCTTCTTATTACGGCCCCTTTTTCTGGTTGGCGATCGTCTCGTTTTCCGTACCGATCGTCGTCGCAGCCAAAGCGTTCCACGAGGTGCAATTGACGACCAAGCCCACGCCGCATCCTGATGCATCGGGAGTCGACCACGCGTTGTGGGATTACTTGTTGAAATCGTACGTTGAAAATGGGTTGGTCGACTATGACGGCATGGCCCGGGACCATTTGTTCCGCACCTACTTGCGACAGCTTTCCGAAGCCGAACCGGAAAAGCTAACCACGGCGGCAGACCAATTGGCCTTGTTCTGTAACGCCTACAACGCGTTTGTCATCAACGGCGTGATTACCCATAAAATTCGCGGTTCGGTGATGGACTTTCAAGTCGATGACAACGAATTCTTTGACATCAAGGAACATATTCTGCGTGGCCAAACGATCAGTCTAAATCACCTCGAACACGAACTCATCCGCAAACGTTTCCGCGAACCACGCGTCCACGTCGCTTTGGTGTGCGCCGCGAAAAGTTGCCCAGCGATTCGCGCCGAAGCGTATATCGGCCGCCGGCTTGGTGCTCAGTTGCAAGACCAGAGCATTCAATTCGCAAATAGCTCGCTGTATGTCGACTTTGAACCGTCCGATGCGACGTTGCGGCTCAGCCCGATTTTGAATTGGTATGGAGAGGATTGGGATCACGTGGGAGGATACTTGCCGTGGTTGGCCGAACGAGTGCAGGATGCCGAATTGAAGCAGGCCATCGAGCGAGCAAATCGGGGTGAAACACAGGTTGCCTTCTTCGACTACGACTGGTCGTTGAATTCGCAAGCTCCAACCGCTGTGTCAGCCACGCCAGCAAAAAAAGCCGAATTTGGATCGGGCACGATTCCGAACCAATAGTTGACTTCTGTGAGACAGCTCACGTTCTCAAAAAACGTGGCCGGTTACATTTGAGTTAGGAACCCAAATTTTATGAAAACGACAACCAATGCAACCTAATACGAACCTGGCAAGCGTCGCAGTCGTCATTCCGGCGCTCAACGAGGAACGTTCGTTGCCCTTAGTGCTGGCAGACTTGCCTGCGGTTGGCTACGTGATTGTTGCGGACAACGGCTCGACCGATGCCACCGCCGAAGTTGCACTCGAAGGCGGCGCGATCGTCGTCCACGAGGCCCAGAAGGGATACGGTTCGGCATGCCTTCGTGGACTCGCGGCAATTGCAGCGAAGATCGAGCATGGCGAGGCACCGCCGCAAATCGTTGTTTTCGTGGATGCAGACTTCAGCGACCACGCCGACATGCTGCCTGAATTGATTGCACCGATCCAATCAGGTGAAGCCGACTTTGTTTTAGGATCGCGATTGCTCGGCGAGCGTGAACCGGGGGCGATGCCACCGCAGAGCGTGTATGGCAACAAACTAGCCTGTTTCTTGATGAGAATCTTGTTTGGTGTGCGATACACCGACCTTGGTCCGTTCCGTGCCATCGACTACGCCAAGCTTTGCACGCTGGGAATGGAGGACGAGAATTTCGGATGGACGATTGAAATGCAAATCAAAGCCGCCCGCGCGGGGCTCCGCCATTTAGAGATTCCCGTGCCCTACCGCAATCGCATTGGAACCAGCAAGATCAGTGGGACGCTTAGCGGAAGCTTCAAAGCGGGATACAAGATTCTCTACACGATTGCTCGATACGGAATGCGAAGCCGAAAGACTCAGCCGAGCTCGCTACGGGTGCACCGGCGAGTGGAAGCGTGACAGGCGAATCGATGGGAGTGCTCAGTCGTCAGTCGGGCTCCAAAGCGAGCGTCGGTGCGCTGACAATTCTCGCTGTACTGTCGACGTGCCTGTATGGATCAATATCGCTGCTCAGTTGGCGGTTTGACTTTGGCAGCGTGGCGACGGATCGTCCGATCATCGGCGTGTTATGCCTGTTTGCGGTCGCCTTCGCAGCGTATCTGGTTGCGATCCGAATTGCCTGGCGGGCGCCTGAGAGCCGACCGACGTTGAAGTTGCTGATTGCGACGGCGATCGTGTTTCGTGTCGTGATGTTGTTCTCGCTGCCAATCCAAGAAGTCGACATCTATCGCTACCTTTGGGATGGAACGGTTTCGACGGCTGGCGTGAGTCCATTCCGATTCAGTCCCGAACAAGTCAGCTCAGCCGATCTGGCGACGACGGGGGATGCAAGTTTGGAACGCCTTGTCGCGCTGCGTGATCACCATCCAGCGCTCGCGGAGATTCTCAGACGAGTGCATTTCCCCGATTTGCCGACAATCTATCCGCCGACCAGCCAAGCGGTCTTCGCGGCCGCTAGCCTGACCACCCCTGGGGAGGCATCGTTGCTGACGCGGCTGTTCATTATGAAGGCTTGGTTCATCGGCTTTGATATTGCCACGTTGTTCGTGGTGATTGCGTTGCTTCGTTTGTGCAAGAAGCCGGCGAGTCTTTGCGTGATTTACGCGTGGTGCCCGTTGCTGATGAAAGAAGTGGCCAACAGCGGGCATTTGGATGCCGTGGCCGTGTTCGTGACAACACTTGCCGTCTATTTCGTTGTGCGGTTTCTTCTCTGGCATAGGCTACCAAGCTGCGATGAAGAGAAAACGGCGAATTGGAAGCTTGCCCGACTTATTTACCTGGGACTCATCGGCGTCGTGCTCGCGTTAGCCGTTGGTGCAAAGTTGTATCCAGTGGTTCTTGCCCCGCTGTTCTTATTTGTCATCGCAAAAACATGCGGTTGGCGAATTGTGTTGGTGCCCACGACGGTCTTTGCGGTCTCAACGGTCGTCCTGCTGTCGTCGATGTTTGTTGGAGAGAAGGCAAGTCCCGGAAAACAACTACACAGTGATCCGAGTCGAGGTGTCGTGACGTTTCTGAGACGGTGGGAGATGAACGACTACCTCTTCCTGCTCGTGATCGAGAATCTAAAGCCGACGGCCGGTCGTGGTGCGCATGAAATCGCTTGGTTCACCGTCGTGCCCGAGTCCGGGAGACAGGCGGTCGTGAATTTGGTTTCCTCCCAGTTCGACATCGCTGCGCCGGAGGTTCCGTTCTTCGTTGCACGAGCGCTGACCGCGGCCCTTTTTATCATTGTCGCAATGGTCATCGCTTGGCGGACCGCGTCGGACGACATTTCGCGATTCTGTGAAGGCGTGTTTCTTACGCTTGCATGGTTCTGGTTGCTTTGCCCGACCCAGAATCCGTGGTATTGGACGTGGGCGTTACCCCTGCTGCCATTTGCACGAAGCCGCGTATGGTTAGCCGTTAGCGGGCTCGTTCTTGTTTACTATTTGCGGTTTTGGTTGAGTTACCATTTTGCCGAATCGGCGGTACTTGGAACACCGTATACAGGAGCTGCGTTCTACGACTTCGTCGTAACGTGGATCGAGTTTGCTCCTTGGTTTGTGCTACTAACCGTAGGTTTCGTATCGCGGAAGCAAACGTCGAAATGGCTCGACATGCCGCAGTATGAAGGCCGGACGGTGTGATGTCGTCTTGTCAAGAAATTCGCCAGAGTGTGGGAAAGTCGACTGTCTGGGGGCGCCAGCTACGAAGAAATTGGAAGGAAATGGTGCCAACCACTAAAATGAAACGACGCATAATCAATGCATTACGCTCGTGTGAATGACTACAAGTTCGTTTGCCTAACATGGTTTTGCCGTAAAAGACCTGCGGGCACGCTTGCGTTTGTAATTCACGGGCGCTGGCGTATCATTAGCGGTACGTTATTCGACGTCGCTCGTCGAAGCAAACTCGGCCGCGGCAAAACTTTCCATTGAGGGACGCTAACGTGTTGATCTCCGATGAATGGTACCGAGACGAGGTGTTGTGTCGAGACGAGGTGCCACGATGACGGTGAAACGGATCGTCTTTAACATCGCTGCCGACGACGTCGCTCTCGCTTCACGGTTCTATTGCGATATTCTCGGACTCGACCTTTTGATGGATCACGGCTGGATCCAGACCTTTGGCAGTAACACAGCAACGACTCCGCAATTAAGCGTCGCTTCGGAGGGCGGTTCGGGCACTGCGGTTCCCGACGTTTCTATCGAAGTGGACAACTTCGACGAAGTCTACCGAAAGTGCATCGCCAGCAAGTTCGCGATCGAATACGGTCCCGTGGACGAACCGTGGGGTGTGCGGCGTTTCTATGTACGTGATCCTTTCGATCGCCTCGTCAACGTTATGATTCACCTTTAGCCGTCGTTTTGGGATCTGCGTCCGCTAACATGCGTTTGCCGCGAGGCCGCGGACGCTGACCTTCCTTGGCCATGGGGAATCCGGTGGTACAATGTTTGGCGTGCCACGTTTTCCGCTTCGATCAGAATCGGCGCCGGCAAAAGTTCCCGTTGGGCGATCGAGTGCATGGAGAAGTTTATTCCGTTCGCATTTCTCTTGGTGTTCCCAATCATGTGGTGCGTTGTCTGCCGGTTGCTGTCCCACATTGGTGGTTGGGCACGACTGGCAGAGGTCTATGAGGACGATGCGAGACCGTCCGGTGATGCGCGTTCCATGTGTTCTGGTAAGATTGGCATTGTGAACTACAGTTCCTGTCTGACGATTGGAGTGTCGGATAGTGGTTTGCGTTTGTCGGTGATGCTTCCGTTTCGTGTGGGCCATCCACCGATCCTAATACCATGGTCTGACTTTCATCACGTCGCGGAAAAACGAGTGATGTTCCTCTTTCCGTTTCTCAACGCTTCCATTGGCAACCCAGCGATTACAACGGTATTGCTTCCGCTGTGGGTCGGAGATCACATCGCATCCAGCGCCGCCCAGCACTGAATTGCCGCAACGTTGCTGCGCGATCGTCTTCCATGTTTCGCCGACGCAGGTTGTTGTTGATGAAATGTTTGGGGATTTTGAGTCATTCGCTTCATTGCCGGCGGATCGTTTCTCCAACACGATGACACAAAACGTTTCGTGCAAGTCGTCGGTTGCCTCACTGGTTTGGCAATGGGCTCATTGCATCGGGAATGACTTTGGGGGCGGTAAATGACAAGTGATCGCGGGTTACGCCGCGAACGTCTCGGTTGGTTTGTTGCTCCTTTGGATCTCGCTTGACCTGGGCCGTTCTTTCCTTTGGTTGGCGATCGGGGCCTTTGGTTGGCGATCGGGGCCTTTGGTTGGCGAATGGGGCCTCTGGGTGGCGATCGGAGGCGTTTCGCCCTTCGCCGCTCGTGGCCGGTTGCAGCCCAAGGTTGAATCTTCAACTGAAATCGCAAACAATGCGGTTTCACCTGTCCCAATCCATTTTCAATGAAGTTAACTATCGTGCATTTTTCCCGACTTGTTTTTTGCGTCATCCTTGCATGTGTTGCTGGGATTGCCTTCGATGGGCTTGCCCACGAAGGTCACGATCACCCTTCGTCCACGAAGCATGCTGTCGCAGGGGGCGATCTTGCCACCGCAGCAAACTCATTCGAGGCGAATGGCAAGACGTTTTCCTGGAAGCATCGCGCCGACTTGGGGAAGCAGTCCGACGCAATGATCGCAGCGGCAAAGGGAGGGTTGCACAATAACGCGGATCACGATCGAACTACCAACGAGATCGTGACCGTTGTCGCCAAATATGGACTGGTGACGTTGGATTCCGAATTGAAAGAATGGAAACTCGTCGAGGGACAAGATCCGGTTTTCGCAGGTGGCATGAACGCTCATGGAGCCGACTGTTTCGTGATGGATGGCAAATCGTACTGGGCGTTCGCGTCGACCAACACAGGCGAAATCGTCGTTTCGCAACGCGGCAACGTCGTCGCAAAATTGGGCACCCCCAAGGGCAATGAGTTTGACAATCCAACGGTCAACGCTTATTTCACCGCGGGTGGAAAATTCACACCCTGTGATGTCGTGTATCTGCCTAAGGCAAAACGATTGGTCGTGGTGATCGGCTATGCCCCCGGCGATTATGCGTTGTCAGCAGAGTTTCGCGACGGCCGCTGGCAATGGGGTGGTCCGGCTTGGGGCGGAAAGGAAACGAAAGGTGGCCCGTTCAGTACCGCACACGGGGTTCAAGTTGCGACGGAGGGGGGACAGGAGATTGTGGAAGTCGCCTCTCGTGCTCACGGACGCATTTTTGCATTCACTGCCAACGGGGCACAAATTCAGATGCCTGGGGCAAGCCAAGCGTATTTCGTCGAATTGCCCAACGGCTCGAACCCGTGCAACATCTCGCATCAGGGGGCGAGCATGTTTTTGCCACTGCTCAATCCGTTGTCGATGACCAACGGGTTGGCACCGGTGCTGATGATGGAAGGTGGCAAGCCATCCGGTTCGCTGATACCGGCGACCTACGACGAGCTGGAGTTTATGCACCACATGCACGGATTCTGTCCGGTCGAAAAGGACGGCAAGCTCTACGGGGTTGTGTTGTCGTGGCCCAACGGAGGTGAAAACGCCCGAGGCAAACGTAACGATGGCCAGATCGCAATTTTCGAGGCGGTGGAGCAAGAGGTTTCCGCGCCACCGGTGGATTGAGTTGGATCGCCGTTTGAACGATTGCCGGATCACCAACCCGGACGCCATCACGTTGGTCTTGATGGTTTAGCGGCGCCAGTGGCGGCGTCGCCTTGTTAGCGAAGTTCTTTCGCGAGCTTCGGCATTCGACCGTAGGCGTAGGCAAACAGCTTGATTGGGTGCAGCGTCTTGCGACCTGCGCCATGCTCGATTTGCATCTTGCAGGCGCTACATTCGGTGACGGCGGTTTTCCCGCCTGCCGATCGCATCGCGGAGATCAATGGCCAACCCACCCGCAAACTGTTGCGATAGTTCTTGCGTTGCAAGCCCCACGTTCCGGCCATGCCGGTGCAACCGGCTTCAATCTGTTCGACATCAAACCTAGGAATCAAGCTCATCAACTTGGGGCCTGCGCCATCGGGATCTAGCACACGTAGATGGCAAGGTTGATGGTAAGCAAGGTCGGCTTCCATTGAGTCGAGGTCGAGTGATAAGCGATTTTCCTGGTGCAGATTCCACAAGAATTGGCAGGCTTCGAAGGAGTTTTCGGCAACCAGGTGTGCATCTTGATCATCCATCAAATTTGGGTATTCGTGCTTCAGACAAAGCACGGCTGCGGGTTCGGTGGCGATGATCGTGTAGCCTTGCCGTACCGCTTCGGCGAGCACTCGTAGGTTGTGTCGTGCGACGCGACGAGCTCCTTTGATGTCACCGGCGGAAATCCGTGCCATTCCGCTAGCGACTTGGCCTGGGGGCACATAGAGTCCGATCCCGTTGTGTTGCAGGATTTCGGCGAGCCCACGGCCAATCTCGGGATCGTGATAATTGGCATAGTGGTCGACAAAGTAGGCGACCTTCAAACCGCCGTGGGGATTTAGTTTGGTCCAGCGTCGTTTTGCGGCATAACGCATGAAGGTTTCGCTGGCGATCAGCGGCAGGTCGCGGGCTGCGGACAAGCCGAACAAACGCTCGGCAAGCCAGCGTGAAAAGCGTCCTCGAATCAAAGGATTGGCGAGCCAAGGGAATCGCGATGCGATTGCGGCGATCGTATCGATCCGGCCGAGCAGCAGATCGGAAAGGGGGAGTCCATTGGTGGTAACGTATTGCGCCTTCAATTCACCCACGATTTTGGGAATGTCGACCCCCGCAGGGCATTCGACTCGGCATTGGTGGCAATTGAAACACAGGTCTGCAACCTCCTTGGCACGATCGTCGGCTAGGTTTTCGACTTTCAATTGGCCACTCAGCACGCCGCGCAGCAAGTTGGCTTTGGCTCGCGGCGACGCCTCCTCGCTATGCGTTGCTCGGAACATTGGGCATTGGCGTTCGACCGCAGAATTCGTTCGGCACCGCCCGCAACCATTGCATTGGCGGGTGACTTGGTCCACGGAGGCACCGGGCGGCCAATTTTGAAAGACTTCTAATTGGGCAAGCGGTTTGCGGGCTGGATCGGATTCATTGGCGAGCGATTGTTCGGCTTCGATTAAGGTTCGATTGCCTCGGCTGACTTCGATGGTCTTATCAAATGGTCGCAAATTCTCGTTCGGTTTCTGCAGCACGGCTCCAAACAGCTTGCCGGGGTTGAGGCGATGGCAGGAATCAAAAAGCCGTTTGATCTGCCCCATCGCTTGCCACAGTTGGCCGTACTGGCGCGGCAACAGATGCGAGCGGCTGAAACCGGCCGCATGTTCAACGCTGACTTCGCCGCCATGCTTCCAAACCACTTCGGCAATCTGGTTGGAAAGGTCGTTTAGCTTGTCTCGGTCGACTTGTTTGGCAAGGTTTAGGAAAGGACGAACGTGGAGATGCCCATGGCCGGCGTGGGCGAACACGGTTGCGGTAGCGTGATTTCGCTTCAACGTGTCTTGGATGTCCAACAGGGCGGCAGGCAAGCGGTCCGCCGGAACCGCAATGTCTTCGGTGAAGGGTTGCGGGGCATCGCTTCCTTTAAAGCGATACAAGCGGGGCACGACCCGTCGCGAGAGCGTCCAGTACAGATCGCGTTCGGAGTCCCGGACCGTGTCAACGGCGGCGAAGGCTGCATCGGGACCTTTGGCGCACTCTTGTCGGATGATGGCCAAGCGGTCGTAAAGATCGCCCAGCGATTCGCCTTGGATCTCTACCAACAGCATCGCTTCGGCTTCACGTGGCAGCAGGTCGGCAAATCGTGGATCCGTTTCGCGAGCGATTTGCAACAATCGGCGGTCCATTAAATCGCAGGCGACCAGACCATGTTCGAGTGCGCGACGGGCACATCGCACCGCTGAATCGAGGCGACGATAAAACAGCAAAGCGACGCCGCGGTGGGTGGGAATGGCTTCGGTACGTAGTACCGCATCGACGATGATCCCCAGCGTGCCTTGGGTTCCGACCATGAACTTAGCGAGATCCACGCGGCCCTCGGAGTCAATCACCCCGTCAAAGCGATAGCCGCCACGCGAGTTCGGCGCGGACTTGCGGGCCGCGATCAGTGTCCGAAACTGACTTTCAATTTCGACGATGCCGCGGGCCAAACGCCCTTGGGGCGTTTGCTCGTCAGGGTGATGCTTGGAAAACGTTAATAATTTCCCGTCCACCGTCACGACTCGCATCGACTCGATCGTATCGCGAGCCGAGCCACTGCGCAGGTAATGGCTGCCCGAAGCATTGGTCGACAACACACTTCCCATCGTCGTGATGCTACGAGTTGCCGGGTCGGGACCGTAGGTGCGACCATAGGGGGCGAGTGCGGCGTTGACTTCCGCTAACACAGCACCGCATTGCACATTGACGGTAGCGCCGTTGCGATCAATTGTGACCCGCCGCATGAATCGCGAAAAGTCGAGCACCAACCCGCTGCCGAGCGACTCGCCTGAGACACCACTCGCACTGCCGCGAGGGTGAATCGACAAGTCATGTTCGGCGCCGTATTGCACCGTGGCAATGACATCGGCTGCGGTTCGAGGCCGGACGACGCCCAGGGGGAGCATTTGATAGATGCTCGCATCGGTCGCGTACAATTGACACGAGATGTCATCGCACAAGACTTCGCCTCGCACGACGCCGCGCAGATCATCTTGAATTCGTTGACGTTCGCTATCCATGCGACCTATTTCGATTGCGATAAAGCATGTTCGTAAAGTTCGCTGCTAATTGCATCCCAAGGCTCTTGTCCTTACACGAGCCGAATCTCCCCTCGCTCCGATTGGCAAGCGGTTCCTCTCGCGTGCGAGAAAAATTGCCCTCGGTGGCTGGGCGAAGTTAGCGTTCGGTGACGTTGACGTAATCACGATTACGTCACTACGCTTCTCGATTGATCAACCCTAACACCTCGGCTCTCGATTTGGGGTCGTCACGGAACGCCCCACGCATCGCGCTGGTTAAACACAAACTGCCAGGTTTGCGGACGCCTCGCATCGTCATGCAACTATGAGTCGCTTCGCAAACCACTGCGACGCCATTGGCGGACAAGCGGTCTTCGACCAAATCCGCAATCGTTTGCGTCATTCGTTCTTGGACCTGGGGGCGACGGGCGACCTCTTCGACAACTCGAGCCAGTTTGCTCAGTCCCACCACCTTACCGCTGGGGAGATAGGCGATATGGGCTCGACCGGTGAACGGCAACAGGTGGTGTTCACACATGCTGCAGAAGCTGATATCGCGAACCAGGACGATTTCATCGTAATTTTCGGTGAACACTTTTGCCAAGTGACGGCCAGGATCCGATTTCAACCCAGCAAACATTTCCGCGTACATCCGTGCGACACGGGCGGGGGTTTCCAGCAATCCTTCGCGATCGGGATCTTCACCGACCGCGTCCAAAATGATCCGCACCGCCCCTTCGATCCGTTTCAGATCGACGTGATCGCGGCTGGGAGCGTTTCGATCGACAAAAAGTGCGGGCTCAACGCTATCGCTATCGCTATCGCTATCGCTATCGCTGACGCCGCCACACGGCGCACCATTGTCGCTCTGGAGGAACGGTACGGTACAGGATGGTTCTTTGAAGGAACGAGGATCCACGTGATGCATTTCCCAGAAAGGCTAAATGAGGGGGGCGGCGAGATTCTTCACTCGCCTATAAAGCATAGCGTAGCAGAGTGTCAGGGCGGCGCTGAGGACGCCAAGCTTGAAGCGGAGAGTGATTTTTTGGGGGGCGAGCCGAATGACGCTCCGCTTGAGCACGAAGAGGGAAGCTTCTTTGGGTTTGCGTCCACACTAAAGCTCACTTAAGCACCTAGGCAGGCATGATGCGGCGTCATCGATCGAAACCGACGGGCATTGGCCGCGGGGCTGCTAAAAAGTGGGGAATGGCACGGTAAGTGGATCTTTCGTTTCAGTTTGTTTTGGTTCCGCCTCCCTCGGCAAAATGCGTTTCATGACAACGGGTTGCGTGAACGCGGTACAAAACAGGGGGGCATTTCTCATCACCCGCCGCGTGGCAATTGCTTTTGCAGTTCCTTGCGGAACGCGTCTCGGACTTGGTACAGCAGCAGGGTGGGGCCAATGGCGTCGCGGCGAATGATGTGCGACATCGGCAACGTCTCTTTCACGCGGCTGACTTCGATCGTGGTGGTGGTGGCCATCCGCTCGATACCAAACGTGTCACATAGAATGGCGTGAAAATCGACGAGTTGTTGTTTGGCAGCTTGTTGTCCGACGTCGCGAGTGTTCGCACCGCCGGCCCACACGGCGGCCATCGCGGCCATTCCGAATGCGGCAAACAATTCGGGGATCGAAGCCGAGGCAATCACCGTGGTGCCGAAATCAACGGGAATCATCAACACGCCGCCGAAGGCCGCCAGGATGGTTGCCAACGGCGTCAGTCCGGCCACCAATTTTTTGCGCACCGGAACTTCGCTCCACATTTGACGCACTGCTTCATCCAACCGTCGTGGATCGAGCTGAGTGAAATCATCCCGTTCGAATCTCAGGATCGCCGCCTCGGATGCTTCGGTCAGCCGCGACATACTGGGGTCCACTTCTGCGGCGAACCAATGTGGCAGCGCTGAGGCACCGCCATGTCGATCGATCGCTGCGTTCAGCCGTTCGGGGGTCATCAGACTTCCGTACTCGCCGCGGCGAAATTTGTCTTTGATCTCGCTGGCGGTTTGCTCGGCCATCGCCGTCGGGGTAAAGCGACGTACCATTTCTCCGGCACCATCGACAAAACGGCGCAGTTTCGCGTTCATCCGCACGCCCCAGCGTGCATACCACGGTGCGGTCACCGCAAAGGACTCCGAGAGTTGGTGGATAATGCGTTTGGATTGATGAAGTCGGAGCTCCACCAACTCGCCACCGACTTGACGATGGGCGAAGAATTCCAGCGCCGCTTGCATCAAGCAATCCTGTGCCTTGCGGGTCGCTTGGAGCGAGTGTTCCGCATCATGATCGATCAAACTGAGGCCGCGATTCCAGATCGTGCCGCGTAGTGTCGACTGCAACGCGACCCGAAATTTTTCAAACAACTTGGCTCGGTCGAGTCGTGCTGGTAACGCGGAAAGCAAACGGTCGTCGCGGATCGCCGCGGGAGGGTTATCGTCGGGGTTCTCCGAAACGGAAAAGAAAACGGGAAACAAGTCCTCGTCGTCTTTGGACGTGAGGCCATCCTCCGTCGAGATAGGGATATACGGCCGGCTGGCGGGAACATCAAAGTCGTACGCCGCGTAAACCGTTTCAATGCCATGCGTTTTTGCCAGCGGTGAAAAGGTTTCAAAAACTTGGTCGGGGGTTTGGCGTGGACGCACTTTGTTGACCGCCAACATCCGCGGCACCCCAGGCATCAAGTCGGCTGCGATGCGCAACAGATCGCCGAGGGTTGCGTCACGCGAGGATTCCGCGGAGGAGACGACTAGAAATGCGGAACAGATCGTTGCAGCACGCCCCAGCAGATCGCGGCGAATGTCGGGTGACCCAAGTCCAAACGCTTCATCCGAAACGATGTCAGGACAGTCGAGTAGCCCCACTCCCGCTTTGTCGAGTCCGGGGTCGGTCGCGACAAGCGGAATCGCAAGCGTGCTGACGTCGCCTCCGCGGTTATTGTATTGCTGATGTGCCGTGTCAGGATCCTCGGCAAGCATCTCGGGAGGGCGTCCGATCGCGTCGCCAATTCGGCTCATCAGCAAACTGAACAGCTCCGAGTCTTGCTGCCATTGTTGAGGCAGCCATAACACAAATCGGTGCGTCCCTTGGACGTTGCTGGGCCCACGCAGCGTTCGCGCCCGACCCGCTTCGCTCAGGTAGGTAGCCACCAAACTGGTCTTGCCACTATTGAGCATGCCGGCGATCGCGATGACGGGCCAATTGACCAGCTGAGATGCGGAATGGACTTGCCGTCCCGCCGCCAGAATTTCGCTTGCCAACGCGGCATCCAAGCGTCGAACCGCCGCCAAGTAGCTTTCCCGCGCTTCGCTGGGATAGATCAGCTGAACCGTCGCGCGGCGATCGTCGTCTTCTAAAAGCGACAACAAACCGGGCCAATCGATTGAGCCATCCTCGATATTTCGGTGTTTACCAAACATGTCGTGTCGCCGTCTGCCTACCCCGAAAATTCGCGTGTGTGGTGTTTCGTTGTTTCGTCCGAAAGATCGCTGTCGCTCGGGGCCTGAGATTCCGTGCCCTGGAGTTCCTGGCGTCGCTCAAGATAATGTTTCCACCAGTGAATCGAGTCGACGTGAGCCCATCGTCCGTGATCTTCACAAGCACGGAGTGTATCAGCGAGTTGGTCCATCGAAAGAGGGCGTTGATTTGCGTCTTTTTGCAAACACGACATCAACACATTCTGTAGGTCCTCGGCGAATGGGACGCCCACTCGATCCGCTGGGCGAAGTGGGGTTTCGTTTAATTGTTTTAAACAAATGTCAACCGCGCCGCCCCGTTCAAACAAGGGGACTCCCGTCAACAACGCATACCCGACCGCTCCGACGGCGTACACGTCACTGCGTTCATCGGCCGTTGAGGCGTCTCGCACCGCTTCGGGAGACATGTACATCGGCGTTCCGGTGATTGAATCGACTTGGGTTAATTCCACCGAATCATGCACGATTTCTTTGACGAGCCCAAAATCGAGCACTTTAATCATATCACCCACGCCTGATACTTCAGCGAGAATGATGTTGGCTGGCTTGATGTCACGATGCACGATGCCGCGATCGTGTGCTTCGGAAAGGGATCCACACATTTGAATCAAGATCGAGATCACGCGGCCTGCGTTTTGGCGTCCCTCTTGATCGATCAATTGTTGCAGCGTGATTCCGTCGATGTATTCCATCACATAGAAGAACGTTCCATCGTTGCTGCGGCCGTAATCAAAAATAGCGATCGTGTTGGGATGGCGAAGTTGAGCGGTCAACCTCACCTCGCGAGCAAACCGAGATGCCGTCGTCGATGTTAACTCCTCTTTCTCGAGGACCTTGATCGCGACATTGCGTTTGAGCATCGCGTGGGACCCAAGGTAGACCGCCCCCATCGCCCCTTCGCCGAGCAGTCGTCCGAGTTGGTATTGACCGAGTTGTCGGACGGGAAGGGGGTGCCCCGGGGACTGAGACAGTCGGGGACCTAGCCATTGCAGACCGACTAAGCTTGCAACCGCCGCTGCCATCAAGATCGCCAATGCCCAATGAATCATGGAAAGTATACCAAGGGGCGCATAAGCGTCCGCGACGCTCATTTCCACTCCGATTCCCACGCCATATTCAGGCAACCAACGCCACGCACCGATCACGTCGACACCCCAATGGTTACGGTAACCATCGACGTTTTCTCCCATTCCACCACGGGTCAACTGGTCCGCAAGCAGCGTGAAGGGCCTCGGTGGCTCACCGTGATTCTCAGTGCCATCCCCCGCGACGGGGTTTTGAATCTTCAAATTCAGAATGCTTGGCGCGGAGGCTTCGCCGTCGCTCGCTCCCGAGCGTTTCCGCACGGGGAGGTTCGCTGAATCGGTCAACATCACCCCTCGGCGATCGATGGCGAACGATTCCGCAACGTTGTTCGCGGAGGCTGCTGAGAAAAGGGAGCTGAATTCGTCATGGGGATCGATCAGATAAATAAAACACCCCAGCGTTTTTGCACCTTGGGTGATCGGTGTCATCGCGGCGATCACGGGCGGGGTGGGGAGCGACATCGGGCCCGTTTTGGACAGTGCTATCGGGGCGCGAAAGGGACGCGTGATCGTGGTTTGTCGAGAAATCGTTTTGTCCAACGCATCGCTGGGAATCCGAAGCGTTTCGGCAAGTAACGACTCTAAATTCGTACACCACACACGTCCATCGACATCGATCAATGCCCAACCCAGCACATCGTCGGGAAGCGAATCCTCCGCTAGCAGTTTCGTGAACGCCGCAGGGTTTGAGCCCGACTCGAGAGGCTCGGGTGAAAGGGGTTGATGTCTGTGCTGGCTCGCTAGAATCCGTTCGGCGATCGATTGCCGTTTCGGGTTTGCCATCGCGCCAACGACATCGGATTCGCGTTGCTGATTCCAGCGTTCAAAGGCCGCCACGTTTGCGTTCAAGATCCAACGCAACGATTGCCGGGCCATCTCGTGGACCGAAGTGCGAACCGCAAAGTTCAGCGGCACCCAGAGCATCGCGACGATGGCTAGCAGCGTGAGCCCATAAAGGCCCCCGCGGCGCGTCATGCGGACGCTGGCTCCCCGCATGATCCATTGCGATTTAGTAAGGGGTTCAGACAACAAAGGATCACGTTCCACAGCGGATGGTAGGTTGGCGTGAGCCTATTGTAGCGAAAACATTGGTCGGATTTTAGTCGAGGGATGGATGCGAAAGGGGCTGCGGGGGGCGTGTGCGTTTCGTCGGAGCGGATGACTTCATGGTTTTCCATACCCGATCCGAAGCCGAAACGTCCGCAGGCGTCGCCATTTCACCGCCGTAAACGATCCGGTTGTACGCGTTGACGACGTCAAGTGCCGGAGTCGCTAGTTGTGGGATGGTTCCCGCTATCCGCTTCAAGAATTCACTTGGCGTCTCGTCCTTGAGGCGATGCGCCCCCCGCTCACGTGTCCAGGCTTCAAACGCCTGGAACGTCACAATCACGATTTGTCGTGGATCCTGTTCGACGCCGATGGGGTTGCGAAAGGCAGCGAACGGCTTGGTGGGATGGTGAGTCGCTCGATCGGGCGTCTCGTTTGCCGGGTTTTCCGAGCCTGTGGATCTACCCAACCCAAGCCCACGCAACCAAGCTCGAATCGCATCGAGATGAAGGTAGAGGTAGAATGCGACTAGGCTTGCTAACGCTAACGCAATGATCCAACGCAACAATGTGCCAAGCGTGTTTAGTAGCGCCGGCATCGACGAAGGTGGGCGGGCGGATGGCGGCTCGGGCTCCGATGGCGGCTCGCTTGCCGCCGACTGGGTTGAGTCTGACTGGGTTGAGTCTGACTGGGGGCGATCCGTTTGAGTCTCGTTGGATTTTGATTCGCCGGGTTGTTGGCTTTCGCCCTTGGAATCGTTGCTTTGGGCGGGCGGTTGCTGCGGTTTGCCATCCTGTGATTCGGAGGACTTTCCCGACTCGGTCGGGGATTCTTTTTTGCGATCACTCGATGGATCGGTGGAAGAGGATTTTTGACCACCGTCCTGTTTTCCGGGCGGCCCCGATTCACTTTTGCCCTCCGCCGCGGGTCCTGGGGGAGCCCCCTCTTTGCTGGTGGTTTCTTGCGTTGGTTTAGCGGCGGCGTTTGGATCCTGGCTGGTAACCGCGGCGTCCTCTTTCTTTTTTTCCGCCGCTTCGTTGCCCTGCCCGTACTGGCTGGCGGTGAGGTCCTTTGAAGGTTCCATGAATTCCGGCAGCCGGATTGATGCAAGCGTCTGGCCGGGAAGGGGGGCCAAGTAGGCGATCGCAAGCACGAGAGCGATGACGACCAAGCCGCCCAGGATCCATCCCGCAGAAACGTTATTGGGCATGTCGACACCGCGTTGCCGCAGGTATCGTCGGAGTCCGAGAAAGCTGGTCGTCACCAACAGCGAAAAACTCGAGAATAGATAGACCGCCAGTAACCAAACCGCACGATTTGCTGCGCCCGCATCGGTACGCAGAAAGAGCTGGCCGATTCCAAACATCGGCAACGCAGCAAGCGCCAGATACAGGACCGTTCGGCCCGGTGGATGCGAGCCTCGTTTGTGGGGAGAGACTCGTGTTTTGTGATGCGGAATCTCACCCTCAGGGCTCGATTGGGATGCCTGCGGTCGCGGTGGGACTTGCAGTTGTTTGCGAACAAAATGGCCGCCAGCGTCCAGTAGCCCTTGTCCGCTCGCATCCACGGATTCGTCAATCAGGGTGCAGTCGTGGACGATGCGGTCGGAAAGAAACGCGATCAACGCCAACATAAAGAGGCTGAAAAACGGTGCGCCGACGAATCGCATCATCGCCAAAAAAGTCACCGCGGCCAGGGCGCATAGATAGCCCATCGCATAACCGCGATCTCGCTGGATGGCAATTCTCGCTACGCTGACCACTCCCATCGTGTACATGAACAGGGTCCACGAAACTCGCTCGGAGTAACCGCCGTGATACAGAACCAACATCAAGTAGTTCGCGAGGCTGTTGATCATCAAGAAGATCAGCAGCGGTGCGACAGCAATGGCTGCGTAGTCCGCCAGAGTTTTAGTTGAGGTCGTCGTTGCCATCGCTTCGCTGTCGTGTGGTCATTCGTGCGGTCATTCAATGCCACAGCCAAACTCGCCAAAACGCTCGCAACGCTTTCCTGCAAAACCTGACGACCGCGGCCACCACTAGATTAGACACTTATTCTCGCGGCAATGTTTTAGGGCACACGCCCTTTGGCAGCGGGGAGCAGGTCATTTGATTCGGCGGTTCAGTCGCTGTGAACACCACAACGCCAAATCCATGGTGCCCCGTGGACGCGTTTTGAAGTGATGGGCTTTCTAAAATCCGAAGCCTAAGCGAGGGAATATCGCTCTAGATTCCCTTCCTCGCGGACGGTTCGGGTTACGATTTCCTAGAAAAAACAACGATAGCGTCACTTCGAAATCGAGGGCCCCCGCATGGAATGGAGGGGGCTGTTGCAGCACGGATGCGATGGTCAATCGTTGGACCGGACTGTGGATCGAGGCGAAGACCGAAAAGTGGCTTGCCCGATGGCTACGTCTCAGGCTCGTTGAAATGGGATTCTTGCCAGCGTTTCATGGCGGGGTCCACCGCGTTCATCGGAACCCATTTCCCTTTGGTCTTGCTGCTTTGCAACAACGTTTCCGGAGAGATTTTGCCGTCATCGATGAGATGAAGCAAATCCGACTCTGAAATGGGGCCGATCCGGCGTGTCTTTCGGATCCAGCCGCTTGCGATGTAGTACCATCCCGCACCCATGCGTTCACCTCATCAGTTTGATAGCCGCAGCACCTTCGGAGTGCTGCTTTTTCATGCTGTAGGTTCCTGCTGAAATTCTCTCGTTCGTACCCGCAGGCTCGTTCAGGGTCTGCAGTCTTGAGAGAGGGCTCAAACAGAAAATCTCAGCAGAGCCCACGCAACCCAGACGCATTCTTCATTCGCGATTCTATCCGCTCGGCGTCAGCGTTGCCAGCAAACACCCCCACTGAACTGAAAAAAACGAAAACTCGTTGACCACCATTCGCCACGAACGCGATGCGGAATCTAATGGGGACACCATCATTAGCGTCTCTCATTGGGATCTCGCTCTCCTTCACCCCATGCGTGATCGCAGGGGGTCTAGGATAGGAGGCCTTCGGTGCGTCTAGCGTGATTCGGACAGCGGTTAGGCGGAAACGACCCGGTGGTAATCGTCGCCGCTTGCAGCGGTCGGCCAAAGTGAGACGGGGGCATGCCGTTACGTCCATCGCGTGATTGGCAACGCAATATGACCGAGGCTCGTTACCAACGACCGCTGTAATGATCCGAATTCATAATTCGCTGCGCTTCGGGGCTGATTCCAAACGCGAGGTTAGGCTGATTGAGCTCAACGAACACCGTGTACTTTTGGTGAATGGCGTCGCTATAGACGACCGGCGCGTGAGTCAGGCGGAAGAATTGAACGGGTTGGCCGTTCCAGCGACGAGTGTAAACGCCCGCTTCGAGCGAGGGCTCTCGGGCTAAACCATAATGTTCGGTCATGATGGCGACCATCTTGCTCGGGTCGCCCGTAAAACCATGGATGGTGATCCGTTGCACTTTTCCGGAGGTGTCAAAATAGTAGGTCAACGTGCCCGCCAAATCATCCGCCTTGGTGCCGGTGACAATCGGCACTCGAAGCCCCTCCATATTCAAGTCTGCAAGCACGGTGGTGACGCGGGTAAATCGATTGATCACCCACTCCGAACCGATATCGAAGCGGAGCACCTCGCGAATGTCATCGACCGTGGCGCCAAACAGTGTGGGTTCCTGTTCCGCCGCGGCGGGAATCGCGCCGAGTTTTCGGGCCAGCTCGTGATCGTAGCGGTAGCGTGATGGTTCCTTATGACGCAATTGCTCCACTTCGTAATGCGAGTGGATGCCGTAGCCCGTGTCTTGACTCAACAGCGCATTGTCGGCAAGGTTAGCGACCTCGCTCGTTTGGAATTGCTGCTTGATGGTGGTGACCGTTTCACGTCCCATCTCGGTTTCCGAAGCGACGTAGGGGCCACCTACCAACGCGGCGATCGCGGCGGCGGTTCGGATTCGCATCAGGGGGAACATAAGATTTCCGATGAGATGGAAGTGAAAAACGAAAGGTCCGTTAGTGATATCGACCGAAGGTGCCGTCCTTGTTCTGGAAAGAACCGATCTCTTGCGTGACCGCTACGTTGTTGCCAAGCGTCACGAATGATTTATTTGCTATTACCCGCATAGGAGTATCGGGTTGACTAACTCGCGAGTTTGCGGCCTGGGAAAAGGCTTTTTGCTGCCGACTTCTTTGCATAACCCGCATGGGCGTGCCTCCCTCGATTCCAGGCAATGGACTACACTAGAAGCATGTTGGTTTAACCCTCCCTGCAACTCTGTGCCCCCCCCCCACGCAACCTGTCGGTCGTTTCCTTTCCACCGGACCTAGACGAATGTCGGCTAACGAAATGCTTGACCTCCTTTCGCTTCCCTCGGGGACCCAGAACCCACATCCGTACCAAGTGTTTTCCTTGGTGGGGGGAGAGCAGGATGCTGAGGTGATCAATGCGGCGATTAAAAAGACCATCCGAAAACTCCAGGACGCCAAAGGAACCGCCGATCCAGCGGATTGGAAACGAGCGGCGAAGTGGGTCCAACAGTCTCGCGACATCTTGCTTGACCCCGTTAAGAAAAAAGAGCTTGATGTTCGTTTTGGTGTCATCGAGCTTGAGGAGCTCCCTCCGCCGCCTGGCGCTGCGGCACCGATTTCCGCTCCTGCGGCGGTGCCTCCTCCGCCTGGTGCGGCTGTGAAAGCTGACCCGCTGGTCGGATTGCTGCCCAAAGCAGATCCGCTTGCGGCCTTGCTTCCTCAGGGGAATCCGCTCGCAGCAGCGTCTCCGGTTGCCGCCACTCCGGTTATTGAGATGCCAGCAGTGCCAGTCGTCCCTGTGCCAGCAGCGAACCCGAGCCCAGGCAACGATGGTTTGGCAGCGGCGGGCAATCATGAGGCGGCATCGTTTGCGGCCGCTCCTGTCGCAATCAAGAAGAAAGCACCCAAGCGACGGCGCAAATCACGCACGGGGCTGTACGTGTCCATGATTTTTGGCCTCGCGATGATCGCAATGATCGGGGCGCTGGTGTGGGTCATCAACGTAAAACCAGGGACGATCGCGATTACGGCAAAGGACGGCAGTTTTACGGTGTCGACCGATCAAGGAAGCGATAAGAGTCTGCAAGCCGAAACGCCTCGATCCCCAAGCCAGGGGAATCGTTCCCGCGCCGTTGACCCTATTATGGGGAGTCTCGCTCCCGCGACTCGCAATGGCAGTGGGAGCAATAATCCGCGTGGCTCCTTCGGCGATACTCAGGGGGGCATGGGGGGTCTGGGAGGGATGGATGCTGGCGATAGCAATCCAATGGAAATGTCGCCCGAACCCAATGCGACCAACGACCGCGACGACGCGGAGGTCTCTAGCCCCATGGAATCGATGGAGACCACTGTGCCCGCGCCGACGACGCCCGGGCCAGCAATGACCCCGCCCGACACGCCTGAGCCAGCCCCGGCGGCCCCTTCCGTTCCGGAGCTGAGCGAGGAGATGGTCGCCAAGGGAGAGGAGTTGATTGCGAAGGCTCGAACGGCCATCAAGTCGTCCGACTGGAAGCAAATCAAGGCGGTGCATGACGCCGCTGCGGATACCGCATTCACGCCAGAGCAGCAGATGCGAGCCGGTCCTTTGCTTGAGATTGCGGATCTCGCAAGCTACTATCGCGGAGCAATTGAGCGTGGGGTCGGCACCTTGGATACGGGGAGCGATTTTGAGGTCACCGAAAATCTTCGCGTCATTGTCGTCGAAAAGGGCCCCGATCGCTTGGTGATTCGCTTCAATGCAAAGATCAAGGAGTACGCCTTCGACGAGTTGCCACCACGGTTGGCGGAAAAAGTCGCGTCGTTTGCGTTAAAGGAAGGGGACCCTGCGGTGATCGCGTCCCAGGCCGTCTACCAAGCGATTGCCCCGAATTCGAACGACGCCTATCGACAAGCGGCAATCCAAACGCTCGAAGCGATGACTGCGGAGGTCGAAGGCGCTAGTCCTAAGCAAATCGCCGTTGCCCTGCGAGACTTGCTCGCGTCATCGCCGTAGCCCGCTGGCCGCGGGTGCGGGGCGTGATTGCGTCCGCTAACGAAAACACAGACAAAGTGCGGCGACCCGCTGTGTCGCTTGCAGTATCCAACGCTACTCTCACGTACATCATGAAAAACGTTACTCACGAAATTGTCGACACACTCTCGCGCTTGATTGCTTTCCCCTCGGTTAGTTCCGTTAGCAATGTAGAGGTCACCGAATGCGTGGCCGAAATGTTGCGTTCACTGGGGTTCGAAACGGAGGTCACCACCTACGTTGACTTTCGGGGTGTCGAGAAAGCCAATGTGCTGGCCAAGCGAATGCCAAGCGGGGCGACGGGGTCTCCCGCGGGCGGATTGGCTTATTTCGCCCATACAGATGTCGTGCCCGCCAATGACTGGACCGGCGCCCCGCAGGCGGAATCGAATCAAGGTGCTTCAGCAGGTCCTTTCGATGCGACGATCGTTAATGATCGTGTTTACGGCCGCGGTTCCTGCGATATGAAGGGCTCGCTTGCCGCGTTCCTTGCCGCGGTAAAGCAGGTTCCTCGGGAATCCCAGACGCGTCCGTTGTGGGTCGTTTGCACCGCGGATGAAGAGACCGGATTTCATGGAGCAAGGCATCTGGTTCACGCTTCAGCCGGCTTTCGCGAGATCGTCGAGGCCCAACCGCTGGCGATCATTGGCGAACCGACCGAGCTTAGGGTGATTCACGCCCATAAAGGGATCACGGGATTTCGCATCATCAGCCACGGACGCGCCGGACACAGCAGCACGAACGATGGCGTCAACGCGAATGTCGCAATGGTCCCGATGCTTCAAAAGATTGCTGAGCTGCATCAACGCACCCTGAGTGAAGCCCGTTACCAAGACGCTCGCTTTGATCCCCCCACATTGTCGTGGAATTTTGGGTTTACCGATCACGGGTCTGCGATCAATGTCACGCCGCCCCGAAGCGAAGCTTGGGTTAGCCTGCGCACGATGCCTGGGATCGATGGCAACGATTTGATCGACGAAGCGAGGAGCTATGCGGCATCTCTCGGGCTAGAGTTCAAAGCCCTCGAGGGAGGCGATCCTGTTTGGGTCGATGCGGACGATCCCTGTATCAGAGCGATGTGCGAGCTTGCTGGCGGCACGGCGGCAACGAAGTGCTATTCCACGGATGGTGGTCAGTTCAGCGAGTTGTCGCAGCGGCTGGTTTGCGGGCCCGGGAATATCGCCCAGGCACACACCGCTGACGAATGGGTTTCAATCGATCAGCTCGGACAGGGCGCCGATTTGTACCGCCGGGCGATTGAGCATTGGTGCCAAGCCGAATGATTCAGTTGTCGGCTGGCTGCTTGCTGCACTGCACTGCGTGGAGTCGGGGTGCGTGAGCGAATTTCAAACAGGGGCATTTCATCGCTCGGCGGGTCCGCGTTGAAGTTGCGTTTTTGTCTTTAGGAGTCGCTTCCGGTTGTGGTTTGCTGGGGAAGACCGCGATAGCGCCCGTTGAAGCTTGCTCGGCGGTTTGTCGGGGCTGTGCAGTGGATTGCGCTGTGCGGTGGCTTCTTCAGGAATCAAAGCCGCGCCGTGGCACAAAAAAAGCTCGCTCCCATCGGCTGATGAGAGCGAGCGATTGTGTATTCAAAGGGGACTGAAAGGGATTACTCCTTTTCTTTTTCCTTCTTCTCGCCATCTTTCGGCGCGTTGTCTTCGTACTTCGCTTCAGGAATCGCGTCGCTGTCGCGTGTTGGCAAGACGTTGTGGTAGACGGCGAATTCTTCGTCGTCTTCACCCTTGGTCTTTTCAACCTTCTCTTCGGTGACTTCGCCAGCCTCGACGATCATTTCGATCACCTTGCGCTCGACGATTTGGTTGCGAAGCGCGTCCATTTGGCCGCTCTTTTCCAGGCGAGCGCGAACTTTTCGTTCGGGCGAATCGCTTTGTTGAGCGATCAATGCGACCTCGGCATCGTAATCTGCTGCTTCTGCATCGACCTTGGTTTCCTCGGCGATCTTTTCGAGGATGAAGTGTTCGCGAAGCGCCGCTTCGGTTGACGCTTGGGCGTTTTGCCGTGATGCGTTAACGAAACGACGAATGTTGTCTTCGTCAAAACCGCTGCGACGCAACTCAAGCACCTTGCGTTGCAATTCGCGTTGGGTTTGGCGTTGCACCAACGACTTCGGCAATTCAAAGTCGGCGTCGCCCGCCAAGGCGTCAACGACCGATTGGCGAAGGGCTTGCTGAGTGCGGTAATCGGCTTGGCGAGTGAGCGAATCGCGAACGAAATCACGAAGCTCTTGCTCGGACTCGAAGTCGCCCAGTTCTTCTAAGAAGCTTGGCGTCATCTTTGGCAATTCGGACTTCAATACTTCGACCACTTTGATCTCGGCATCGATTTCCTTGCCGCGCATTTCCTCGTTCGCTGCGCCGTCGCTGATCTTGACTTTGCCGGTGCGTTGATCGCCTTCGACGGCATTTTCCATGACCTTGCCGAAGTCTTCGATCACGCCATCGGAGAAGCTCAAGCGGTTGTTGAGCGTGATTCGCTCTTCTTCGAATTCGCTGAGCAGTTTGCCGTTCTCGGAGAACTTGATCGTGACGACAAGTTTATCGCCAAGTGCAGCAGCTTCGTCAGTCGCTTCGAGCGTTGCGTAGCGACCGAGAACGCGTTGTAGCGACTCGTCGACATCGGCATCGGAAACTTCTTCGACGGGCTTGGAGAGTTTGAGTCCCTTCCAAGTGGGCGTTTCAAAGTCAGGGCGAACCTCGACGGTGAATTGGTACTTGAAGTCGCCGTCGCCTTCGGGCAATTCGATCGATTCGAAGTCAAACTCCGGCTCGCCGATCGCTGAAAATTCTTCTTTGTCGCTCACTTGTGAGAGCGAGTCCATTAAAAGGGCGCCCTTCACTTGTTCGCGAACACGGTCGCGGAATTGCTTTTCAACCAATTTGCGTGGCGCACGCCCAGCACGGAAACCAGGCACGGAAGCTTCCGGCACGATTTCGTCGTAGGCATCCTTCAGGTAACGCTCAACCTCTGCGTGGGGGATCGTAACGATCACCTGGCGAACGCATGGCGAAGGACTTTCGACCTTCGATTCCAGTTGAATCGTTTTTTTTTCTTCCGGAACTTCCGTTGTTTCGGGCTCAGTGGAGGTGGACATCCTTCGGTAAGACCTCTCGTCTTTACGGCGTCATCGTATGGCACATGAGGGCGAGACAGGAAAACCGACCATCGGCTCGCTGCGCCTCATCGTTTCTATAGATCAAGCCCATGAGTGTACCCTGTGAAGGTGCATCGTGGAAATGGGGGAAAATCAGAAGATCCCAAGAAGCGTTGCTTGCTCGAGATCGCTCGCCCAAGGTGTCCAGCAAAACAAGATCGCCAATCTTGCCAAATAGGGCTTGAACGATTTTCGTCGATACTCAATAATCGGCCCAGACAACGGCAAACGCCTGGGAAACCAAGCGGTTCGCCAGTCAAAAAAAACTTCTGGAAAAGTGCCCTTGCAAGATTCAACAGCAAGCGATACTCTTCCCGGCGTTGAAAGTTTTGCGGCTGTAGCTCAGTTGGCAGAGCATCACGTTGCCAACGTGATTGTCGTGGGTTCGAATCCCATCAGCCGCTCTTTCTCTTCTTTACACGCGTGGCGTCTCAAGCCATGTGGTTTCGCAGCGAGCGAAGCAAATGACTCCGTTTTTGACAGGGGTTTTCTCGTGTTTGGTGGCTTTCATCTTAACGTGATGGACGCTATCTTTTTTCCTTTGCTTCGCATCTAACCCTTCGGCCAATCGTGGATTTCTGCAGTGCCGCATGCTCAACTCGGTCCGATCGCTGTTCACTTGCCTACGCGAGTGGAAACGAACGAACAACTTCAGGCAGTTTTTCCCAGTTGGGACCTCTCGCTGATCGCTGAAAAAACAGGGATCTACCAGCGACATATCGCGGAGCCCCGAGAGACGTCCAGCGATCTCGCCGTCCAGGCAGCGACAAAACTGTTTGCTGAACAGGAGATTGACCCTCAGTCGATCGACTTCGTGCTGTTTTGCACGCAAACGCCCGACTATCCGTTGCCGACGACGAGCTGCTTGATCCAAGACCGGCTTGGGTTGCCGACCCGATGTGGTGCGTTGGACTTTAACCTTGGATGCAGCGGGTTTGTCTACGGCTTGGCGATGGCCGATGGACTGATCCAAAGTGGCGTCGCGAAAAAAATCCTGCTGCTGACCGCAGAAACCTACAGCAAGTACATTGATTCGGACGATCGCAGCCTGCGAACGATCTTTGGTGACGGGGCCGCAGCGTCATTGGTGACCGCCAGTGACGAAAAAACGCTCTGGGGATTTCAATTTGGTAGCGACGGCAGCGGCGGCGACATGCTGGTGGTCGGTGACGGTGGAGCCCGGGCAGCTGAAGATGCGATCCAGCCCCGGCATCGCAAACGCTGGAAAAGTCGCTTGTACATGGATGGACCCAGTTTGATCAATTTCACCGTCGAGGCGGTCCCGAGACTGGTCGGCGAAATTCTGGAGGCAAACGGACTTTCCGATGCCGATATCGATCGCTATTTGATGCATCAAGCGACCTGGAAGATGCTCGACCAGCTCCGCGGACGTATGGACGTGGCTCCCGAACGTCTGCCGATTGAACTTTCCGATGTGGGCAACACGGTTTCGTCGACCTTGCCAATTTTGATCGATCGGCTAAGAAGTCGTGGCGAATTGAAGGCGGAATCCATTAACATGCTGGTAGGTTTTGGGGTCGGCTTGTCATGGGCTGGCGGTCTTTGGCGAGATGTTTACTCGGGCTAATGTGTTACCTGGGCTAATATGTTACCTGGGCAATTGGATTGCTTGGGCTGATTGTAAATGCCCGGATTCGCCCAGCTCCATCGTCAGCGGGCCTGTAGCGAGCGGGCCTGTTGCGAGCGGGCCATCCAACGCTTCGCCCCATGCTCGCGCTGAACTAAAATTGTCCCTGCCCAAAAGTGAAGCGGGGTAAACCAACTGGGGCTGCTCCGATTTCTGGATCGGGACAGCAACATTTCTCGTTTTTATCGACTTCAACCACGCGTGCCTTGGTCGCGAAGCGGAGGGATTCACAATGCCGGAAAATCTTTCAGGCCGACTGCTGATTGCGTCCCCCTATTTAGGCGATGGCAATTTTCTTCGCTCGGTCATCTTTATCATTCGACATGATCCCGAGGGCGCGTTCGGGTTGGCGGTAAACCGACCTACCGATAAACGTTTTCGCGAACTTGTAGAACTTAGCACCAGCGTCGGTGGTGAGCCCCGCGACGATGACTTTATCTATCGCGGGGGCCCGGTCGAAGGGCCGCTGTTGGCGCTGCACGATCTTGCCGGCATCGGCGATCCCTGTGGCCCCATTACTGGAGCCGCTCCCAGCGATCCGTTGGGGCCCGGTGAATCGATCACTGAGGGGGTGAAGTTCACGATCGAAAACCATCCGGCTGATCCGTTCGGAAGCATGTCGATCGATTTCGGGAATCCGCCCGCTTGGATCACGGGCGATGATGATCACCTGCGAATTCTGCTGCAACGGCGCGATGCCAAGGTTCGCTATATCGCCCACTACAGCGGCTGGGGGCCCGGTCAATTGGACGAAGAATTGCGAATGGGAGGTTGGTTAGTGGGAAAACCCTCTAGCGAGATTCTGTTTGGTGACCCTAACAAGGTTTGGGAATTAGCGGTTCACCAATGTGGGCACGATGTGCTTAACTCAATGGCGCCCGGCGTTCACTTCGGCGACCCCAACTTAAATTAAGACTCCCCTAGCCTCATCCGTCCGACCTTCGATCGTGCGTTAACGTCCCAAGCCGGAGTGAGTTCGGCGGCATCGACTTTCCTCGCACCACGTTCAACGCTCCCCCCTCCCCCCCTGGGTCTACCTAATGCGACAATTTGCGATCGGTGATATCCATGGATGCGCTAAAGCACTCCGGTCACTGATCGAAGAGATCGCTCCTGGGCCAGACGATGAGCTGATTTTCTTGGGCGATTACATTGATCGCGGCCCGGACAGCAAGGACGTGATTGAGCAGATTATCGCACTTCAGAAAGTGTGCCGTGTGATTGCGCTGCGAGGCAATCACGAGATCATGTTGATGGGCGTGATCGCAGGTCTCGATGATACGATTTGGAGCCACTGTGGCGGGCAAGCGACCTTGGCAAGTTACGGCGGCGCGCTGGACAAAATCCCCGCCGATCACCTCGAGTTTCTGCGCTCCCTCCAAGCGTATCATGTGACCGAGGAGTCGATCTTTGTCCACGCTAACTACGTCGCCAGCATTTCGATGGATCTACAGGAGGAGACAACGTTGTTTTGGAAGCACCTTGATTTTCCTCGCCCCTCGGCTCACTGCAGCGGAAAAAGAGTTTTCCTCGGCCATACGCCACAGCCCGGAGGCAACGTGCTGGACCTGGGACACCTTGTCTGCATCGACACCTATTGCTTTGGCGGCGGTTACTTAACCGCCATGGAAACGGCGACCTGTGACCTGTGGCAAACCGATCGGCACGGGCACGTTCGCCGCGCCCCGCTGAAGTCCTTCAAGGAGCGAATCGACAAAACAGCGAAATTCCTCGGAAGCACGCTGCGGTCGATCAAGCGTCCCCCGTCGTGATCCCCCGGTTTGTGCTGTTAGCGATCAGCGTCCCGCGTTGACGAACTTTTGAATCGCCGATGGAAGCGGGGACTCAAATTTGACCGTTTCGCCCGTGATGGGGTGGGTAAAGGCAAGAGATCGGGCGTGAAGCGCGATTCGCTTGCGAACCCAAAATGGGTGCGATGCACGCTTGGTTTGGTAGCGTGGATCACCGAGCACGGGATGCCCCGCGTCGGCGAATTGAACTCGGATTTGGTTTCGTTTCCCCGTTTCCAACTGCACTTCGACCAAGGTGGTGTCGGTCAAGCGGCGCACGACGCGGTAGTGGGTGATCGCGGTTTCCGTCTCTCGCGACGGCTTCGTGACAAACCGGTCCAAGTTGCTTCCGGTGGCGAGATGTGAATGGTAGGTGCCTTGGTCATCCTCAATCAATCCGGCAACGATGGCGGTATAGACGCGTTCGGGCTTTCGCTGCTTGAATTGTTCGATTAGTTGCTTCGCGATCGCTTCGTGTTTTCCGAAGACCAGCAACCCGCTGACTTCGCGATCGAGGCGATGAACCACGCACGCTTCTTTTTGCCCTCGCGAATGACTCAGGTAGATCGAAACGCGGTCGACCAACGAATTGGGTTCGCCATTGTCCGTCGGCACCGTCAAGGTTCCCGCCGCCTTGTCGACGACGATCAGGTGCTCATCTTCGAAAACGATGCTGAAGGTACGGTCGTCCCAGCTTCGTTTCTTCTCACGGTATCGCTGATTGGGATCGTAGCGAAGCGAAATAACGTCGCCGGCCTTCACCGAGCCGGCAATACCTTTGCAGGGGTGGCCGTTCACTGAAACACAGTTGTGGTCGAACATTCCCCTCACTTGGCTGCGTGAAGCCCCCGCCATGTCGCGAACGATCAGATCGATCCGTCCTGCTTTCTCTTCGTCCACGGTCAATGAAAGCGTCGTCATCGGCATCGGAATATCTACGTCGGGATAAGGGGGGAGAAGCAGCAAGGCGAATGCTAGGGTGGATTCACAACGCCGGCATTATCGCTGCGGGACGCGATTTTTGCCAGGACAGAGGTTTTGCTGTATCAAGGCGACCGAGACCATTGGTCGGATCGCGTTGATCCATCATACTCGGCGTTTGGTTTCGGCCGTTTGCTTCGGGCTGACGATTGCTTCGGCCTGAGTACGAATAAGATCCTTCCCACGCTTCACCACGAGATTTTGATGAACACCATTCGCTGGGGACTGATTGGATGTGGCGATGTTTCGCGTAAACGTGTCGCCCAGGCCATTCAGAACACGCCGGGTAACGAATTGATTGCCGCGTGTCGTCGCGATTCCGATCGGCTTGACGAATTTTGTGATGCGTTATCGATTCCTCGCCGCTACACCGATGCCAGCGCATTGATGAAGGACATCGATGTCGATGCCGTTTATATCGCCACGCCCGTCCGCGAACATTTGCCGCAAGCTCGGATGGCGGCGGCGGCGGGAAAGCATGTCTTGGTTGAGAAACCGATGGCCATGGACGTGGCGGAGTGCGGCGAAATGATTGAGGTTTGTGCGACCGCGAACGTGCGACTTGGCGTTGCCTATTATCGGCGTTTTTACCCGCTCCTCCAACGGATCGAAGACTTATTGAAAAGTAACGCCATCGGCACCCCGTTGGCAGTTTCCGCGGTCACCGCCACTCCGGTTGCGATGCAACCAGGGGAGGAAGGGCATTGGCGAACCGAGCGGGCCGACAGCGGTGGAGGGGCGCTGATGGATGTGGGCAGCCACCGCATCAATGTCTTCTTGCACCTGTTCGGTCCCATCGCGGAAGTGAAGTCCATTTGCACGACCGTGGCGGCCGATTACGAAGTCGAAGACACCGCCGCGCTCTTGCTGCGTTTTGAATGTGGAATGGTGGGCACCCTGCAATGCCATTTTGGTGCCGATGATCCTGATGAGTTTGCGATCACCGGAACACGAGGTCGGTTGAGGGCGTGTCCGTTAAACGGCGACCAATTGATCATCGAACGCGATGGCGAACAAACGATCGAAACCTTGCCGCCCGCGGCGAATTTCTGCCAACCGCTGATTGCCGACTTCGCCGACGCGATCCGGAACAACCGCTCGCCGCGAGTCAATGGCGACGAGGGCCGTCGGACGAACATCGTCATGGCAAACGCTTACGACGATAGCCAGTAGCGTTCTTGCGAATGCAGCGACGGTTTGAATCCTGCGTCATTTTTGAGAATGCATCTAGCGATGCCTGGACCTAACGTTGCCCGTAAACCGGGGCCTTCCAATCCTTCGGCGAACGGCCTTGCGGTTTCACTCCGTAGGCATCGCTAGGGATCGGATGATCCTCGGGCTTCAAAAGAGGCAGATCATCGGGAAGATGCTTGATCTTGAAATCTTTGTACTGGATCTTCATCGCCGGACCGACGTGCACTTGCACGGCCAGCACGCCTTCAAGTGAACGTCCTTTTTCATCAAAGTCGATCAGGTCGGCGGTGGGGTGTCCATCGATCCAGTGTTGATGATGATTGCCGCGAACCAACACGCGGTAGTCGTGCCAAGCTTCGGTATCGAAGTCTTTGATCGCTTCACTGCCCGCCAACTTGCCGACTACCCAAGATCGTCCCTCGTTGTCGATGATCACTTTCTCGCCCGTGTGCGCTAGAATCCTGCGACCCTGCTCTTCGTAAAGCATGCCGTTGTAGTTCGGGTTGTTGGCGACGACGTCACACTGGTAGCCGGTCACAATGTCTAGCCCTAGGTCAGGCCGAGAGGTGCCGCGGTACTGCAATCCACTGTTGCCACCGGCCGTCACTTTGACTTTGACACGCAGATCAAAATTGCGAATCGTCGAGTTTTCCCAAGTAATAAAGCGGTTGCTCTTAAGCGAGCCATCGGTGACTCCGGTCAAGGCACCCTCTTGGACCGACCAATACTGCGGATCGCCCGACCATTGACGAAGCGTCTTGCCATCAAATGCGCGAACAAAACCCTGCTTGTCCGGCCGCGTGCCAACGGCGGCAGAGGCTTCCGGGTGAGGCACCGTTGACGGAGAGAAGTTTTTAAGCGGATCAAGCGGGCCGCCGAGCTCAGCGACACGCTCGGTCGTCCGCTGACGCATCGCCGTGAGCGTCTCGGAATGTTGCGGATCCGAGGCCAAGTTGGTCAATTCGTCCGGATCGTTTTTCAAATCGTGCAGGAATTCATGGTTGCCGTGGTCGAAGTAGCGAACGTACTTGTATCGCTCGTTACGGATGCCTTCGTAGGCCGGAATGCGATTGCGAACGGCGAAGTGTTCATGAAACGACTCCGTTCGCCAATCAGCCGGTTTTTCAGCTTCAACGATTGGCTTTAGGCTGTGCCCCTGATAGCGTTTTGGCACTTCGACGTTGGCCCAATCCAAGAATGTCGCAGGTAGATCCAGATTTAGCGCGATCGCATCGCTGACTTTACCTTGCTGAGCTTTTGGGACCCGCGGATCTGCGACGATCATCGGCACGCGTAGTGATTCCTCGTAATGCGACCATTTGCCGGCCAACCCGCGGTTACCCATGTAGTAGCCGTTGTCGGCGGAGTAAACGATGATCGTGTTGTCGGCTAATCCGGCTTCTTCCAATGCAGCCATGAAGCGGCCGATCGCACCATCGATACCGCTGACCATGCGGTAGTAGGCTCGCATGTTGGTCTGGTATTTTTTGTCTGTATTCCAACGCCAAAAATAACGCTCGCGATTGATCGTCGTTTTCAAAAAGTCCGGCTGAGAATCAAAGATCGCGAGGTCGTTTAATCGCGGAGGTGCGATTTCGATGTCCTCGTACATGCCGTCGACCGCGCGAGGCCAAGGGAAATGCCCAATGCCTGGTCGCCGATCACTGTCCTCGGCATGGCAGGCGTTGAACCACAGGTTCAGTGCGAACGGTTTGTCTTTGGGCTGATTCTTGACGAATTCGATTCCGCGATCAACGATCAATTCGGTTTCGTGACGCAGGCTGCCGTCGGGTTGTTTTTTGTAATACGGGTTTCGGCTGATCGCTTCGAACTCGTCAAAGTGATCCTGGTTGCGATACCCCGCAGGCATCTTGGCGTGCCATTTTCCAAAGTAACCGGTGCGGTAACCGTTTTCACGCAACAGATCCGAGTACAGTGTTTTCACCGCGTCGGGTCGCGCCAACTCAGGATTCGCAGCGGTGCCGTAACTGCGTCCGGTCAATCCCGACAGGATTGTGGTGCGGCTAACCCAGCAGATCGATTGGCTGACAAAGGCGTTTTCAAACCGCGTACCGCGCGCTGCCAACGCATCGATATTAGGGGTTTGAATGACCTCGTTGCCGTAACAACCAATCGTGCTAGTGGTTTGATCGTCGGCAAAGAAAAACACGATGTTCGGCGGCGAGTCGGCATGCGTCTGCGGTGTCGAGAAAACAAGCGATGAAACAGCGAGGATGGCGGTGAAACAGAGAATGGATTTCATTGCAGTCGTATTCATGGCAACCGAGGGGATGAGATTTTTCATAGGGACGTCACTCAGCAATTTCACTCAGCGTGATAGCCACGCCACATCCACACCAGCGTATCGGCGAGCGTGTGCTCGAACACTTTGCGATCACAGTGCCGCGTCGCACGACTGAAGACGTAGCGGTAATCGTATCCTTTGGCCTCCAACGCGGCCGCAGTCCGCTCATTGGCCATCACCCAGTTGTGATACGTTTCTTCAGGATCGTCGGCGCGGAGGTCGTTTTCGGCAACGTGAGTAAAGATCCGCAGCGGCTTTTTTTCGCGGTTCTCGATCAACTTCATGCTGGAATGGTATTCCCAAGCACCTAGTGGGTAAGTCGCTTCTTCGGCAGCGTCGTCGTCTTGTTGGTCAACGAAGGTGCCTGAGTAGGTGATCAATCGGCGAAACAAGTCGGGGCGGAACCAGCCCATCGTGAGCGCCGCTGCGCCTCCCGAACTGCATCCCATCACCGCTTTACCCCATGGATTTTCGGTGAAGGCTATCTGGGGATACGCCGCTTTGATCTTCTCATTGCCGAGCACCGCGGGCAGCACTTCGTCGTTAATAAAGCGGGCGAAGCGGTCCGACATGGTGTCGTATTCCAGTCCCCGCTCGCTGCCTTTGCCGTCGTTGCCCCCGTTTTGGACCGCGATCGCAATGAACGCGGGCAACGTGCGTTTGGGATCTTTCGAGATCGTCAGATTGTCAAGCGCGTTGCGGACCAAATCCAACCGGCTTGGACCGTCCATCGTGACCAAGATTGGCGCCTTGGTGCCGTCGACGTAGGCAGCGGGGATATAGACAAAGATTTTTCGTTCCTTGCGAACTTCCTTTTTGGGATCAAGCGTCGAGTCAGTGCCAGGGAAAATCTTGCTGTCGGCCAACGGCATCGAGAACTCAAAGAACTTGCCTTTGGGATTGCCGCGGTCGGTCAAATCGGGATCGATCGAGTAATCGGGGCCGACGACGTGGTTCCCATTCCCCTCGGTACCAGGCTTTTCGGAATAAGTGTCCGCCGCCGACACAGGGCGATCGCCCGCGGGGATGGCAAATAGGGCGATGAAACAGCAAGTGGACGTCAAGCGAACCATTGATTTCATGGACATCGAGATCTTTGCGAAGAGAGTAGGGGGAGTGACGTCGACATCGGTTCATGCAAAAGACGCCGGACAAACGAGGAGCGTTATTCTACTTGCATTCACACCCGTCTTGTCGCATTCCGAAGCAAATCGGGATCGCATCGCACAAGTTCTTCTGCTGACCGAGGACGCCTTCGCAAGGACGCGACTAGGCAATCAGATCCTCGACAACGCGGCCGTGAACGTCGGTCAGACGGAAGTCGCGGCCAGCATATCGATAGGTCAATTTCTTGTGATCAAATCCCATCAATTTCAACATCGTGGCGTGCAAGTCGTGGACGTGCACTCGATTCTCAACCGCTTGAAAACCAATTTCGTCGGTCGCTCCGATCGTTTGTCCGCCTTTGACACCGCCGCCAGCCATCCACACGGTAAATCCATGATGGTTGTGATCGCGACCGTTCATCTTGCCGGCGTTGGTGCCTTTCTTGGGCATTTCAACCACGGGAGTTCGTCCGAATTCGCCGCCCCACAGGACCAGCGTTTCGTCGAGTAAGCCAAGGCGTTTAAGGTCCGATAACAACGCCGCGATCGGCTGATCGACCTGTTTCGCCAAGCGGCGGTGTCCGTCGGCTAGGTCATCATGATTGTCCCACGGTTGGCCGGCGCCGGTGTAGAGCTGGACATACCGCACTCCGCGTTCGACCAATCGCCTCGCGATCAACGATTGTCTGGCAAAATCGCCAGTCCCGTACGAGTCGAGCACCGCCGCGGTCTCTCTCGAAACATCAAATGCATCGGATGCTTCATATTGCATCCGATAGGCAAGCTCGAACGACTCAATCCGAGATTCTAGCCGTGGATCGTCCGGACGTTGTGCCGCGTGAGCGTGGTTCAGCGAGGCGAGCAGGTCGAGCTGCGCTCGTTGGTCATGCTCCGAAACGCCTTGCGAACGAATGTTGTCAATCAGCTTTTCGACACGCTCGTGGCTCGAATCGACATAGGTCCCTTGATACTTTCCAGGCAAGAAACTGTTTTGCCAATTTTGAGACTCCTTAATCGGGTAGCCGCCCGGACACATGACAATGAACGAGGGCAAGTTCTCATTCTCGCTGCCCAAACCGTACGTCATCCACGATCCAACACTGGGACGCACCAGTCGTGCTTCGCCAGTATTCATCAACATCAACGATGGTTCATGATTGGGCACATTGGCGCGCATGGAGTTGATCACGCAGATGTCGTCGATGTGCTCGGCCGTTTTGGCAAACAGCTCACTGACCTGAATCCCACTTTCCCCGTATGGTTTGAATTTGAACGGGGATCCCATCACGTTGCCGGTCGGGCGTTCGGTCTTCAGCGTCCCGGTCGGCGCCGTTTTTCCATCAAACTTGGCAAGGGCCGGTTTGTAATCGAACGTATCGACATGACTCGGCCCTCCATTCATGAACAGATGAATGACGTATTTCGCTTTCGGCGGAAATTGCAGCGGTGGCAATCCCTCCGCAGCAACTTCGCGAGTCAACATATCGCTCAACGCAATCGCACCTAAACCGGTGCCACATCGACGCAGCATCTCGCGACGCGTGAACGGAGGTAGATGGAGATTCATCGAATCGCACTCGGATGGGAGGGGGGGCGTGGAGAGTGGGAGAGAGGAGGGAGGCTGACTTTATTCTAATGAATTTTGCCAGCGTGTCGTGGCCATCTTTTGCCCCACCTGCGAGTTCTAGCCATTCCCATTTTAGCGCCCGCGGCGCGGACGCCGTCGGGTTGCAGCGAGAAAAACGTTCGAATTCGAGCGGGTGGTCCCGCGCCGGGGCCGCTCTACCGAATCCACTGACGCCCCCACCTACTTCAGTTCATCGAAGCCTTCGAGTGCATCATCGCCGGTCATCACCGGTTCGCCGCTGCCGAATCCATCGTCCGCAGGCACCTCGGCCGCTTCTTCTTCGGCAACAAACCCTTCGTTCTCGCCAAACGCTTGCTCTTCACTCTCTTCTGCGACCGCAGCGGGGTCGGTGTCCGCTTTGGGCGCCCGCGATTTACGGTTTCCCAGGAGCGAAACAATGGGGACCGCCAAGATAACGACGGCGAGAAAGACGACCCAGAGAATGAAATAGATCATCGATAGATGGCAAACTACACGAGGAACGAAGAAAAGCGTCTGTGGTTAGGATAGTTGCCACGATCGGTCGACGCAATGAAAACCTCTGCGTGGGCACCCTCTCGTTCTATTCGTAATCCCATTTCATGATCCAAGGGTCCTGCAGCTCTTTCTGCATCGACTTTAACTTGGCTTTGTAGCGGTCCAAGATATCTTGGTGCCCTTCGCTTTCGGCAAGATTGCTCATCTCGTTGGGGTCCGCGGCAATGTCATAGAGTTCAAATTCAGGACGATGGATATAGCCGTCCACCGTTTTATTGCCGTACACCGCATCGGGACCTTGTTTCCACTGTGCTTGCCAACTGCTTGCCGCCCACAAATCCGATGCAAACGGGTAGGGCAACGGATGCGCGATGTTCCAAATCAATTTGTAATGCTTGTCGCGAACCACTCGCATTGGGTAATACATTTGGATTTCGTGAAACGTGTGCGATGCAAAGATCGTTTCATGATGCGGTTCGCTTGGATTAGCCAATAGATGCAGCCACGATTTGCCATGGTAGGAATCGAACGCCTGGCCCCCGTTTCGATTATCCATGATCGCTTCGTCACGCTCGGCCCAAAACTTTTTCACATTGATAGGATTTTTGGGAGCATTGGTTTTCCGGTTCAATCCGTCCGCGAAATCCAAAATCGATGGAGTGATGTCGACGTGGCTAAGGAGCGCTTCGGACTCGACACCACGCACGCTTTGGTACGGATCGCGTACAACAAAAGGGACTCGCAAACCGCCTTCGTAGACCGTGGTTTTGCCACCGGCGAACGCCATCCCGTGATCGGAGGTGAAGACGATCATCGTTTTGTCGTAAAGATCGTTGGCCTTCAGGATTTCGACCAAGCGGGCCACCCCCTGGTCGATTCGTGAACACGATTGGTAGTACTGAGCCAACTCCTCACGCGTCTCCGGCGTGTCAGGCAAAAACGCGGGCACGACCACGTCCTTGGGGTCGTAGAAAACCTCTTCGACGCCAGGGTACGCACCTCGTTTTGCTTTGTTGCCGAACCGATTGGGTTTCAGTTCCAAATGGCTCGTTTCGTCCACCCCCCCGCCGCGATGTGGGTCGGAGGTGGCAAAGTACAGAAAGAAAGGCCGATCGTCGCTCAAATCGGTAATGAAATCGCGACTCGCGTCCGCCATTTCGACCGCGTTGCGTGAATTGCCTTTGAGGTAGGTTTCGAAATGAAAAACCGCTTCGGGTGCAACGTGGTACTTGCCAATTTGCCCGGTACGGTAACCGGCATTCTTCATCACTTGGGGTAGCGACAAACGCACGACGTCATGAAACGAAGCAAATTTGTGATAGTGGTGTTGGTGGCCGAATTGTCCGTTACGATGGTTGTGCAATCCGCTCATCACCACACTTCGGCTAGCGCTACACGATGCCGTGGTGGCAAACGCATTGCGAAACAACACGCCGTCCGCGGCAATCGCATCGATCGCGGGTGTCTTGGCAATCGCATCGCCGTAGCAACCCAAGGTCGGGCTTTCGTCATCGGTGATGATGAAAATTACGTTGCGTTCGGCTGCATTGCCGTCGTTTGTCACGCATAATGAAAGCACCCATCCGAGTAGGATGAAGACAACCGCGATCGGCGCACGGAAGCGAACGGAATCGCGGGTCGAGTTCGATTGCATCGAGTGGCGAGCCATGTGGATAAGTCCCAAAGCGTGGTGAAATCGAGTCCGACGCGAGGTTCGAGTGAGGCGAACGTCGGTGAGGGCAAACGGGAATTGAGGCCAGGTCGGGATGGCCAAGTGGGAATACAGTTTAATGGATTCAAATTAAGATGGCGAATACGGTGCACCGATTTTCATTCTCTGCCTTGCGATCCCGCTCACAGCTTCACTGTGTCGACGTTTACCCGCTGACGATTTCGAGGAAATCGGGATTCGTCGCTCCATCGCTGCCCCTCGCATTAGCGTGTCTGACCATCGTGACGGTGGCTTGGGGGGGCGCTGCGAATCGGGGATTCGCAGCAGATCGAACGACGTTGGCGGTGGCACTCGCGACGGGGCACCCGGGGGTCAAACCATCGGCGTTCTCAGACGCCTCCTTTGCTGATGCCGCGATGGCCGATGCGAGGGGGGACGCCGGGGCTCAACCGGCCAACGCTCCGACGACCGGAACCGAGCATGCTTGGCGTGCCTACCGAGAGCTTTGGCAAACGCATGCATCGGATCCCGCCAACCGTGGGGTGCGTCGCTTTCTGGGACTGCCGCTGGACGGAGTGATTGAAGTTCGCAGCATTCGCGGTCGCTCCGCCCCGACGTGGTTGCGGTGGCAGCGTGGAAGTTACCAACAATATGAATCGCCGCACTTTTCGATCTACAGTCGTGCGTCGGACGAGGATACTCGGCGTGTGGCCGAGGATCTTGAACAGTGTTATTGGGTTTGGACGCAAATGTTTTTCCCGCTGTGGGAAGGCAACGCACAAGTCGCAATCGCGTTTGCGGATTGGCGTCGCGGCACTTCGATCGCGGATCATCTCGCAAAGTCGACGTCGCGACTTGCGACTCGTCAGAAAATGAGAGTGGTTTTGTTTCGCGACGGCAATGAATACGCCGCCACGCTTTCTAAACAGATCCCTGGGATCGAACGCTCCACGGGCTTTTATAGCGACGAGAACCGCACCACGTTTTTGTTCGCGGGTCACGAGGAAACCGAAGCGACGCGACGACACGAATTGGTTCACCAATTGTTCCGCGAAGCGACGCGATCGAGTCGAGGGCGAGGCAGTCGATCGGCCAACGACACCATGCCGGGTGAAGGTTCGGGGTTTTGGTTGATCGAAGGCATCGCAGGTTACTTTGAATCGCTACGCATCGGCGATGGCATTGCAACGGTGGGAGGATGGGACGCATCCCGGCTTCAATACGCTCGTTACCGCACGAACGTGGGCGGCGATTTCATGCCGTTGCAGGAACTCGAACCCGAAGGTCGACTCGCCGCCCAGCAACGCACCGACTTGGCTCGTTATTACGCACACGCGATTGCTCATACGCATCAATTGCTCGATGGCGGTAATCTCGAGAATCGAAAATGGATCTACCATCGTTTGGCGATGATGTACGGCATCGAATCTCCGTATCCCGAGTCTCCCGCACCGCAACCGACGATGCAGCAAATGCGTTCCTTTCTGAACGTCCGTGACTCGGATCTCAAAGGCAATCCGCCGAGCCCGACAACAAAACGATTGTGTTTGGCCGCCTGTGAAGTCACCCCCGAAGGCATGCAGTCGTTTCCTCCATTACCAGAACTCGATTGGCTCGACCTTTCAAAAAACAGACAAATCACCTCCGATGCGGTGAACGCCTTGATCTCAGAAGCCACTTCGATCACCCAACTAAGCCTCGAGGCGACCGCGGTCGACAATGGGATTGCCACCCGCTTGGCGATGGCCTCTGAGTTGGAAGAGATCGACTTGAGTTTTACGGCAGTCGATGATGACGTGATTGAAGCGATCAAAGGATTGCAGGAACTACGCACCCTGTGGCTCACCAAAACCCAAGTTTCCGATGCGGCAATGGATATGATTGAGTCGCTTTCGAAGTTGGAAGTACTGGATGTCCAGCAAACGAGGGTGTCCGAGGCACGGCTCGAAAAATTCAAACGAGCTCGCCCCGACGTCAAACTCAATCCACTGGAGCTGCGATTGCAATGAACCACCATGTTGATCCAGCATTACCGCGATGCTTTCGGTTGCAACAGTTTTTCGCCTCGCAGGCGGTCGACGATATTCGCCAATCGGTCGATCGTTCGATCCAAGCGTCGACATTCTCTAGTCGACTTCGGTCTGGAGAATCCGTCGCGATCGCAGTGGGGAGTCGTGGGATTGCTGACTTGCCCACGATCGTTTCGGCGTTGGTCGATTTTGTGAAACGCGTTGGTGCGGTTCCTGTGATTGTCCCTGCAATGGGCAGCCATGGTGGTGCGACGGCCGAAGGGCAAGCCGCGCTACTGCGCTCGCTGGGGGTCGAGGAAACCGCGATGGGCTGTGAGATTCGTTCTTCCATGGAAACGGTCGTGATCGGAGCGTCACGGTCGGGGATTGACGTGCACTTCGATAAAATTGCGTCCCAGTTGGACCACGTCGTGATCGTCAATCGGATCAAACCGCACACCCGTTTGGCCGGTCGCTACGAAAGTGGTTTGGCTAAGATGCTGTTGATCGGCTTGGGCAAACATCAGGGAGCGATCCGCTATCATCATGCGATGGCGGATGCCGATTATTGCTTGGATTCGATGGCCAATGAAATCGTGCCGATGATTTGCGCCGCCGCTCCGGTTTCGCTCGGATTGGCGATTGTCGAAGATGCGTTTGACCAAGTATCGCATGTGGAAGCAGTTGAAGCGGCTGAGTTTCTCTCGGTCGAACCCCGTTTGTTGTCGATGGCGCGCGAGCGGATGCCGCGGTTGCCGTTTGACGATGTCGATCTCTTGATCGTCGACCGAATTGGAAAAGAGATTAGCGGCACCGGAATGGATACCAACGTGGTGGGACGCAAATGGAATGATAAGGTTGCTGCGGAAAACGAATTCCCCAAAGTCAAACAGATCTATGTGCGAGATCTCAGTGAAAAAACGGCGGGCAATGCCGCGGGAATCGGCGTGGCCGAATTTTGCCACCGCCGGGTCGTCGACAAAATCGATTACGACAAGACTCGCATCAATTGTTTGACCAGCATGCATGCGTCGGCGGGCGCCGTGCCGATTCATTTTGAATCCGATCGTGAGGCGTTGGTTGCGGCGATGGGACAAGTCGGAAAACGAAACCGCGAGCAACTCCGCTGGATCTGGATCCGAGACACGCTGCATCTCAGCGAACTGGTCTGCAGCGAGGCGTATTGGGACGACGTGAATAGCGGCAGCGGTGTCAGCAAGGCGGTTGAGCAAAAGCCGATCGGCGGACTCGAGGCCTTGTCGTTCGATGCCGCCGGGAATTTATCGAACGGGTTCGATTTCTGATCAGCGTTGACGAGGGTGGGGGACGGCAACCTCGTGAATCGCCAACTTCGTGAAACTTTGGCTACGGCGAAACGGTGTCGTTGGGATGTGGCTTCCACCACGAGGACAAGTCCAACACGAGACTGAATAGCAACGGAATGACCAACAGTGTAAACACCGTCGAGAAAAACAATCCACCGACAACGATCGAACCGAGACCGCGATAGAGTTCGCTTCCCGAGCCTGGTGCGATGACAAGCGGCAGCATGCCGAACACGCTGGTGCACGTCGTCATAAAGATCGGACGCATCCGGCTTCGCACCGATTCGCGAATCGCCTCACGCGGTGACATGGGGGCGACGTCCCCTTCGGCTTCGCTGTGGTGGCCGCGCATATAGTTTAGTGCTTGATGCACAATCAAAATCGCGTTGTTGACTACCACGCCCACCAAAATCACAAAGCCGAGCATCGTCAATACGTCGAGTTGCTGAGTGGCGTCTTGGCGATGAACGCACCACAATCCTACAAAACCGCCGACCGTTGCTAACGGTACCGTGAACATGATGACAAGCGGATACAGGAAGTTTTCAAACAACGCAGTCATCAACAGATAAGTGATCAACAACGCCAGAAAAAAACGACTCAGCGAGACACTTCCGATCGATTCCCAATTCAAACCGGTCCATTGTCCCATCAGCGATGCGCGGACCTCGGACAAACGGTCGGCATTGCCCGACAACGACACCGCGATATCGCCGCCCAAATGCCCTTCGGCTCGCGCTTGGTCGACAACCTCGAGAATCGTGGCTTGAGCTTGCTCTAGTGCAACGTTGTTAGGCGGAGTGATCGTCAGCGCGATCGCCCGTTGCTGTTCGACCCGACGAATCTCTTGCGACGCTTCGGTCGGAACAAAACTAGCAATCTGTCCCAATGGCACCATGACGACTTTGCCATTGGCTTCTCGTACGGCGATCGGCAGCTCGGCAACCTGTTCGGGGGAAATTTCCGCGGCGGGATCACGAATCAGGATCAAGTCGATATTGTCGCCCGCGAAATCAAAGTCACCCACAAACGATCCGTCGATCATCGAACGCGCCGCGAGCGCCAAGTCACTGACGTTGATATTCAACCGCTTGGCGACTTCTTGTTTGATCTGCAGTTGCCGCTCCGGCCCCGCTTCGTTGAAGTTGCTGGGGGACGAGCGAACCGAGAATTTAGAAAACCTCTCTTGCAACCGTTTTTCGAGGTAAGTGCAGGCTGCCTTTAAGCGAACCAAGTCGTTGCTGCTGACTTCGATATCCACGGCGTTGGAGCTTCCCGACCCACGGCCAAAGATCGACGCTTGCGACGTCACTCCTTTACTGGCCGGGATCACGTCAAAGACCTTGCTGAAGACCGCCGCTAGCGGTTCGACATTGCTAGGGTCTTGGCTAATCCCGATCATGAACACGCTGCCGCGGGCGACGACAAAGAAGAATTCTTTTAAGG
Organism: Novipirellula galeiformis; assembly: GCF_007860095.1. Lineage (NCBI taxonomy): Bacteria > Pseudomonadati > Planctomycetota > Planctomycetia > Pirellulales > Pirellulaceae > Novipirellula > Novipirellula galeiformis. The sequence continues at coordinate 611,856 of NZ_SJPT01000003.1, read as the reverse complement.
CAGGAATGTTGTGATACTCTTTGCCCGTTCGCCGATCGATCACGGGGCCATTGAGCGAGGCCTCTTCCGAGCTGGTCGCACGCCAAAAAGGCTCGAGTTCTTTTTCAATGCGTTGTCCCACATAAAAGTTTTCCATCAACGAATAACCGGCGGGTGTCGAGAGGCGACAGAACGTGAAGTTCTTGTTGCCGTTGGGCAGGTAACTGGCCGGCGGCATCAACATCAAACTTATCCCAACCGAGCCGAGCATCGTCAGTGTGATCAGCATGATGCGGAGCCATGCACTGGATAGACTGCGGTACGTCAACAGATAGATCAACGAGGCCCACCGATCGCTGAGCCATCCAAACACTCGGGCAATGCCGAACAAGCCAGCCACCGAACCGGCCACGCGACTAGGCTCCGCCGAGCGACGCAAAAACAACGCCGCTGCGGTGGGAATCACCGTGATCGAAACAACGAACGAGAGTGCGACGGAGGCACAGATGGCAAGAATCAGATCGTAAAACAGTTGTCCCGCTTCGTCTTGCACCGTCAACACCGGCGCAAACACGGCGATCGTCGTCAATGTCGACGCCAATATCGCTCCCCAAACTTCGCGTGTTCCTTCGTAGGCCGCACGGGCGGGGCTGGCGCCAAGTTTCAAATGACGGTCGATGTTCTCCAGGACCACGATCGCATTATCAACGACCATGCCGACGGCAAAACTAAGCCCGGCGAGCGAGATCACGTTCAAATTTCGATCCGCGAACCACATCACGACAAACGTGCCGATGACCGAGATCGGAATCGAAACCGCAATGATCAACGTCGACCGCAGGCTGCGTAAAAACAACAGCAACACTAGCACCGCCAAACCGCCGCCAATCCACAAGTTCTCTCGCACCAAGCCAATCGCGCTGTAGATGTAGAGTGAATCATCGAACGCCATTCGCAGTCGGAGTCCGTAGCGATCGTTTTTGAAACTTCGTAGCACGCCTCCTTCGGCGTTCATTTCGTCCACCGCCAATTTGACTTGCTCGATGATGTCCAATACGTTGCTGCCCGTTTTGCGTTTAACAAAGACGGTCATCGACGTGCGTCCCTTGCATTGGTCGAAGTGGACCGATTTTTCCAGCGTGAGTTCGACATTTGCGACGTCGGCGACACGCACCGGGCTGCCGCCCTCGTCAAATTTGATAATCGTGTCACGCAGGGGCTCGAGCGAATCGTATTGTCCGAGTACACGAAAACGCACGTCTTGACGACTGTTCGCCATGTCGCCGGCCGAAGCGTTCACGTTGTCTAGACGCAATGCCGAATTCAATTCGGAAATCGTGATCCCACGTTGGGCCAATGCTTTGGGGTCGAAACGTACTTGCACTTGGTGTTGGCGACCGCCCTTGATGTCGATCTCAGCGACGCCCTCGATTCGTTCCAAGCTGGGTTTTAGAAAACGATCGGCGTAGTCATAAAACGTGGCAACTTCGAAATGGGGGTCTTCGGCTTGTAATAATAGGTAAGCAATCGCGTTGTCATCCGCCGTGTCGGCGACATCGATGATCGGTCGGTCGACGTCCTCGGGATATGCGGGGACCTCGTCGATCTTGTTTGATACCTCTTGCAAGATTCGATCTGGAGACGCGCCGACGTTGAACTCCAACGTGATGCTCGCAGTGCCCAAACTCGCCAGCGACGTCATCTTCCACAGCCCTTGCACGGACTTCAATTTCTCCTCTTGCTCGAGCAGGATCGACTTTTCGATCTCCTCCGGACTGCGGCCACTCCAATTGGTACGAACGGTGATGACGGGGCGATCCACGTCGGGAGTCAATTGGACGGGAATCCGTGCCAGTGCAATGACGCCAAAGAGCAGCACCAGGATCACGCCAACGGCGGTCTTCACCGGATTTTCGATAGCGAATTTGATCGGGTCCATAAGGCGTGCGGCGTGGTGCGTGTAAGGAGGTGGGAAGTAAGGAACCTTGTCAAATTTTTCCTTGAGCAAGGATCGATGACAAAATCCACGACAGGCAGGACGTGGCAAAAACGATCGCGGCGTCGTTGACGCTTTATCGATCGACGCGTTGTTGTCCGGTGCGATACGCTCCGGGCACCGACTCTAGCGACGAAGAATCCGAGTCGACGCGCACCAGCGCACCGGGGACCAAGCGTTCGAGACCTTCGGTGACGACCTGCACACCCGGCGCAAGTCGTGATCGATCCGCCTCGCGCTGACACGTGATCGCGTACGACTGGCGGGTATGCGACAAAACCTGCACCGGCACGGGGTGGGCAACCCATTGCGGTTGGGAATGCGGGGTGCCTCCATTGGAAACCGAGGTCACATCGGGCGGGGCTTTGGAGGCGTCGGTTGACTCTTTAGGTTCCAATATCCACACCGTCGACTCGTCGGGTTGCATCAGCACCGCGTCGCGAGGCACAAGTAATTCCGTCGATTTTTGCATCACGGGGACAAACACCGTGACTCCCATTCCAGGCAACAGTTTGCCGTTTCGATCATCCAACTCCACACGCACTGGGAATGTACGAGAGCCGACAGAACCTTGCGCGTTGATCGAAAAGACTTTTCCGGAGAGTTCCAGCCCCAAGCTATCGACGACCACATCCACCGAGTCGCCGGTGCTTAGGAGTGGCAATGAGTTCTCAGGCACCATCATTCGCGCGTCAATTCGACCGTTTGAAATGATTTCGACGATCGGGCTACCGATCGGAAGGTATTCACCGACCTCGGTGTGCTTGGCGATGACGCTGCCGTCGAAGGGAGCGTAAATTTCACGTCGTGAGATACGCTCGTTGGCCTCTTTGAGCAGGACATTGAGTTGGGCGAGTGAGGCCTGGAGTCCTTCGATGAGTGAACGTTTCTGCTCGGCTTCACTCAGCGAAACCGCCCGTTGCCCCAGCAATTCTTCGTAACGCTTCAGGTCGGTTGTCTCAAATGCGAGCGTCGCTTTCTTTTCCGCAATTTGAGTCATGATTTTGTCTCGTTCCAAGTTCGTCCACGTGTCATCGATGCGGGCGATCAGGGTTTTGCCAGCGATCACTTCGGTCCCCTCATCAATTGGCAATGCCACCAATTTGCCCGCGACCTCGGTGGCGATGGTGGCACTGCGAACGGCGATCAAATCACCCACCAATGCTTTCACCGGCACGATGGATTGCCGCTGGATCGTGCCCACCCGGACCAGCTGAGCTCGAGCGGGCGGTTTGCCTTTGCCCGCGGGGCGTGCGGCCGCACCCTCCGTCGAGACGATCGGGGCCGACCACTTGGCGACCGCCCAATAGGTGGCCACTCCACCGAGTAGGAAGGTGGTCAAACTGCACGAAAGCAGCGTGCTGAGAAACCTCTGATTCAGCAGTTCGGTCGGTCCAGATTTGCGGAGCATGGGATGGGTCTCGTGGTGGGCGGGCCTGACAATTGAGTTGGGCCTGTCGAATGAGTTGGGCCTGTCGAATGAGTTAGCCCTATTGAAAGGCGAGGGCCTATTGAAAGGGGGGAGGGCCTGTCGAAAGGGTAATGCGCAATCGCGGCCAAGCCGGGGACAGCGGAAATGGGGGTCGACCTGTCCTTTGAGAAATTAAAGTCGATTGTCGACACCTCGTGCCCCCCGCCAGGGCTGGTTTGGGGTGACGGGGCGGTGTAGCATTGGCGGGGGGGACTGCGTGAATCGCGTCGCGGGGCACGGAAGTGTTGACGGTGGGTTACCGACACTCGGAATGGGCTGGCACATCACGGTTGCCGTTGCAAGCGATAACGGCTTAGCCTAACGAGCCTTCATTGCCGTGGGTGGCGGACCGCTCCTCTTGTGGATGATGTGGCAAATTCGGTAGGCTAAACAACCTAGTCTGTCCCAGAGCCACTGCGGTGTTTCCCACCGATCCATTGATTGTCACTCTCTGCTTTCACTCTCTGCGTCCTCCTGAATTTTCGGTCCCCATTGTCTGAAGTCGTTTCCCAACCGCCCCCGTGGTCTGAACGGATCTCCGAGCGATATCAGTGCACGTTGGCACCTGATTTGGCTGACTGGTTCGATCGTGAGATTTGGCAACGCCAAGGGACTGGCGAATTTCGGGTGCCGATCTCGCCTGCTGCGTTGCTGTCGGATGCCGCCGATGAGATTTGGCCCGGTTTGATGCCTTGCGATATGTTGCCCGTGCTAGCGGATTCCGCCGGCAATTGGGTCTGCGTGCGAGCGGACGCAAACAATCAGATGAGCGAAATGGTCCAGTGGTTTCACGGTGGGGGAGATTGGATGCCCTGGGGGAAACGCTTGGCCGATGCGATCGTGTTCGAAGCGGTGGTCGAGCGGTTACCAGGCCCCCGTCGTCGTTTGGCCGTTCCCGCCGAGAATCCCAAACAAGATTTCGACCCGCTCAACGACCCATTTGTGCATTGGGCGTTTGAACATCAAAGCAAATCGATTCGTGAACTGTTGGCCGAGCAAACCAGTCCGCAGGAAACTGCCGAGATCTTGCTACGCGAGGACATTGCCACTGAGGCCGTTCGTTGTGAATTGGTCCAGGATGCGATGCACCAACCTTGGTCCAGTCAAGTCAACAGTAAAATCGCCAGCAAACTTGGGCTCTCGTGGAACGATTGTGTTTCCTGGATGTTTGACGGTTCGAGAATTCCGGCCGATGCATGGCGGTTACTCAAAGACAATTTGAACGTGGGCGACTTTGATCGCGGCACTCAAGATTGGTCCGCCGTCGAGAGGCACTGCAAGGCCGTGATCGATCACACTCAGGAATCGACCCGCCAACTTGCATGGGCCTGGGACCTGCTGGGCTATGCGATCGAACGGCGCGATGATCGAGCCGGTGCCATTGGCGTCTACGAGCGCGGGGCGACCGCTTCGAGCTTTACCGATCAAGCGGTTCGCATGAACAGCCATTGGATGCAACACGAAGCGGCCAAGTTCTCCGTCGCTCGCTTGCAGAAACTTGCCCCCGAAACGGTTCAAGCGTCAAAGTATTTGTCGAGCCTGCTGGGAAGTAGCTCCCAAGCGTGTCGCCATCAGGTGGTTGAATATTGGATGGATCAGGCGAACAATGCGAGAGACCCTAGCACGTCGCTTGAACGGCTGATGCATGCCGGTTGGGATGTCGGAGTCGATTCGTTTCATCGCTTTTCGACACTGCTCGATCGCATTGCTATCGAGGCCGAGGCGGCGGGACAACAGGCCCGAGCAACGCTGGCGAAGACCCATCGACGCTGCTTGCAAAATCGTTACGGCGTCTAGATCCAAAAGCGTTCTTTGACACGCCATTGGCCACCGAGGCAACTCGAATCTGGTGCCTCGCGCGTCGGTTTCCAGGAAATGAAATCTTCGACCTCAGGACGAACCGAATCGAAGCGGACCGGCCTTGACGTTTCCGGCAAATTGCAATCGTCATTGGGGGGGGCTGTGTCGCTGAACCGTGCGGTGGTTGTTGCTTGAACCCCCTGTAGAAGTATGTTTTCGTGCGTTTTAATCACTCCACCGGCATAATCGTTACGGTTTGACTCAAAACTGGCTCTTTCCGGACCAAACAACACGAACAACTAGAAGTATCAGCACAATCCGGTCGATGGATCATGATGCCGGCATGGGTCAACCGAGTGGACGACCCGATGCTAGAAAAATTGAGTGGGTAACAATCGTTCCAGCTTATGTGGGTTTGCTGAAACGTGAGTGCATCTTCTCTCGCGGGTTTAATGACAAGCGGCTGTGAGACACTTTCGAGTGCCTCGCAGCCGTTTTTTTTTGCTTGCTAGTTTCATGCGTGTTTCCTGCTTCGCCGAACGCGAGTTTCGCTCAATGCATCGCGGCCCAACATCGGAAGCTCCGTCCGCTGTGAGCGGTTGAGAAACCGGGCCGACGAGTCGCACCCCAGGGGGGCTGCGGCCTGCTTTGACGCCCACCCACGGCGACGATTACGGAAATCCGCAACTCGCTTGCTGGCCAGGAATTGCAGCTCATTTTCAATTCTCAGCTGTAAAAGCAGGTCCCCATGACGTATTATGGGGGGGTATTGCCGAATACCAGCGTCGCCTCCCCCCCTTTTCGCGAACGTCGATCACGCTGACTCGAGATTGCCCCTTCGCGTCGAGATTGCCCCTTCGTGTCGAGGGTTGCCCCTTCGTGTCGAGGGTTGCCAGCGTCCATTAGGCAAATGAATGCGACGGCGGTCGCGTCTTGGCTGCCCCTTCCTTCCTCCTCCCCCCCAAATGCGATCCATCAACGTGACGCCTCTACCCTTAATCCAGATGTATCTCCGGCAGATTCGCTTCGCCTTGATCGCAGCGTTGGTTTCGAGCTTCCTCGTCGCTTGGAGTGATGCATTATTCGCTCAGGGGGGCCCCGCCAGTGTGGTGGTCGCGGCGGTGATGGAAGAAGAGGTCGCCTCTCAACAAGCGTTTGTGGCCAACGTCAAACCATGGCGAGAAAGCACGATTGGCAGTGCGGTTGATGGCCGCGTTTTGGAGTACTTGGTCAACGCGGGCGATGCGGTTAGCGAAGGGCAGCCGCTAGCTCAATTGCGAACGGCTACGATCGGCATCGAGATCGCGGGGGCGGAAGCGGAACTGGCCCTGCGTGAAGCCGAGTTGGCGGAATTAAAGAACGGTTCGCGTGTGGAGGAGATCGCCCTTGCCGAAGCGTTACGCGATGTCGCAAAAGCCAACAATGAATATGCGAAAGCCAAACTCGAGCGAGCCAAGCGGTTGTTCAACGAAGCCTCTGGGATCTCCGTGGACGAATTTGAATCCGATCAAGCCGCAGCACTTGTCGCGGCAGCGACGATGGCGCAAACCGAAAGCTCCTATCGGTTGGTCGTCGAAGGGCCTCGCCAAGAACAAATCGACCAAGCGGCCGCACGCGTGGAAATGCAGGTCCAAAAAATTGCATCGCTCAACGACCGACGCAACAAGTACACCTTGCGATCACCGTATAGCGGCTTCGTCTCTCGTGAGTTAACCGAAGCGGGCGCGTGGGTGAGCCAAGGGAACCCCGTGGCGCAAATCATCGAGATCGATCCGGTCGAAATCGAGGTTTATGTTCCCGAGGGCAGTATTCGTTTTGTTCACCCCGGCGATGACGTCATCGTTTCGGTCGAGGCGGTTCCAGACCAAACCTTCGCAGGCACGATTGATCAAATCGTGCCTTTGGCCGACCCCTTGGCGAGGACCTTTCCGGTGCGTGTTCGCGTGGCCAATCCGGCGGTGGAGTCTCGACACCCCTTGATGCCCGGCATGTTGGCTCGGGTCACGTTGCCCACGAGCGAAAGACAAACGCGCTTGCTCGTCCCCAAAGACGCCATCCAGCTGGGCGGATCGACGCCGACGTTGTACCGAGTTGTCGATGGAAAAGCGACGCTTACGCCTGTGATCACCGGCCCTTCGCGGGGGAGCTGGGTCGCGGTCCACTCTCAAGTCCCCGGCCAATTGAATCCAGGCGACTTGGTGGTCACGCGAGGAAATGAACGACTCCGTCCTGGGCAAGCGGTTGTGATCACCAACAAGCAAGACGCAGCTCCCCAGTAGTGGATTGCGTCGCAGAACGCGTCGGAGCCCGTCACTGGCTCTGTATCAGCTCACGGCGTTGTCCACCGTGGCTCCTCCCTTTCATTCGCTAAGCCAAATCAAGATCCACGCATGCATCCCATTGAAACCTGTGTCCGTAACCCGGTGAAAGTTGCCGTCGGTGCGTTGCTGCTGATCCTGTTTGGCGTGATCGCATTGGTTCGCATGCCGATGCAATTGACCCCCGAGGTACAAACGCCAACGTTGACGATTGAAACGCGTTGGCCGGGGGCGAGCCCGCAAGAAGTCGAGCGGGAAATCATTCAAGAGCAGGAAGAACAGCTCAAGAGTGTCGAAGGCGTCATCAAGATGACCAGCGAGTCGATGGACTCCAGTGGCCGGATCGCATTGGAGTTCTACGTCGGCACGAACATGGAAGAGGCTCTGTTGAAGGTCAACAGCCGATTGCAACAGGTTCGTGAATATCCCGAAGAAGCCGACCAACCGGTGATCTCGACCAGCAATTCATCGGACCGCCCGATTGCTTGGTTCATCCTCAGTTCGTTGCAACCGAGCCTCGCAGAAATTCAAGCGTTCGCCGATACCCATCCGGAACTTCGTGAGCCACTCGCTCCGGTGCTGCGCAGCGAAAACCCTGGATTGCGTTTGCTCCGTTTGCGCAAAATTGTCCAGGAACATCCCGGCATCGCTCCGCTGTTGCCGCCCGATTTGAATGTCCCTGAAATGCGACGTTTCGCCGAAGACTATATCGAAGCCCGATTCGAACGAGTCAACGGGGTTTCCAATGCCAACGTGCTCGGTGGCTTGACCGACGAAATGCAAGTCATCATCGATCCCCAGCGTTTGGCGGCACGAAGTTTGACGATCGATGACGTGCGTCGTGTGCTTCGCAATCAGAACCAAGACACCTCGGGCGGTGATTATTGGGAGGGCAAACGGCGCTATGTTGTTCGCACGTTGAATCAATTTCGCAGTGCGGATCAAGTCAAAGCCCAAGTGTTGGCGATTCGCGATGGCGCGCCGGTGTTTGTCAGCGACGTTGCCGAAGTCAAATTGGGGTTCAAAAAGCCCGATGGGTTGGTACGCCGGTTTGGTGAATCCGCGATCGCCGTCAATGCGTTGCGAGAAACCGGCGCGAATGTTTTGGACGTCATGGAGGGACTGAAAAAAGGCGTCGACGAACTGAATGACGATTTGCTGCGCGACCGCAAATTGCAACTGCTGCAGGTCTATGACGAAACCGAATACATCTACGCTTCGGTGGGATTGGTCAATCAAAATATCGTGGTCGGTGGAACGCTGACGATGTTGGTGTTGATGCTGTTTTTGCACTTGAATGTGCGGACATTGGTGTTTGTGCCGTTGATTATCGCCAGCACGGTCGCTTCGATGCTGCTGAGTCCATGGTACGGTTTGATCACCTTGGCGTTGATTGTGGTGGCGGGGTTCTGGTTTGCTCGTGGCGCTTTGGTCGTTGGGATGGCGATCCCGATTAGCGTGATCGGTACCTTTTTGCTGTTGAATCTATGGGGCCGTTCGCTGAACGTGATCAGTTTGGCGGGCATGGCGTTCGCCGTCGGCATGTTGGTCGATAACGCTGTGGTGGTGCTCGAAAATATCTATCGTCATTACCAGGACGGGCGGTCACCGTATGACGCGGCGTATCGCGGAACCAAAGAGGTGTGGGGAGCCGTGTTGGCTTCGACGCTGACGACGTTGGCGGTGTTTTTGCCAGTCTTGTTTGTCGAAGAAGAAGCGGGCCAATTGTTTCGCGACATCGCGTTGGCCATTAGTGCGGCGGTTGGGTTGTCGTTGATCGTCAGCATCACGTTGATCCCTACGGTCACGGCGCGGCTACTCACCGAGAGGCCTGAGCAATCGAAATCAAGGTCGCAGACTCGGCGTGCGCCGCAGGGGCTGCAGCGCGTGTCGCAAAGGATCGTCCAACCGATTCTGTGGATCAGCTCGTTGTTTGTTTCGATGGTGGTCGGCGCGAACCGAATGATCCAACAGAGTTTGCTGCGGCGGTTGGCATTGATTGCGGTGCTGTTGGCTGCCACGGTAGGTTTGAGTTACGCGTTGTGGCCGAAGGTCGAATATTTGCCGACCGGCAATCGCAACTTGGTGTTCGGCATCATTTTGCCGCCGCCTGGATACAACTTGGATGAGCTTTCGAGACTCGGCGAAACCGTTGAAGAGCACTTGAAGCCCTATTGGGATATCGACCCGGATGACCCGGCGGCAAACGATCTCGACTACCCAGCGATCTTTGACTTTTTCTACGTCGCTCGCGGACGGCAAGTTTTCTTGGGCGTTCGCTCGCTGGATCCGCAGCGAAGTGGTGAATTGATCCCTCTGATCCAAAGTGTGCGATCCAAATTACCCGGCGCGTTCGTGATTGCCAAGCAATCGAGTTTGTTTGAACAGGGGTTGACGGCGGGCCGCACGATCGATGTCGAAATTACGGGGCCCGACCTAGAGAAATTGGTCGCGATGGGAGGCCGAGTGCTCGGCCAAGTGATGGGAGCGATGGGCGAACCGGTGATCCCGAATGCCCAAGCCAGACCGGTACCAAGTCTCGACCTAAGCAACCCCGAGACGCACGTGATCCCCTACTTGTTCCAAACCGAACAATTGGGCGTCAACGCGTCAAGTTTGGGCTACGCCGTGAACGCCTTGGTCGATGGCGCCTTTGCCAGCGATTATTATGTCGGCGGTGATAAGATCGATTTGACGATCGTCGGAAGCTTCGACCAAGCGACCTCGATCCAAGATCTCGAGTCGTTACCGATTGCGACCCCGCGTGGTCGCTTGGTTCCGCTCAACTCACTTGCCAAAATCGTCTCCTCGAGCGGTCCCGAGCAAATCAATCATCGTGAGCGTCAACGGGCGATCACGATCGAAGTCTCTCCGCCGCCCGAGATGGCATTGGAGGACGCATTGCAGCGAATTGAAACCCAAATCATTGATCCGATTCGTGCGTCGGGGCAACTCGATGGCGGTTATCAAATTGCACTGTCGGGAACCGCCGACAAACTGCGGGATACATGGTTGGCATTGCGCTGGAACGTGCTGTTGGCGTTGCTGATTACCTATCTGTTGATGGCGGCGCTGTTTGAGAGTTGGATTTACCCGTTCGTGATCATCATGAGTGTTCCGCTTGGGGCGGTCGGCGGGATCCTGGGACTACGGATGCTCAGCGTTTACTTGAACTGGCAGGGACTACCGCCGCAAGCGCTTGATGTGTTAACGATGTTGGGGTTTGTGATCCTGATTGGGACGGTTGTGAATAACGCGATTTTGATCGTGCATCAATCGCTCAATTTGATGCGTGACGACGGCTTCAATTCGCGCGACGCGATTCTCGAAAGCGTCCGCACGCGAGTGCGTCCGATCTTGATGACGACGGCGACCACTGTCCTCGGCTTGTGCCCGTTGGTGTTGTTCCCCGGTTCCGGCAGTGAGCTTTATCGCGGCTTGGGCAGTGTTTTGTTAGGCGGTCTGCTTGTTTCGACGCTTTTCACCTTGATTTTTGTGCCGACACTATTCCGCATCTTCATGGACATCAAGGAATCGTTCGGTCAGGGGGAGAAATCAATCAATCCAGATCCGTCGTCGAGGATCGAGGACGACTCGGAAGATAGGGCTGCCGAAGCACCGGCGCACTCCGCCGCCCATGCGATGAGTTAAAGGGGAGCAGCTTTCCTAGCGGCGCGGCCGAATACGAACGTGCTACTCACTACTCACTGCGACCGGGCCGCCTGTTTGGCGTTGAAGACGTTTCACCTCCCCGAAATCACCTCCCCGAAACTTGTTTTAGGGCGGTCAGAGCGAGCTGCAGCAAGCTCAGGGTGGGGGCTCGATGGGGTAGCAGTGGATCGTGCAAACACAGTGCAACCACCCCTCCCCGGCTGCTAGCGCGCCCGACCCTCCCGCGCACGGGAGGGGGCATTCCGATTGGTGTGAAAAATCGACGCCTCTCAGCAGCCTCGCGTCTTCATGCCCCAGTTCTCTCCGTCGACTTGTTCGACGAGGCCTGCTTGCGACAAAATCTTCAACGACCGCTCGACTTGAAAATCCACTTCGACATTGACCGCTTCACGCATCATTCGTTCGCAATGACGTCGCAGTTTGCGTTCGCTCAGCGGCGTGTCGCTCGACAGGATGCCGTACAATGCCAGGGTCGCTTCGGCTTCACTTTGTTGACGTGCTTGTTGGATCAAGCGGTACCCTACCCCGGCGTTGGTATCGAGTTTTTGGTAGTACAGATTTTTAGCTAAGTTCAACAGATAGCGATTCTTGGTTTGAAAGTAGCTGACGATACTGCGGATGATGTAGCCGATCGAGGCAAAGATCAATCCCGCCAACATCATCGAAGAGTACAGCGTGATGGCGGCAAACAGAACGACGAAGTGGCCCAATTTACGCAGCGACATCAAAAGGCCACCGAGACTTGGGACAATGATTTTCGCATGGTCCACTTTACTAATGCGGACTTTTGCTCCCGGCAGCAACATATCGACATCTAGCTTGGGAATGTTCTTGAACATCCGTAAATGCAACCCCTTGGACGACAGTCGCTCTTCCGAAACATCGTCGTCGTGCAACTTGAACAGCACCACCATCCGTTGGTACAGCGGGACTTCGACCGGTTCGCGTTGGTACAGAGTGCGAAGTCGCCGGCGAAAACGCGTGCCCACGATGTCACCACGCGAATAGACCACAAGTTGATCAAACAGGCTGAAGTCGACGTGTAGCGGCACTCCCCACTGACTCGCCACCCCGACACACGCTTCGATATCCGATTGTTGTAAACGGCTGTAACCCGCTTCCACCAACATCCGCTCGCACAGTTCGATGGTCGGAAGGATCGAGGGGGACGGGCAATGGCGGTCCGGCAACGCGTCTGGGGATTTGGCGGCATCCGTTTCCTCCGAGGGTGGATCGCGATGATCCGAGTCGGGATCGAGTGCGGAGTACCATTTTGAAAATTCGGTATGGTACGCCGCGCTATTCTGATTGAGTATGCTTTCCACCTGGGCAAAGGCTTCGGCGAATGCATGTTGCTGGGAATCGCTGAGTTCGTTTCGGCGGATCAGGTAATCACGCAGACGTGAGGGTTCGACGGGCAAATACAACTCGACCGCCCAGCGATCGGGATTGTCCGAGATCAGTCCTGATGCACTTAACTCGCGGCGATCACTGAACGAACTCCCCAGCGAGCGTGTGGTCGCGCCGTCACGATTGACAGACCACTCGACGAGAAAACGATCAATGAAGGAACTAGACACCATGGGCTCCGAGTCGCGAAACAACCCACCGCCAGCGACGCGAAAACCGGTTCGCGGAGTAGCGCTGGACATGGATGGCTTGCTGGTTGATACCGAACGATTGTACTGGCAAGTTGGCGATACGTTACTGCAGCGGCGGGGCTATCGCTACAGCAATGAGCTGCAAGCTCGCATGATGGGGCGGATCGGGGTTTCGGCGGTCGAGCAAATGATCGAGATGCACCAACTTACGGATTCCCCCGCAGCCTTGCTCGAGGAATCCGACGAGCTGTATGGCGTGTTGTTAGCCGACCAACTTCGCCCGATGCCTGGGTTGAGCCAATGGATGGACGCGCTACAGAAATCGGGGTTGCCGTTTGGGCTAGCGACGAGTAGCCGGCGAAAATTTGTCGATGTGATTTTGCCGAAATTCGACTGGGCGAATCAACTTGCCTTTGTGTTGACCGGCGATGATGTCGTTCATGGCAAACCGCACCCCGAGATGTACTTGACGGCGGCTGAGAAAATGCAAATCGCCGGGTCGAACATGCTGGTTCTCGAGGACAGCGGCAATGGGTGTACCGCGGCGATCGCCGCGGGAGCTCAAACCGTCGCCGTGCCGAGCGAGCACACCCAAGGTCAATCGTTCGGCGAAGTGATCTTGATCGCCGACACGTTGTTGGACCCGCGATTGCACGAGTTGATTGACACTTCACGGTAATCGCCAGCGAGAAACGTGAGGAAACCAACGACCAGATCCGGCGGGCGACATTGCACGCATGCGGACTTCACCTCCCCCGAAACTTGTTTTGGGGAGGTACAAGCGAGCGGCAACAAGCTCTGGGTGGGGTCTCGGTGTGTGTTAGAAGTGGATCGTGCAAACACAGTGCAATCGACCCTCCCCGGCCGCTATCACGTCCGACCCTCCCGCACACGGGAGGGTAAATACGTAGCCGGCCTACGCAAGACGGACGTTTCCGCTTACTTACCGCTCAGCGGGGCGGATCCGTAGGGACGCGTGCTAATGACACCTTCTTCGGGACTGCTGGCGGTGCCGTAAAGTCGCTTCGGAATGCGGCCTGACAAATAAGCGTCACGACCTGCGAGCGAGGCATGCTTCATTGCTCGAGCCATGCGAATCGGATCGCGTGCATGCGCGATGGCCGTGTTCAACAACACGCCGTCGGCTCCCAACTCGAACGCTTCGCTAACATCGCTTGCCGTTCCCACCCCCGCGTCGATGATCACGGGATAATCGGGATCGTCTTCCTTTAAATATTCCAAGATGATTCGCAAGTTGTTCGGATTGAGCAGTCCTTGGCCGCTGCCGATCGGACTGCCCGCCGGCATCACACTGGCCGCCCCGACCGCTTTCAACCGCTGGGCCGTGACCGGGCAATCGCTCGTGTAGCAGAGGACTTTGAATCCTTCTTTGGTCAATTCCTCACACGCGGCCAGCGTTTGCGAAGGATCCGGCAACAACGTTTTGCTGTCGCCGAGCACTTCCAATTTGACCCAATCGGAACCCGCATTATCCAGAGATCGCAGGATTTCACGCCCCAGTTTTGCAGCCCGAATTGCATCCTTTGCGGTGTAGCAACCGGCCGTGTTGGGGAGCAAGATATACCGGTCGAGATCGAGGAAATCGAGAATGTTTTGACCCATGCGATCGTAAAGCTTCTCGCGTCGAACGGCCACCGTTACGCAATCGCTGCCCGAGGCCATTAGCGAATCCCGCATTTGTGGCATCGAGTCGTAGCGGCCGGTGCCCACGATCAAGCGGCTTTTCAATTGGTGGCCACCGACGACCAATCCAGGATCTTCGTCAATCACGTGGGGGGTGGATTCCGTGGTAGACAATGCGAAAGCTCAACAGAATGCGGGGAAATTGGAGTGACACTTTGAAGGTAACTGCAAGGATACCAAATCGCCCTGCTTGCTGGCGAGCGGCCAATGCGAGCGACGCCGCGAGGCGGTACGGCGTACGCCGCCCGGCGGTTGCGAGTCAAATGTTCGAAATAGGCCAGACGGAATGCGCCGCACCGCTACAAAAAAACAAAGTCGATGGCATTGGGCGATCGGTACCCGTCTGGCCAGACCGCCTCAGGGCGACGCGCCGTTTGGCATCGACTATCATACATGCATGACGCACCCACCCTCTCCGCACCTGATTCACGGCGTCCTGCTGGTCCTGGTTAGCAGCGCCTTTAGTGCCCCGGCTCGTTTGAACGCGGAGGATGAACTCTCGTTCAATCGAGACGTCCGTCCCGTGCTGGCTTCGCAATGTTTTGCCTGTCACGGACCCGACGAAGTGCATCGCGAAGCCGATTTGCGACTCGATATCGACGAAGCCGCAATCGAACACGGGGTGATCCAACCCGGCGATCCGGACGCCAGCGAATTGGTGCGGCGGTTGTTCTCTTCGGACGAAGACGAGGTCATGCCACCGCCGCACGCAGGGACGCTAAAGCCCGAACAGAAAAAGCTGCTTCGCGATTGGGTTCAAAGCGGAGCGAAGTACGACAAGCACTGGGCCTTTACCCCGCCGACGCGGCCCACCGTGCCATCGCGGCGTGGCGTGACGACCGTTTCGCAACCCGATTGGGGAAGAAACGCGATCGACGCGTTTGTACTGGACCAATTGAATCGTGAAGGGATTTCGCCTTCGCCCGAGGCCGACCCGATGACGCTGGTCCGCCGCTTGTACATCGACTTGATCGGATTGCCGCCGACGCCAGAACAAGCCGATGCGTTCGTGGCCTCCAACGATCCGCATGCCTACGAAGCACTCGTCGACGAACTTCTGCAATCACCTCGCTATGGTGAACACTGGGCGCTGCCTTGGTTGGATCTCGCTCGTTACGCCGACACCAATGGCTACGAGAAAGATCGCGAGCGCTCGATTTGGCCTTATCGCGATTGGGTGATCCGGGCGATCAACGAGGACATGCCCTACGACGAGTTTTCGATCGCGCAGCTGGCTGGCGATCGATTGCCAGGCAAAAATCCTGATGATTTGATTGCGACCGGGTTCCACCGCAACACGATGCTCAATGAAGAAGGCGGTATCGACCCGCTTGAGTATCGTTACCTCGCCATGGTCGATCGCGTGGCAACGACCGGCATCGTCTGGCTCGGTTTGACCACCGGTTGTGCGCAGTGCCATACGCACAAGTTCGATCCGATCACGCACACCGATTACTTTCGGTTGATGGCGCTGTTGAACAATGCCGACGAACCCGACTTTGCGATCCCTGATCCCAAACGAGAACAACAGCGAAGTGAAACGCTTGCTCAAATTGAGCGGCTCGAATCCCAGTTGGCGGACGCCTTTCCGGTCGGCGAAGATAAATCAGCGACTTTCGAACGTGAATTCGCCAAATGGATCCGCCGTCAAGAATCGGTCGCGACGCCATGGCAAGTGATCACGCCGACCGAGATGAAATCCAACTTGCCGCGACTCGAGCCACTCGATGACGGCAGTGTTTTCGCCAGCGGTGATGCCACCAAGCGTGACCAGTACGAGTTGACGTTTGCGATTCAGCAAAGCGATTTGCCGATCACCGCCATTCGGCTCGAAGCACTGACGGACGATCGGTTACCCGAGCGAGGCCCCGGTTTGGCGTTCTACGAAGGTCGCAAGGGCGATTTCTTCGTGAGCGAATTGAATGCGACGCTCGGCAATGACCCGTTGAGTTTCGGCGAGGTCTCGCACACCTACAATATGACCAACGACGGCGATCCTAAAGTTCGTGCCGATAACGTTTTCGACGGGGATGGATCGACGGGCTGGCAACCCGGGAACCACAAAGGCGAGCGGTTGCAGTTGGTGATGAACCTGCAACAGCCCATTGAAACGCCCGGCGATCTTCGCATCCGGTTGCTTTTTGAACGCCATTATGTCGCCAGTCTAGGTCGTTTTCGCTTTGCGATCACCCGTAAGCCAGGGGCGGTTGCGAGCCAATTGTCCGAGGCCGCCGAAACGATTCTCGCCTCGTCGGAGGACGATAAGGAGCAAAGTGAGATGCTGCGGCGAGAGTTCCTACGAACGACTCCGCTATTGGCCGAGGCACGCAAACCGATCGATGCATTACGAGCGAAGATGCCAGAGCCTACGACGACGTTGGTGATGCAAGAGCGTCCGGCGGACCATCCTCGACCCACGTTTCGTCACCATCGCGGCGAGTACCTCAGTCCACGGGAACAGGTGCGTCCGGGGATGCTGAGTGTTTTCGTCGACGACGAGGACCACTCGCCGGAAAATCGACTCGAGTTGGCCCGCTGGCTCGTCAGTGACGTCAATCCTTTGGTCGCCCGGGTGACTGTCAACCGAGCTTGGCGGTCGTTGTTCGGCGCTGGCTTGGTGCGATCCAATGATGACTTTGGCGTCCAATCCGAACCGCCCACGCATCCTGAATTGCTCGATTGGTTGAGCGTCCAACTCATTGAAAACGGTTGGTCCATCAAAGGGTTGCACAGGTTGATTGTGATGAGCGACACCTATCGCCAAGATTCCAAAGGGACCGCGGCCCTTGTTCAAAGGGATCCCGATAACCGGCTGCTTGCCCGTGGTGCGCGTTACCGAGTCAACGGAGAAACGGTTCGCGACATGATGCTGCGGGGATCGGGATTGCTGTCGGAAAAAATGTACGGTCCAGGCGTGTTTCCGCCGCAACCTCCGAGTGTGACAGGGTTGGCGTATGGCAATTTTGAATGGAACACCGCTAAGGACGCCGATCGTTTTCGCCGTTCGATCTATACGTTCAAAAAGCGAACCGCGGCGTTTGCGGCCTACACTGTTTTTGATGCGCCGACTGGCGAAGAATGTATTCCGCAACGCAACCGCAGCAACACTCCGCTGCAAGCATTGACGGTTTTGAATGATGAGATGTATTTAGAGATGGCCCGGGCGTTGGCGAATCGGACGGTAGCGAAACACGCCAGCGAAGTTGGAAGTGATTCGCCTGCGGAGATCGCAACATCGATGTTTCGACAAATACTGACGCGGCCTCCCACGACCGACGAAGTGGAGTTGTTAACCGCGTACTTCGACGCCCAAAAGCAACGTCTTGATGCGGGACGTCTTGTTGCGTCCGAGATTGGTGGTGACAAAAACGCCACCTCCGACATCGCCGCTTGGTCGATGGTCGCCCGTGTGATCATGAACTTAGACGAAGCCGTCACGCGGCCCTGATCGATCATTGGGTCCCTTTTTTCGAGCCACAATACCGCTCGGCCTCAAATGGTAAAAGCCATGAATAATCCCTTACTACCGGATCCAACCCGCCGCCACTTTTTCCAAGATTGTGGTGTCGGACTGGGCAAAATGGCACTCGCGTCGCTGATCGCGGGCGGAGCGAGTGATGCATTTGCGGGGCCAGACGTCCAGTCGCAATCCAGTGCCGTGCGGCCGACTCACTTTCCCGCCAAAGCAAAGCGGGTGATCTTTTTGTTTATGGCCGGCGCACCCAGCCAGCTTGATCTGTTTGACAACAAGCCCAAGCTTGCGGAGCTTGCCGGGCAACCGATCCCACCCTCGGTGATCGGCAATCAACGTTACGCGTTCATCCAACCCGATGCGGCCGTGCTGGGGCCGCAGTTCCCGTTTGCCAAGTATGGCGAGAGCGGAGTCGAGCTTTCGGATCGTTTACCATTCTTGTCCAAAGTCGTTGATGACATTTCGTTGGTGAAATCTTGCACGACCGATTTGTTTAATCACGCGCCGGCGCAGCTGTTATTCAACACCGGCAATCAACTGCCGGGGCGACCGAGCATGGGAGCTTGGTTGAGCTATGGACTTGGCAGCGAAGCAAACGATCTGCCCTCGTTTGTGGTTTTAAAGAGTGGCGGCAGCCTGAGTGGCGGGGCGGCGATGTGGAGCAGTGGGTTTTTGCCAAGCTCACATCAGGGTGTTCCCTTTCGTGAGTCGGGTGACCCGATTTTGAATGTCACCAATCCAGCCGGTTTCGACACGCAGGCGCAGCGTGACTCGCTCGATCTGATTCGTAAGATGAATCAGAAACGCCAATCGGTGGTGTTCGATCCCGAGATCGAAACCAGGATCCGTTCGTACGAGATGGCGTATCGAATGCAAACGCGAGCTCCTGAGTTGATGGATTTTCAAAGCGAGTCGGCCGAGACACTTGCGATGTATGGTGCCGAGCCGGGCAATGCGTCGAAATCGTTTGCCAACCATTGCCTACTCGCCCGCCGTCTGGCGGAGCGGGGCGTTCGTTTTATCCAGGTTTACCACTCGGGATGGGATCATCATAGCAACGTGGCGGGCGGTTTGACGTCGCAATGTGCCGCGACCGATCAAGGATGCGCCGCGTTGATCCAGGATTTGAAACAGCGGGGATTGTTGGACGAGACGCTCGTCGTTTGGGGCGGCGAGTTTGGACGAACTCCGATGGTCGAATCGAGTGCCGCGTTGGGGCGAAGCATGGGGCGTGACCATCACCCGCAAGCGTTCACCATGTGGTTTTCCGGAGGCGGCATCAAACCAGGAGTCACGCTCGGCGCGACCGATGAACTTGGGTTCAACATTACCGAGCGGCCGGTGCACGTGCACGACATCCAAGCCACGATCCTGCACTGCTTAGGCCTCGATCATCAACGGCTCAGTGTTAATTTTCGCGGTTTGAATGTCAAACTGACCGGCGTCGAAGCGCATCACGTCGTCAAAGAGTTGTTGGCGTAGTGGATCTTGCTAAAGATCCCGTGTGCAGGATTTTTAGAGAAACGTTTTTTCTTGCCATCGTGGATGGATGAAATGGACCGCCTCATGGCGACTAGCGACCTGCCGATTTCAGCGAAAGCCATCGGGACGCTACTCACGTAATGAAGAACGGGACTGGGGTATCGCCCAGTCATTGAAGAGTTTTGTCCCGTTTTGCTACGACTTTTTCGAGGTCCATTTCCAACGATTCGTTCTTCCTTCTCTTTCCGATGACGATTCGAGACGTAACGTACTTCAACCTACGCCACCAGCATCTGCATTGAAAAAAGAGGGGCGTGCCGACCACTGCGGTAATCCCGTTGTGCGAAGACAAACTGGCGTTGATTGTGCGATTAACATAGCTTGGCTTCGGAGAACCTATGCCGGCGGACGGTTCCATTTTCCGTATGTCTTGCCGCAGCGAGTTTTCCGCATTCGGGGAAGGGACCGTTATCATTGCGAACCGCACCGAGGAAAATCAATTTCGGTCGCCGGCGGATGCGGAAACGCATTTCACGCAGGAGCATATCGACGGACAACTCAAATATGCCACTGACGTGAACATCGCGAAAGGACGGATCGTGTTCAGCCGCTCATACATGTATTTCTTTCCACCGGGAACGTAGGAAACGTCTGACGCTGGAGCATTCTCCTTACATCGGCTTGTTTGAGGAGAGGTTGCGAGCGATCGACTACGAAAGCAACGGTTGCCTCGACTGCAAGCCGCGCGGTGGGGTTCGGAGTGTTAGAGTGAGGACGTGCAAAATCAGTCCTTTCAGCGCCCGCTGGGCGGGGGAAGCAGTTGTGGCTGATAAAACCACGTGACCTCCTGTGCACCAAGGGGCGACCGAGGATGTGGCGGGGGGAGATCCTATTCGGTTATTGCAAGCCTGTGATAGAATGGCGTTTTAGCTTGCAGCGTACGCAATGCTCCAATCTGCCGTCATGGGTTCAAAACGAAGACCGATTGATTCATGCGTTTCGCCGCCTACCTTGCCCCCTTTACGGAACACCCCCGTTTGCAGCGACGGGTGATTTATGTGCTCGAGCGATTGCCCGCCGAGGTGCAGCAAGATTTTCTAAATGACCACCGTTTCCAGGTCACGATCGATAATTACAAGCCCGGCGTGGGGTGGTCGTTTTTGATGCCCCCGCCCGGACATACTGGAGATACCAGTCGCTGTGTCGTGCTTCGACTAAAGCTTGCCGATGCACCGGAACCGTTTGCATGGTACGTGATCGCGCACGAATTTGCTCATGCCTATCTTCGCAATGGCGGTTGGGGTGAGATCACGGACATCGAAGAAGCGGCGGATGCGATGGCCGCCTCATGGGGCTTCGAACGACCGCAACCTCATGTTTGAATGAGATTGAAAATCAAGGACTCCAAAGCAGGGGCGGCGCTGACGCTCCGCTCGGAAACGAATCCACACACGACTGGCAATTTCCTGTAGCCCCTCAGGCCCCGCCGTCTCACGCTGATTGCATGACCGAAATGCGTTCGGGGCTATGCTCCAAACGCAAATGTGAAGTCACGGCGGCTTGGTTCATCGATTCAATTTGATCAACCCCTGCTGCCGAGATCGAAAGCTGGCCGCTCTCTTCCCGACCAATCCAGCCTTTTTCGCGAAAGTACCAAAGGTGGAAGGCAACCGTTTCCGGTGGAAATGGAACCATGTTTTCCAAGGTACCCAAACCGATGCCTGGTTTCTTGAAATTTCGTTTGCGTTGGGCGTACATCACCGACAATAACTTGTAACGCTCGATGCAATCGTCGCCCGCAGCATTCGCACTGCCAACGAGCTGGGCTTGTGCTTGCTTCTCTCGTTCATACGAGCGATCGTAGGCGGCACGTGAATGAGGATCCCGCAGCGTTTCAAAGGCTTCGACAAGCTTGGTGAAAAGATTCGGGTCGCTGTCCGCGGTAAGGTCGGGGTGATGCTTTTTCGCTAAGTAGCGAAAGACACGCTCGACGGTTGCGAAACTGGCATTGGGGCTGACTTCCAACACTTCGTAATGGTCGACAAACTCTCTCGACGACATCTTAAATCCTGCGTTTAATTGCTAGACTCTTGTCAAAAACACGGTTCCGAGAACCGTGGTCGCCCCAGCAAAGCTAGCTTTCAATTGAGATGATCCCGTTGAATTCCCGCATCAATTGCAAGTCATCCTGTGGATCATGCCGACGGTATCAGTTCCAAGCATTGTGCAAGCAGCAGATCCTTGCACCGCTCGAGCGGCTAGACCGAAATGAAAAGTAGCTGCGTTCGCCAGAACGTGGTCCACCGCGAACGCGACGGTAGCTACATCAAAGATGAAAATGCGCTAGCCCAGCATTCGCCCTGATTGCCGATGTGCTTAGTAGCGGCGGACACGGGCAATCAATGCCGTCCCAATCATGGCTAAGACCGCGTTGCCAATCCAGACGCCGTAGGGTGGAATCGTCGCATCCTTGGCTTGTTCGAGCCCAAAGATGAACAAGGGGTAGTAAACCAACAGGATCGGCAAGAAACAGATTCCGAACGTGGTCCAGTAATCGCTTGTGCGCGCAATCATCGCCAGCGGTGCACCGACGAAGACGAAAAAGAAGCAAGTGAAACCCTCGGCCCAACGACGCCAAGGTTCTACGTGAAGTCGTGTCAACCGATGGTGGCTGTTTCGCACTAAGCTTTCGATGTGCATGCCCATGCCCCCAGCAATTTCTTCGGGCCGCGAGGTCAGAATGGAAAAGCCAACGTGAGCGGCCAACTGGCCCGCAGCCGCATGCGTCCTTGCGTCTTGTTGCAGTCGCTCACTGCGGATGACGCCGAGTGACAACCAACTCGGCGATAGTTCGTCAGAGCCCTTTTCCATCATCGCCGCCGCTAAGGGGATTTTAAACTCGGTCTCCCCCGGAACGATGCCTTGGATGCCGTTCCCCGATTCCACTTGACTATCGGTCACATGCAAAATCAGGTTGTACGTTTCCGCGTCGAGTTGAAGTCGACCTTCGCGAGCCGTCAATTTCATCGGACCTTCGCTGCCATGGTTGTGAACCGTGACGGTCGGATGCACTAACGTTTGCCCCTCGACATCACGAACGTGAATCGAAAAACCATGATCCGACGTGAACGAATGCTGAGCCCGCAAGACGCGGTAGGCAATGTCCTCGACCGACATCAATACGACCCGGTTCATCCCCGGTCGTCCCCAGGACACCGCGAGATCCGAAACGCCCACCGCCACCGGACTTAACAAGGCCGCAAAAATCAGCGCGGGCTGTAACAATTTTAGTGGTGAAATCCCAGAGGCCTTTACCGTCGAAACCTCACCGTCGGCCGCCATTCGCCCGTAGACACAGCAAACCGAAAACAGGGCCGTCGCAGGAAACGCGAATTGCAACGAGATCGGGACGATGAACGGCAGCAATTGAACGATCGCAACCACCCCTAATCCACGCCGCAACAACTCGCGTCCAACGCCGATCATCAAGATCATCAGCGTCAATGCGATCAACGCCACGATAAAGATCTTCAAGATCTCAATCAGGATGTAGCGTGTCAGTCGGCTGGGAAATAGTGGAATCAAGCTGGCCGGTGGATTGAATGGCGAAAGATGGCCCACAACGCCGCCCCTCTGAAGGGCTGGGGGCCATGTCGACTTGCCTGCGCAATGGGACGATTGGATGGTCTGTATCAAATCGAGCGACTTCGGCGGTAGACGGGAATTTTGCCAATCCGTCGGGCCAGCCAAAAACGTGGGCCCACCCGAGCCGCGGGGGCCAGCCAAACTGTGGGGGCCTGTCAAACCTTGGGGCCAGCCAAGCCGCGGGGGGGAAAAAGGGAGGGATTGTCGGAGCACCGCACCGTTCGGAGGAGCGATTGGAGCGTCAGCTACGAGAAACACCCCACCGCTACCAAGTTTGGCTTCGGGGCGTCATGATGTGCACAGACCGAAGTGAACTCGGCCGCTCCACCGCTATCTAGTCTGCCAAACTATCCAGTCCGCCAAACCGAATTTTATCCCAAACTGATGGCTGCAACCTACAAAGACGCTGGCGTTGATCTCGATGTCTACGCCGAATCGATGCGGCGACTGCCCCGCTTGATGCATCGCACCTTTAGTCCTCGAGTGATTCCCAGTGACGGAGGCTTCGCGGGCTTATTCCGACTCGATTTTGCCGGCAAATTGTTTGCTCGCAATTATCAGGAGCCCATTTTGGTTAGCGGCACCGATGGCGTCGGCACCAAGTTGAAGATTGCTCAGCAGACGGGGCGGCACAGCACGGTGGGGATCGATTTGGTCGCAATGTGCGTCAACGACCTGCTCTGCACCGGCGGCGAACCGCTGTTTTTCCTCGATTATGTGGCGATGGGACGCGACGATCCGGCTCGTTTAGAGCAAATCGTGCAAGGCATCAGCGACGGATGTGTCGAGGGTGATCTCGCATTGTTGGGGGGCGAAACCGCAATCATGCCCGACATGTATTCGACCGAAGACTACGATTTGGCTGGATTTGCCGTCGGGGTCGTCGATCGTAAAAAATTGATTGACGGAAAACAAATCGCCGAAGGAGACGTGGTGCTCGGACTCGCCTCGACCGGGCTGCACAGCAACGGATTCAGCCTGGTTCGGAAGGTCATCAC
Organism: Novipirellula galeiformis; assembly: GCF_007860095.1. NCBI lineage: Bacteria > Pseudomonadati > Planctomycetota > Planctomycetia > Pirellulales > Pirellulaceae > Novipirellula > Novipirellula galeiformis. The sequence continues at coordinate 587,718 of NZ_SJPT01000003.1, read as the reverse complement.
CGATGCGGGCTTCGGCTGGGACGCGACGCCCGACGCGTTCAATGGCCAAACGCTCGCCGATGTCTGTTTGAATCCCACTCGGATCTACACACAGGCGATTCGGAAAATCCAGACGCATTACCGAGTGAAGCAGGTCTTGCATGGTTTGGCCCACATCACAGGGGGCGGAATCGAAGAGAATCTCGACCGTATTTTGCCAAAAAATGTCGACGCCGAGATCGATCCGACGAGCTGGGAACCACACCCGATCTTCAATTGGCTGCAAAAAACGGGCGGTATTGAAACGGCCGAAATGCGGCGTATTTTCAATATGGGAATCGGGATGATCGCCGTGGTCAGTGATTTTTATGCGGCTAGCATTCAAGCTCAGATGGAAGAGTGCGGGATTCAATGCCAACCGATCGGACGGATTACCGGCGGCACGGGCAAAGTTCAGTACAAGGACTGAGCCCCCCCACTCGCGTTCGTGTGAGCCATTAGGGCTGCCTTGCTCTCTCGCGTGCATCGTTTGAGGCTACGTTTATTTGATGATCGGGCGAGACGCTATGGCAAATCACCGGAGCCGTCATCCCTCATTGGGATGCATTGTGGTAGGTCGTTAGTCCCAGTGGTTGGTAGATAGTCCCACCCTGCTTGGGGCGGACGGCTGCGTCTTTCTGGTAAAAGCTCCCATTGATTGCGGTTTCCCGGCCATTGGCGGAGCAGCGCCCCCCGAGGCCATTTGGAATATTGGATTCTCCGCTGCGGCGAGCACACACCAGGGGGGAGGACGACGCTGCGTTTCCGGCTGGGACGCAGCCTCCTGGCGCAGAGCAGGATGGAGGCCAATTTGCTAACGATTACGGGGTATGGGAGCAACACAGCCTTCTCCTCAAGGAGCTGGTAACGCCCCAATCTTGAAGGATTCTTGCCCCGCAGCGCCCGCAAATGCAAGCCGACCGGGTAAAATAGGCGAGAAAACCGACGTTGCCCGAAGTCGCGCTCTTTCCTAGGATCACTCTGCGACTCGAGCCAAACGTTTTGGGCGACATTAGCGGCTCTTGACGGGCGCGATATCCTGTCCCGGGAGCGTCCAGCCGCTATCCACGTTTTCGCAAGTCGAAACACGCAACAGATAACTTCCTCAGGAAACCACTATGGATTGCCGTTTTTCTACCGCCTACCGCACTGTGAGCGGCTTCAGCGCATTGAGTGAAAGCAGCGTGGATGCCCATCATCCTCGTCGTGCGAAACATACGCCCCGCTTCTCGACGTGGTTGAAGTCGTGTTCGGCGTTGCTTGTTGTGGTCCTCGCTGCGGAAGTGTCCTTTGCACAAGCGGTGACCGAGGCTCCTGCGGTGCAAGCGATCAAGGAGGGGGCGGCGACGGTCAATCTCGGCCCGTTGAAGCTTGCGACGCCGACGCCCAAGGACAGCATGGTCGCTCGCTTGATCGCGACATTGATGCCCCGAAATCATATTTCCAGCCAACGATTAAACGACACCATCAGCCAGCGGTCGCTGAACTTGTTCCTCAAGTCGCTCGACCCCATGAAGTTGTACTTCTTGCAAAGCGACATTGATCAATTCCAACGCAATGCTTTGAGGATCGACGACATGGTCCAAGCGGGCGACTTGTCGTTCGCTTACGAGGTCTTCGGACGTTTCATTGAGCGAGTCGACCAGCGAGTTACCGTTGCACTTGAATTGTTGGACGGCGAATTCGACTTCGAGAAAGACGAACAAATCATCATCGATCCTGAAGCGACCACGTACGCCAAGGACGCCACCGAATCCCAGGACCGCTGGCGTCGCCAGATCAAGTACGCTCTGTTGGATTTGAAGGACGAAGGCAAGGAGGGGGACGAAGCACGCGATTTGCTGCGTCGACGCTACCTTCGCTACGATCGTCGTTGGCGCGATACCAATAGCGACGCGTTGTTGGAAATGTACCTCACTTCGGTGACCACCGCATACGATCCTCACTCGACTTACATGTCGCCCAACTCGCTGGACGAATTCGACATGATCATGCGATTGAGCCTTGATGGAATCGGTGCTCAATTGCGAGAGAAAGATGGCAACACCGTTGTCTCACGCGTGATTCCTGGTGGAGCCGCCGCCAAGCATGGCAAGCTCAAACCCGACGACGTGATCGTCTCGGTGGGGCAAGACGCCGAAGGGCCAATGGTCGACATCGTCGAAATGCCATTAAACGACGTGGTCGGTTTGATCCGCGGAAAAGCTGGCAGCATCGTGCGTTTGGGGGTCAGACCCGGCGGCGCTGGAAATGTCGAAATCCATCAAATCGTGCGAGCCCGGATCGAGCTCGACGAGTCTGCGGCACGCGGCAAGGTCATCGAGCATCAAATCCCCGGCGCCCCTGAGCAGACGCGAAAGATCGGTTACATCACGCTTCCTAGTTTTTACATGGATATGGAAGGCGCGAAGAACAACAAACGAGATTTCCGCAGCAGCACGCGTGACGTGTTGCGAATCATCGACGACTTCAAAGCTCAAGGAATCGATGGGATCGTCCTTGACCTCAGCACCAACGGGGGCGGAAGTCTGACTGAAGCGATCAACTTGACCGGATTGTTCATCGATCGCGGTCCGGTCGTGCAAGTCAAGAACGCGGACGGCTCGGTGCAACAATACGATGACGAAGATCGTGGCACCGCGTGGGACGGGCCGCTCGTCGTAATGACCAGTAAATTTAGCGCCAGTGCGAGCGAAATTTTCGCCGGGGCGATCAAGGATTACCATCGCGGTATCGTCGTCGGTGATCCTACCTCTCATGGCAAAGGCACCGTCCAAACCTTGATGGACCTGGGACAACAATTGTTCCGCAACAACCGTGAAAACTACGGTGCGCTGAAGGTCACCTTGCAACAATTCTACCTGCCCGATGGCGAAAGCACTCAGTTGGCCGGCGTTGCAGCGGACATCGTGTTGCCAAGCATCACAGCGAAAATGGATGTGGCGGAAGGTGACTTGAAATTCGCCCTGCCAAACGACCGCGTTAAGCCTGCAAAGCATGATAACTACAATATGGTCCCAGCCGATTTGATCGGCCAATTGCGAAGCGACTCGATGGGCCGAATCGCCCAAGATAAAGAGTTCACGGAGTTGCTCCAGCGGATCGAGTTGTATGTTCGTCAAAAGGAGCAAGCCTCGATCTCCTTGAAGGAAGACGAGTTTATGGCTCGTCGTAAAGAGCTAGACGCTCAGAAAGAAGAAGAAGAGAAAGAGCTCGAGGCGGAAGTGGGAGCCCAAGAGATCTATCGTGACTACTTCTACAATCGCGAAGTCTTGAACATCGCTCATCAATACATCGATGGGCTGAAGAAGCAAAACCTCGCAGTGGCTCGCTAAGGGATCGCTTAAAAAAACGTGCCCTGTGGGGCTGGGGACCGATGCAAGTCACGACGTCGCTCGTGTGCTTGCATCGTCTTTGTAAATCGTCGGCCCGTTTCCACAGGAATTCGTTTGTCGTCGGTGCCTAGCCGGATGATCGCGTTCGGCGTTTTGGCGCTGACGCGACGTCGCGGCTCCTGACGTTGTTTGCGGGTGAGATGTCTTGCCACCCGTTTCACACGCCTTCATGCGGCCCCCTCTTCGTCGGGCCGCTGTTCAAACACCGGGTTGAATCCATCCCAAGCGTTGGGATGGATCCTACGGTCTCTTCGGACGTGTTTGGCCTCTGCGGAAGTGTTTGGCATAGCGAGGCAAAGCCGTTCAAGCCCCGGCGCCGTCGTTTGACTTGATCGGGACCGTGCGACGTGTCTTCTGTGCCATCGATTTCAGGGAAATTTCCGGGCGCCGATTTTCAATTCTCCGTTAACGCTCCTGTGATCGATGTCCCAGTTGTGCGGGACTTGCGTGGTGACCAACGGTGATCTGGGTTGCCTGGCTGGATGAAAGAGGGTTTTCGTTGGGCTCGCTCTGATAGCGATCGCGAAAAAATCCTAGTTTTTTTGTGAAATTTCACCGCAGGGTGGCGTGCGGATACCCCATGATGGTGTCTGGCCTTCGCTTCACGCGTTTTTCATCGTGCCGGTTCTTCTGGAGGGTATTGCCTTGACTCACTTTCTGAATCGTTGGTTCCATCTCCTGCAATCTTCGTCAAGCAATAAGCGTCGCCGGGGCCTGCCGAGTCGGCGTTTGCGCGCGGAATCGCTGGAAACGCGTCACCTTCTCGCCGCTAATCCGTTTCACAACGACCTCATGCCCGAGGATGTCAATAATGATGGGGTCGTCTCGGCTGTTGATGCCTTGACGGTCATCAACGAAATGCATCGCCAACGCCATTATGAAGGGATTAATGGCAACGTGAACGAGCGTGGTACGATGCCGGACGTGAACAACGATGGCCGCTACACTGCGATCGATGCGCTGATGGTGATCAACCGAATGATCCGATGGCATTTGCCGAATCACGCTCCCCACGATCCGACAACGAACTTCCCCGATGAAGTCCGTACGGTTGATGGAACCCACAACAATCTGGACAACCCTAATTTTGGTGCCGTCAATACGCCCTTGATGCGGATTGCTGACGCCGCTTATGCCGACGGTATCTCCAAGCCGGCGGGCGCCGATCGGCCCAGTGCTCGCGAGATCAGTAACACGCTTACGGCCGCCGATCCTAACGGCACCGTCAGCGAGCGTAAACTGAGTGGTTTCGTCTTTATATGGGGCCAATTTATCGACCATGATATGGACCTTTCGCTTATGCAAGAGGGCGACGATGCGGAATCGTTTGACATTGTCGTTCCTACCGGCGACCCCTTTTTTGATCTTCATGGCAGCGGAGAAAAAGTGATCTCGATGGCCCGATCCCTGGTCGCTGAAGATACGGGCACTTCGACGAGCCATCCGTCCGAGCAAGTGAATGCGGTCACCGCTTGGATTGACGGTTCCCAGATTTATGGAAGCGATCAAGCGACGGCCGATTTGCTGCGAGAGTTCAGCGGAGGCCGAATGCGTATCAGTGACAAGGGCTTGTTACCCTTGGACGAGCAGGGCAATGTCCAAGCGGGCGATATTCGAGCCGCGGAAAGCCTCTGGCTCGCAGCGATGCAGTCGCTGTTCCTACGCGAGCACAACCGATTGGCGGACGAAATCGCACACAAAAATCCTGCTCGAAGCGATGAGGAGATATTCCAAGCCGCTCGGGTAATCGTCGTCGCGGAGCTCCAGTCGATCACCTACAACGAATTTCTGCCTGCCCTGCTTGGGGACAATGCCATCTCCGACTACGAGTTCTACGATGCGAGCGTTGACCCGTCGGTTGCAAACGAATTTTCTACCGCAGCGTTCCGCTTTGGCCACAGCGCGGTCAGAGACAAGGTTGATTTTGTTGGTAACGATGGGCTCGAAGTTCGCGACGCTGTCTTGCTATCCCACGCCTTCTTTAATCCCACCCTACTCGAAGAAACCGGTATCGATTCGATCTTGAAGGCGGGGGCCTCAAGCATGTCGCAAGAAGTCGATATGGAAGTCGTCGATAGTTTGCGTAACTTCTTGTTCGGAATTCCAGGTGCTGGTGGACTCGATCTCGTGTCGCTGAACATCCAACGTGGCCGCGATCATGGGCTGGCGGACTTCAACTCCGTTCGCACCGCCTATGGTTTGGAGGCCTACGAATCGTTCGCCGAGATCACCAGCGACACCGAGTTGCAAGTCAAGCTTGAAACGCTATACGGCAACGTCAACAACATCGACTTGTGGGTTGGATTGTTGGGCGAAGACCACGCGGAAGGCAGCTCGCTCGGTGAAACCGCATCGGCGATCATCGTCGACCAATTCGAGCGGATTCGTAACGGGGATCGCTTTTATTACGAGAACACGCTCTCGGGGCGTGAGCTTCGTGAGATCGAAAACACGACGTTGGCGGATGTCATCCAGCGGAACACGAACGTCCATTCCATGCAAGAGAATGTGTTCTTCTTTAACCCCTCGATCGCGGGTACGGTCGTGTCTCATTCACCGGCCACGTATCCGTCCGCCGTGTATCCGTCCGCCGCGAATCCAGCCACGGCGAATTCAAGCGACAAAGGTTTGCCACGATACGGTAGCCATCCGTTCGACTATTTACGTCCATGTGTGCCCGTCGAAGGGGTCACGGTCGAGTTGCTTAACGCCGGCGGCGATGTGGTGGATACGACGGTGACCGATCGTGCGGGAAATTTCAAATTTGATTCGTTCGAGCACACTGGAGCGTATCAAGTTCACATTGCGGCATCCAATGAAGTGGACACCGTCGGGCTCGATACCGTGGACACGCTGATTCACAGCGGCGATGTGCATGTACGAGGGATCAACTTCATCGTGATCGCGTAAGTGGCGATCGATTCGTTAGCGATATTGGGCTGTGAACGGTGCTGCTGGCCGGCGTCGTCAAAACGGCCTTATCCGCTACACCATCTGCTTTGCCACGCGGGCGATTTTAGCGATCTGATCTGCGCTCAGCTCGCTTAGCATCGGCAGTAGTGGGCCGGTGTTGCATATGCCTGCACCAGTGACCGCGTGATGCAGAACACGGATCGGATTGATCTCGTTGCGAAGATCCTCGAGTGGTTCAAACCACTTGCGAATGGACTCCGCGGTCTCAAAATCGCCGCTTTGAATCGCTCGCATCATCTCCATCGATTTTGCTGGGGCCACGCAAACGCATCCGCTGGTGAATCCCGCAACGCCGAAATCTCGCACATGCACGATCGCCGGTTGCTCACCGATGCCGCTGATGATCCGCTCGGCAGGAAAAGTGTCCAACAATTCGTTTAGATAGTCGTCTTGCGCAGGGTCCTGGCGGACCACCGCGTACTTGACCCAAGAAATCACGCCATCGCTCTCCAGTTTGCGGATCAAATCCACATCGAGCCAGCGATCGAACTTTAAATACAGCACCAACGGTTTACCGTAAGATTCGGCGATCCGCCGCACCGCAGACGCGATCCCAGCTTGGTCCACGATATCGCGAGCGGGTAACAGCATGGCGGTTGGGAAATCAAATTGCCGGAGCACCTCGACTTGATCCATCGCAAAGCCGTATGCGGGGCCCAGCGATGGGACCACCACCGTGTCGTCCGCCGTCTCGTCAGCCAGCATTTGCAGCAGCGATTCATATTCCGCTAAGCGGACGTGATAGAAGACCGCGTTGCCACCATACAACAACGAGCGAATCCCACCCGCTTCAAGATGCTTGATCAATTTTGCGTTTTCAGCACGATCAATCTTCAACGAGTCGTCGCGTGCCAACGGAGGAACCGCGATGACACTTTCACGAAGCTGGGCTGGCGAGAAAGGAGCCGTTTGCATGATGGTGAACCGGAGTTAGAGAGACGTGAAGTTAACGGGGGACACAGGGGGGGCACGGGGCTCGGGACGTTCGATCGAAAAGGGTTACTCAGGAATCACTTCGCCGCGAATCAGGTCGTCAAAGGTTTCGCGACGGCGAATCAGCTTCGCTTCGCCATTTTCAATCATCACTTCCGCCGCGCGCGTCTTGCTGTTGTAGTTGCTCGCCATCACAAAACCGTATGCCCCTGCGTTCTCAAGGACGACATAGTCGCCCACCATCGGCATCGGCAACTTGCGGCTTTCGACAAAGCCTCCCTCACGCTGCGTAAAAATATCACCCGATTCACAGAGTGGGCCGCCGATGATCACGTCCAATTGCTCTCGAGTGGAAACATCGCCTCGAGCGCCGCAGACCGAAATCGGATGGTAGGCGCCGTACATGACCGGGCGAGCCAAATCGTTGAATCCGGCATCGACCAAGACAAAGACATTCGCTCCCGCCTTTTTCACGCTGCGAACCTCCGCGATCAACGATCCGCTCTCGGCACTTAAATAACGGCCTGGCTCGATTTCAAGTTCCAGCCGATGCCCGAACGTTTCGCTGAGCCGATTTCGGGTTGCATCCCACAGTTGGAAATACTTGTCCAAATCGACATACGTCTCATCGCTCTTGTAGGGAACCGGCAATCCGCCCCCTGCGCTGATCGTCTTTAATGTCCGCCCTACCGAGAGCGCCGTCCGCTCCATCGCTTCGCACACCTCGCTGAGATGCTCAAGGTCGGTTCCTGAACCGATGTGCATGTGGAGGCCGGTGATCGTAATCCTCGCTTGATCCGCACGACGCAAACATTCATCAATCTGTTCGTGCCAGATCCCGTGCTTGCTCTGCTCGCCCCCGGTATTGGTTTTTTGACTGTGCCCATGACCGAAACCGGGGTTAATCCGAAGGGTGACCTCCGCCCCAGGACGTCGCTCCCCCAATTGGCTGATCATGTCCGGGGAACCGCAATTGACGTCCAATGAATGCTCAACGACTAAATCGAGTGCTTCGCGATCAAAAATGTCGGCGGTATAAACGATCTCGTGCTTGCTCGAATCGGTGGAAAATCCCGCCGCGATGGCGCGGCGAATCTCCCCCGCACTGACCGCATCGACGACCACACCCTGGCGGCGCATTCGGTCTAGAATCGCGAGATTGCCGCACGCTTTCTGAGCGTAGCGAATGCGATCAAAAGCGGCCAAATCAGAAATTCGCTGTTCCACGACCGAAATGTCGTAGACATATAAAGGGGTCCCGAAGGACTTCACGAGTTCGGCGATCGACTGGCCCGCAATTTCAGTGCGAGCGGTAGCAAAAGGGGGCACTGTAAGCATGGAATTCGAAACACACTGCACGGGGATATAAATCAGAAATGAACAACCCCCGCAGTTTACCCGCAAATCGAAAATCGCCCAGCCAAGGTCATTGGGGAACGTCGCGTTTCTTACCCCAGCGTCGCTTGCACTCGCCGCTCCCGACTCTCTGGCGACCGACCCATGATTCAAAAAATCGAGACCCCTCGATGGGATTCGTCTGTACACGCCATTGCCTACAGGACGCCCCCCCACATTGGAAGTCTTAGCCCAGGTTTGGCGTCCTGCGACGCCAGCGGTTCCGCGAAAACGAGCCTTGTCTCGACCATCCTTGGTCGCTCGCGATTCACCCACGTCTCCGGTGCATTTTCTTCATTCGAAGCGGACCCTTGCTCCGATCCCCCTCCGTGCTGCAGACCCTGACCTTGCCCAGGGGGTGAGTCCGAAGAGCCCTTCGCCGTGCTCATTGCCGCAAGCTAAAAACTCGTCGCCGCAGGCTCAAACTTTACACCCTCAAGTCGAACGGCCTACCGGCTGCGGGTAACCCAGCCTGCGATCCTCGACACCCCAGCGGGGTGCTTCACCCACGAGAATTCCAGCCCAGCGCAGAGGCTTCGCGGTAGCCTTTAGTGAGTGGGATTGTTCCCTTGTTGGATAGGTGCCGTGGGCTGGGAAGCAACCGCATCGGCCTGGGCTTGGATCGCCGCTTCGACCTGCTTGCGGGGGCCTTGGGGGCCGGGGCGGCGACCGCGACGGCGACCTTGTTGAAGCGGGACGAATCGCCCCGCAACCGGCTGAAGCAACTTGCTGATGCACAGCTTGTTGATGCTCAAATTCATTTCGCTGCTCTCCAACTTCAGCGAGTCATGCAGGCTCATTGGCAGCCGAATGGTGATCATACGCTCAGGCTCTGCCGAGTCTCCTTTGGAGGGGTCTTGGCTCCGCATCGCAGCCACCATCTCTTGCAGTTCAGCAAACTCGTCGCTGGTCTCAAATTCACGCATGCTATCCGCGTCGCTGAACAGCTTGCGAACCACCCCATCGACGCCCAGCATCTCGCGGTAGAACACTACCCAGCTGCCGGTCTTGGCGAACGCCTCTTGGGCGACACGCAATACTTCCTTGCCCTTGAGTTCTTCAGGGACGTTGACATTCAATGGAGCGATATCCAATCGGGGGGCAATGGCGTCGGCCTGTTCTGGTGATGGATCGCTAGCATATCGAAGCTGGGCGTTGGGGTCGGTTTGGCTCATCGTCAGGATCTTCCTTTCCTAGGCTGTGCCGTGGTCGGCACGTCGTGTGGGTGTTGTGCCGCTATCCTCACACCCAGTCAAACGCTGCTTCGGAACCTATGCTTTCAAAAGAACTTAGGCCCATTGCTAGCCCTCTGCCTAATTTGAGTGCACAGCTGCCAAACCCGGGGCAGCGACGGGGTGCGCGAAAAGTGGGCATGGCGCCTGAGTGCATTCGCTAAGTGTCCACTAAAGCAGGCAAGGCGGATTCGCCGAGGAGGGAACGTTTTATTCACGGTTTTTGCGATGTTTTCCGATGGATTAAGTTTTTTGTCGAATTGTAAGCATTTTTTCCCAAGGAGAGGGACTCCCATCGATGGGGGCTGCGCGACGCGGGAGTCGCGGATCAGAATCCGCGTCGTTGGAAGTTTAGCCAGAAGAGGGGGTGTTGGCGGCGTCGGCTATCCCTAGGCTCTCTGGCTCCTAGGTCAAGAGCCAAAAGGTGAGTCTCGTGGTGCTTGCCGTCCGCGGGTTACCGGGATTCAGAAGGAGTAGGCGGGCTGGGCCTTCTTGGGCTAAGTCACGTGGATCGCGGGCGGTCGTTAGCTGCGGCTTCCCAACGAAAGCGGCTTGGGAGAGGGGTGTCCGGTCCAGGCCAGTCAGTAGGCGGTGCTCCAAGAGAGGGGGGCGCTGCGGGCTCGCCAATTGCCGTTTTCCGCTGGGCTGTGATCCGGCCCGATGTGATCCTGGGGGCGATAGGGGCGACTCGATCGGCCAGCAATCTTTCCGTTTGAGATGCTGCGAAAGGCGGCGTGAGAAAAGGCGGCGCCGGCGAGCGATTCACGACCTCGAGGACCCCGGCGTGGGTGGTGCGTTGTGCCCACTGGCATGCTAGCATCTGGGGAGTGTGGTCTGTTTCAGCGCGTCAGCACGCTGTCACAAGCCTCAGCGATCCGGCTAACAACGAGGTCAATTTGGTCTCGCGAAGTGGTCCATCCGAGGGAGATCCGTAGGGTGCGGCGAATTTGGGTTTCGGTCCTTCCGATCGCTTTCAATGAGCGCGTCATCTCGTCGGGAGGCGCGGACGACTGGGCTGTCGCAAAGACCAATTCGCGGGCCGCTTTTTGGATCCGCACCGCATCGCAGGGCATTTCAATCGCCATCGTATTGGCGATTCGCGGCGAGTGTTGGGCGAGTAAAATGGGCTCTTCACTAAGGGTGGATCGTAGTCCGTTAATGAGTCGATCGCTTAGCTCCGAATAATTGTCCCCCACCTCGCTTTCGCAGCGGCTTGCTAGGTAGGCGGCGGCTCCCAATCCAATCCATGCGGGAATGTTTTCGGCGCCTGGTCGCAGTCCCATTTCGCGAGGCTCGCCATAACCAATCGGAGCGAGATGCAATCCACGGCGAACGTAGAGCGCTCCGCTTCCCTTAGGGCCGTAGAACTTGTGACCGCTGATCGAAACGGTGTCGGCGCGCAACTGGGAAACATCGACCGGCAGCTTTCCAAACGCTTGGGTCGCATCGCAGTGAACGGACACCCCCCGGTTGTGACAAAGGTCGGCCACTTCACGCACGCGCTGGAGTGTTCCCAGGACAGGGTTGGCCAATTGCAAGCAGACCAAGCGGGTGTTCGGGCGGAGTATCGCTTGGACCGTCGCGGGGTCAATGATCCCGTTGGGCTGGCATGGAATCATCTCCATTTCGATTCCTGACGTTTGCAGTGACGAAGCGGCTCCGATGACGGAGTCGTGCTCGAGTTCGCTAACCAGCACATGCCCCGCCGCGTTTGCGGTCGAGTTGCCAGCCGAATTCGCCCTTGGGGGGCGGGAGAGAGCAGGATGGCCGTTGCCAGCGGGTTGTACCCGTTGCGGGTGGGCTGAGGACAATTGGCCGCGGATCGCGAGGTTGTTCGCTTCGGTGCCTCCCCCTGTGAAAACGATTTCAAAGGGATCGCAACCGACCATGCCCGCAACCGATTCCCGGGCCTGTTCGAGTGCTTCACCGACCGCGTGGGCGTGTGTGTGCTCTTGCCCTGGCAGCATGAAGTGAGTAGCCCAATAAGGCTGCATCGCTTCTAGCACCGAAGGGGCGAGAGGCGTCGTGCGATTAAAGTCCAGATAGATCAACGGTCAGGTCTGTAGTGGAAGTGGAGTAATGCGAAACCGTAGTCAGGCACGCGGCGTGAGCCCCGGATCATTCATCGGGCAGTTGATTTCTTTCTGCAACACGGTTCATAACCCGACGCGTCAGCGAGGGATAGTGGATCTTGATTCGGTCCTTCGCTGACGCTGTGGGGGGGATTTGCTGGGAAATTGACGCTTGGGAGTGGAGTGATCCGATTTCGCGTTGGTTGGGTTCGCGCCCTGCCACGATGAAAAACACTCGATCGAGGCAAAGAAGACGAGATTGGACGTGCGCCTGCCGTGCGAGAGGCTCGCCCCGCCCCCCCCCCCCAATGACCACACGGCATCCGTCGCAGGCAATGGCGACAAATCGCTAGCCAAATGCCAAAGTGGCCAGTACACGCTAGCAAGAATCGAACAATATTTGACGCGTTAATCCTGTCGCGCCGCGAGCGGCATGGTTTCGAGGCTTAGGGGGATCCCCCGATCGGTGTTTTGGCTCACCAAAGGAGGCGAAAACGACCCTAACGTCCTAAAGTAATCCAAGGGGCCGGAAAAACTAGCGTGACGACGCCTTTTTCGGGGTAGTTGGCTGTAGCTCTGTGTGACTGCGTGATGGTGCTGCGTCCACCGCGATCGCGCCGTTAAGCCGCGTCATGAGCGGTAAGTGGTGAAAATAATTGCCTTTGCGACGCAAGACGGGTTTGCACTTGGGCAGTGAACGGGTGATAATCGTGAGCGTGAAGGCTTTCCAATCTCTCACACACACGAACCTCGTTCGTATACTCCCCTATCTCTCAGTCTTGTCTTACGGAGCGCGACATGAAGCGTCAACGAATCGGATTTACGTTGGTTGAGCTATTGGTGGTCATCACCATCATCGGAATTTTAATGGGATTGTTACTTCCCGCAGTCAACGCAGCACGAGAGGCGGCGCGTCGCAATCAGTGCAGTACGCAATTGAAGAACTTGGCGCTCGCGGCGATCCAGTTCGAAAACGCCAAAGGTGAATTGCCCGGCTACATCAACGACTTCGGTACGTTCGTTACCGGCCCCGATCCTTCGTCTGAGTCGGGCGCGAACGTTGACGGACATCGCAAAATCGGCACTTGGGCCGTTTCGCTTCTACCGTTTCTGGATGGCCAACCGACCTACGAACAATGGAGCCAAGACCGCTATCCCGTTTTGAATGCCGCTGGCGATTGGAACGAGAAAGCCGCTCCGAATCTTGCCATCATGCAATGCCCAAGCGATCCAAACTCGGAGTCGAGTCTAGGCAGCAACAGCTATGTTTCCAACAATGGTACGCCTGTCTTGCCTGGAGCGAGCTCATCAGACCCTGATTTAATCAGTTTCAGCACCTCCCAAGATAGGGCGAATGGCGCTTTCAACGCGAAGTATATCGACGGTACTGCAACGGGGCCTGCGGTACGATTGGACGATTTCAAAGATGGTCAAGGCAATACGATGCTGTTCTCCGAGAACGTCCAAGCCATGCCTTGGCACCTACCCGGTTTCACCACCGCTGGAACGCTGATTCCAACGTCCGGCACTGAGATTGGTTACCCAACCAACTCCCGTTACTACCAAGGGATGGTTTGGCACTACGAGGACCCGAACAACGGTACCGCACCTGGAAGTGGCTGGAACGCAGCGGGTGCCCCGGGTGCTGTGGATCCTGTGCACAAAATAAACAGTGGCGATATTTACAACCTTGAATTGACATCCGCTCCTGCTGACCTTGCTCGTCCCTCTTCGGCTCACACCGATGGTGTGAACGCGGGGATGGCCGACGGTGGGACTCGGTTCATCACGGCAAGCATCGACTACCGCGTCTACCAAGCACTGTTGACCCCACGTGGCAAAAGCAGCAGCGTGCCTTGGAAAGAATTCGTGCTCAGCGACGATGACTACTAAGACACGAGTGACGGTTAAGACACGCTCGTCTCTCTGGCGGCGGGGCTAAACCGCACTTCGATCTAATCTAAAAAGCCAAGGTGACACCCTGTTGTTGCCTTGGCTTTTTTCGTTTTCGCTTCGGACTCGACTTCTCAGCGCGACAACGCACTGGCACTCCGCCCATCGGCCGCAAATGCATCGGCCGCAAACGCGTGGGACGCTTACTCGGGTGATGAGGATGTTTCGCATGATCCAGGATGTACGGGCGTCTTGGTAATTTTCGCAATCCTTGTCGATCATTCCGCTTAGCGAATGCCTGCGGCGTTGCCGATCTTCTCTCTAGTGGCAGCGATGGATAACGTTGCCTCGCCCCCCCTGCATAAACATCTCTCTGGCATGGATCGCCAACCGGTTTATTTAGCGATCCCATTCCCTCCAGAGCATTGATCAGCGTGACTAAGACGATTCCCAACTACTTGCGCATTCACAAAGGTCCTGCTTCGAAAGCGGCACCTGATCTCGATCCCTCGGGCGACGCGGTCTCCCATTTCTGGCATGCCTTTGGCGATGCCACCGGATGGCGGCTCGACAATTCGCGTCGACGCGTTGGCAGCTCGATCGAGCTATTGCCCAGTGTGAACACGATGGCGGTTTCCGACCCGAGCGAAGCCTCACCGACGGTCACCAAGTCGAGCGCGATGCGGTTAGCAGAATCGGCCGCGATGTTGGCTGAGCAACTCAATCGGTCGCGTGAATCGCTCCGTCGCCAAGAGATGGAGCTGGCCACGCGTGCCTCGATTGTTCCCGGTGCAGAGTCGCAATCGAAACTTGCCGACAAAATCGAAACGATCCTCGCCGACGCTTGTGAAGCGGTGAATTGTCGAGCGGCGGCGATGTATCTGTTGGATGACGACACACAATTGTTGAAGGCTCGTTCGGTATTCGGCTTGCCGGCCAGCCGATTAGAGGACCCGCCGCGTGAGTTGCGCGGCAGCCGTGGTGATCTCGAAGCGATGGTGCAAGGCGTTGTTACCGCTGACCACTTCATGGCCGGCGACATCGATACATGGAACAGTCCCGAGCCGTTCACGGGCGGCATTTGCGCTTCGATTAATCACGATGGCGTGCCGATTGGAACGCTTTGGCTTTTTAGTGACGACATCCGTGCGTTTGGCAAAGCGGAAGCGGCGCTGGGACGCTTGGCGGCCTCGCATTTGGCGGCCGAACTTTCCCACGCGGCGAGCGATCGCACCTCGAGCCCACAACTTGCCAGCACTTCCTCCATTCGCGACCTCAGCGAATGGCAACACCTGAGTCTACCGGCCGGCAGTCGCATTGCCGACGGATGGTTTGCCGACGGCATGATCGAATCGCCTCAATCGTGGGCAACCGGGTTCCATACCTGGGATGTGCTTCCCGATGGAACGTTGATGATGGCCATGGCCGAGTCGGTGGACAGCACCCTTCGCGGAGCCCTGCAAACGGTGGTCGTGCGAACCGCAATCACAGCCCATAGCCACTACCGTCACTCGGCCGCTCAAATGCTTCAGCGGATCAACGACACGCTATGGCACACCAACGCCGGTGACCAATTGATGTCGATGCTGTACATGCAGATCGATCCCGAAACAGGTGATGGAAGCTTCGCGTCCTGTGGCGATATCATGGCGATGGTCTGCAGCCGGTACGGTTACCGGCCTCTGGTCGATGGCCGCAGCGAACCGTTGGGGAGTCACATTACCGCGAGTCCCACTTTGAATTCGTTCTCGTTATTGCCTGGGGAAACGTTGTTAGCCTACAACCAAGGTATGCGAATCGATGGTGCCACGCAGACCTTGTTGGGGGATCGATTGCGAGGGTGCTTGCAAACCGGCGACAAAAACCCGCTCGCCGCGATTCGCCGCGGCATGATCAACCAAACGCTGAATAACGAACGTGGCGCGATCACTTTGTTACGATCGTAGGTTCCCCAGCCGACGGTGCTGCGGAAGTGGTCGGAAGTTATCGAGTGCATGTTTAGAGATGTGGTAAGGCCGGTTTCCACCGGCCCGCTTGTGATCGGCCGGTGGAAACCGGCCCCTACATCCCACGCCCATTTTTAAAATGCGTTAGCCCAAGAGGTTGCTTGTTTTTGAGTTGCCACCTTCGACGCGGCCATGTTTAACCCGGAGCATCCGTTTTTCCAATAAATCGCTAACCCGCCGGGTGAGCGAGAGACCGAGTCAAGAGTGGCATTTCCTCGCTGACGCTGCGGGGTATGAAAAACTCGCAACGTCAAAAACGACACGGTGGGTTAGGAACGCACGCGATCGATAACGTCGCTCACCCAACCCGCTGTCATCAAGCCTAGTGCGACCAATTTCAGTTGCCCAATGAGTGTTCTGGGCTAGTGGGCCGCGGTTTCATGTCGACCAACTCATTCACAACGCTGGTCCAAATTGCGTAGCCTTTGGCGGACAGATGCAGCCCGTCGTCTGCAAACAAGTCGGCGGGAGGTGGATCGCCTGGGGCGCTGTCGGCCAGCATCGGTGTGACGATATCGGCATACGTGACCAAATCGTCTGTCTCTGCGTAGTCCGCGATCAACTGGTTGGCGGTATCCATCTTTTCCCAAAGAGACCAACGCTTGCGACTGGGCTTGATCGGTAGGTACACGATCCGAGTTGTCGCGGAAACCTCGCGGTGCACCCGTTGAACGTAGGTCTTGAAGTCCTCGAACACTTGTTGCGGGGTTCGCCCCGAGTTGATGTCGTTGTCGCCACAGTACAGCACAATTGTGCGCGGCGTGTAGGGCTTTACGACACGATCAAAATGCAGGAATTGGTGAGGGAACTGGGAGCCGCCATAACCTCGGTTCAGCGCGCCGGTGTGGCCAAAGGATTTTTCGAGATCCCACAACACAATACTGGAGGAACCGACAAACAACACTTGGCCTTTCTCGGCAGGATGTTGGCGATCTTGAGCTTCAAATTTGCGAACGTCTCGCTCGTAAGGCATCTTGAGCGTGGCTGCCGCGAGCAGCGGTTGGACCGCAACTGGAGCACCTTTGTTAAGCTTGCTTTGCTCGGCGGCTTCCATGAACGCCAGTATTTCGAGTGTCTCGGAGGCGGCAATGGGCGATTTGCCGGTCTTGAAGAATTGAGCGATCTCAGCAACCAGCGTTTGGTATCCGCCGAAACCAGCGTAGTGCTCGATCGCTTTCGCGCCGAACACCAAGGCTCCGAAATCACGCTTGCCGCTTCGCAGACCTCGAAACGTTCCCACGCGTCCATCTCGCCAAACCCCAGTCACGACGTCGGTGTCTTCGGTGTGGGTCCGGACGACCCGCTCGCACCCAGGTCCCATAACGGTAAACAACGACTCGATGCCATGAATGCCATCCCAAAACAGATCGGGATGAGTGGCATCATAGGGCGAGGGGCTATAGGCAACGCAGCCAACGACTCCCCCGAGTTCAGCGTTGGATGACGCGTCGCGGATACCCGGCGTGTAACGCAGTCCAGAGCAAGTGAAGATCGGCACATTGTTTTTGCTGGCCAGCTCAAAGATTTGCACCGCATCGGAAAGGGAAGCCGCCATCGGTTTGTCGATGTACACCGGCTTGCCAGCTTCAATCACCTTGCGAGCTTGTTCTAGATGTTTGCGACCATCGACACTGAGGATCATCACGACATCGACTCGCTCAAGCAATTGATCGATCGAGTCGACCATTTCGACGTCGAGCGAACGAAGCTCTTCGGTAAATTTCCCCAGCCGATCGCGACTCGATGCAATGTCGTCGCTCGATTCAGGTAGCGCAGCGACGACTTGCACTCCGCCGCACGGATGGTCGACGTCATTCGTAGACGCATTGAGCAAGCGGGTGAACGCCGTTGCGTGTGAAGTATCGCAGCCAATCATGCCCGCACGTAGCGGTTGCGTAGGAGCAGCGAATGTGGTGGAAGTGGAAGCGGCCAACATTCCAACGAGTACAAGGCAGTAGCTTCGAGCAGAGCGACAAATGCGATTCATTGGTTCTCGTTTTCAATGGAGTATTTTAAAAAATGACGGGGGGGCAAGTCATGGCGAACTGTGCCAGAACGTGGCTTATTGCCTGGCGACACTCGCTGCGTCGGTTTCGAGATCGTAGCAGCGCACACACTGGCTTGCCGAATAATCCCGAACCTAGCATCGCAACTATCGCAACACCGCGAGCGATGGCACTACCAATAGGACACATTCTGACTAGACTAGTCCGGCTTGCAATGACGACTTTGGATGCCCCTATTTAATTGAAACACGATGATTTTACGACACGGCAACCTGGTGATGCTGGCGGGGTTGATCAGCTTGCTGGCAGCGGGGAAAACCTCCATTGCCGAGCAGTTAGTTTTTATTGACACCGGTTTTGAGAACGCTTCGCCGCTGGACTGGGAAGTTCTCGACGACGGGGCCGTTCGTGTGGATTTGCTGTACGACCACGAACGCGATTCGCCAAATCGAGCTGCCGGCCATTGGCATTTTCGCGTGGAAGCGGAACCCGACAGCGAGCTGACGATCGTGCTCAATCATTTGTCCAACGTCTGGAATGGCCGCTCCGCGATCGCCGGTTCGGATGCCACGATCACATTCACAAGCCCCGATGGGAAGAGCTGGGAAGCCCAGCAAACCGAGTTCATTCGGGCCGCGGGGCAACTCAAGTTCACGGTCAAAATACCCGCATCGGGTAGTTTGTGGATCGCTCGTCTGCCGCCCTATCGGATTAGCGATTTGGATCGATTTCTAGACGAGATTCGCCAGCATCCGCTCGTCGAAATCACCCCAATCGGACACACTCTCCAAGGCCGTCCCTTGGAAATCGTGCGAGTGGGACGTGAAGACGCCCCCTATCGAGTCTTTCTGCGTGCCAGAGCCCATCCCTGGGAACCGGGGGGCAATTGGGTGCTCGAAGGGATGCTTCGTCACTTGTTGGCGACGGCGGATGACAAAGACGTTTCGTACTTGAATCGCTTTTGCATCTATGTGATGCCGATGGCGAACAAAGACGGCGTTGCAAATGGACGCACTCGATTCAACATGCTGGGCAAAGATTTGAATCGCGATTGGAATGCGCCAGCCGATCCCAAGCTATGCCCTGAGAATGTGGCTTTGGAAGCTTGGTTGACAGCGATGCTCGACGCAGGACGCCGCCCCCATTTAGCATTGGAAATGCACAATGATGAGAGCGGTAAATTACACCTGAGTCGACCCGTGGACACCCAACTCGATGCCTATTTGGCGCGTATGAAACGCTTCGAAAACTTGTTGCGGGAAAAAACATGGTTCCGCGAAGGGGCCACCGATCCTCATTTTCAAAATTCAGGGACGCTCGGTGAAGGATGGTTGCGACGATTCGGTATCGATGCGGTGGTCCATGAGTTGAACGCCAACTGGATCGCAGGATTGCAATCGCCTCCTTCGGCGGAGCACTGGATGCTTTACGGACGTCAGCTCTGTGACGTGTTTGACGCCTATTTCGAGTAATCGATTCGTGAACATCAGCACCCGCCCCGCCCAGTTCCGCCCCGCACCGCGGCTCGACCGAGCTGGGGGCGGACAACTCAACGACGGCAAGACCTTATGGGGGGAGAGGCGTGGAACTTGGTGAGTCAGCCCCTGTTGCCGACCGGTGCGGGGCCAGGGAGGGCATGGACGAACTTGCCATCACCCGCCGTTATTCTGCCCCCGTTTGGCTTTCCCCCGCTTCCGCTCGCTTTCCTTGCTCCCGCTCATGGGGCAGCCAGGGACGATGTCGTGGAATCTCCGCTTTAAAATCACCTAGGCTGGACCAATACAGAGGTTGATTCAAATCGACCTCGGCCACCGCGACGCTGCCCCACTGGGTCGCTTGAGCGAGCGGTTGTCCATCGCGACCGTAGATCGCGGAAATCATCCAATTCGACGCCACGTCGGTGTACGTGCTGCTGATCACATAGGTATGGTTTTCACAGGCGCGGGCGGCCCCCAGTAATGGATTGCATCCCCACACCGGCCAGGCGATCACCTCGGCGCCACGATTGCTCAATTCACGCGCCACCTCGGGAAAGAAGCCGTCGTAACAAACCATCATGCCGACTTTGCCAAACCGGGTTTCAAAGACGGGATACTCGTCGCCGGGCATAACCCCAGATCCAATTTCGTTTCGCGTCAAAGAAACTTTGCGGTACTTGCCCACCATCTCGCCTTCAGGGCCGAGCAACACCGCAACGTTGTAGATCAAATGCCCCTCTCGCTCGTGCAGTCCTGCGGCGATGTAAAGGTCATACTTCTTCGCCAGTGCGGCAAAGTAGTCCGAGGTCGGACCCGGCATCGATTCAGCGACCTCCGCAGAGGTCCGTCCCGATTGATAGCCTGTTAACGTTTCCGGCAACACAACGAGATCCGCATTCTGTTGGGCTGCTTCGGCAATCAGCGGTTCAAACTGCTCCCGCTTTTCTTTTGCGGTCGTCCCATCTGCGGGGCAGTAGTGTATGGTCGCCAAGCGAACGATTCTCGGCTCCGCTGCGGCGGCAGGTTCGAATCGGACGTCGCTCCAAGCGATGCGAGAGTGAGGGGGCCCCCAGCGAAAATGAAGCCCGATGACCACCTCGGTTGCCGAGGACGGCGCTCGGTAGGTCCCCGCAAGCAGGGTCCAATCGTCAACCGTTTCACCCTCGGCAGGATATTCTGGTTCCGATCGCGGTTTCAAACCGGGGCGGTAGGGAACCAACGTGACTTGGTCTCGTGTCGCCCGGCCCCCGTTTTTGTTCAGCCACGTCAAACTGGCGACTCCACTGCGACGAACCACATCGATGCCTTCGGTTTGACGCCAAGCTGAAAAGTGGTAGTGCTGGCCCCCTTGGACTTTGATTTTTGTTTCCCAGTACCCTATCAAACCGTTGCGATCATCGGCGGCGATCGTCAGTTCGCCCTTTCCGCTCCGTCCCCCTTGGTCGGTGGAGGCAAACTCCGGTCGGATCTCCTCGCGTGGGGAGACGGACGTCCAAGCCTCGGCAGTCGTCGGCGTGACTGCACCAGGATCAGCTTGGGCAATGAAGGCCGTCGCCAACACAGCGAGGACGGACACAATGTTTGTTCGCATAACGGACCTTGTTCGATAACAAGAGGACAAAGGGGAGAGGGAGTCCTATCATAGCCCATTGCACGACGCGACTAAAGCAACCTCCCACCCCGTCGCTGGATCACCGAAAATTTGATGATGGGAACCTGTTTATAAGGTGACAAAGGATTACCCGCTAACGATCCATGGCAACTTGCATATCCGAGGGGGGGCCGCCCAATGCGGTGTCTGCCGTTTACTCCCGACCTGCATCCACTTGCAATTAGCTTTGCCGATTCCGCGATCACGCTCGCGGAGACGCGCTGTCGGATTGAACAGGAGGTCGCAGAGGAAACGGAGGCACTGGCCGCTTCCTCTCGGTTCTCTCTGTTTGCTCCTGTTCATTCATTTTTGCTTGCGGGGTGCGACTGCGCCGGGGTCAGAATTTGAGTACGGTTTTCTCAAGGAGGGCCGAAGCGAATGACAATGCCGAAGACCCCACCTGAGCCACGGCAGGACGCCGGTGCAAACCGGCTTCTGAGTGAAGATTGAACACTGCAACGACTCATGGAATCTTTGCTGCGTCGATACGAAAACCTCGGGAAATCCCGCAGCGAGATTGGGTGTTTCCATAACCCCAGGCGTCAGCGAGTGACTGTATCACGGTTGGCTCCCACCTTCGTTAACGCTCCGGCTGTGATTTTGATTCCGTGCGTCGTTCAAACGTCCATGACGTTCGGCTGATTAAGCGGTTAAGGAATTTTCGGTAGTTCGGATGCAATCTCAGCAGCTAGTGTCGTCGGCACACGACTTTCGGATAAGTTTCCAATCCCTATTCATGCGAATAGTTCGTGGACGATGCGGCCGTGGACGTCGGTCAAGCGGAAATCTCGCCCCTGAAAGCGGTAGGTTAACTGCGTGTGATCAATCCCGAATAGATACAACAACGTGGCGTGCAGATCGTGTACATGCACCGGGGTTTCGGTCACATTCCAACCGATATCATCCGAGGCACCGACGACTTGGCCTCCTTTAACGCCTCCCCCGGCCAACCATAACGTGAAGGCATTGGGATGATGATCTCGGCCCGTCACGCTTTTGAAACCGCTACGGTTTTCCCCCAACGGGGTGCGTCCAAACTCGGACCCCCAGACCACTAGAGTGTCTTCCAATAAGCCGCGAGCTTTGAGGTCTTTGAGCAGCGCGGCAATCGGTTGATCGACCATCAGCGCATTGTGAGTTAATTCTGGGTCGAGTCGACTGTGATGATCCCACGAGGAGTGGATGATGTTGACCACCCGCACCCCGCGTTCGACCAACCGCCGCGCCAAGAGACAGTTGCGGGCAAAGGTTCCGAATTTGCCAATGCCTCCGCGGTTGGATTTGATCACTGGTTCTTTTCGATCAATGCCGTAGGCATCCAGCGTCGCTTGTGTCTCTTGCGATAGATCGATTAGCTCGGGCGCCGTCGACTGCATTCGAAACGCCAACTCGTAAGCACTGATGCGGCTGGCGAGTTCACTATCGTCGCGTGCGTCAGTTCCCAGATCCGAGCTAGACGAACGTTGCCGCAAACGATTGAGGTCGTTGATCGCGGCGATCGAGTCCCGCTGTATGGCGGGCGTGACCCCAGAAGGATTGTCAAGATTCAGCACCACTTGGCCGTCATTGCCGAATAGCACTCCCGAATAGACCGACGGCAAAAAGCCGCTTGACCAACTGGCCGAACCACCGGGAATGCCGCGACCGGTGGTCACCATCGACACATAGGCGGGCAAGTCTTGCGTCTCACTTCCCAAACCGTAGGACAACCAGGAACCGACGCTAGGACGTCCCGCTAGCGACGAACCGCAATTGAACAACAACTGGGCCGGCAAATGATTGAATTGATCCGACTGCATCGAGCGGATCTGCGTGATGTCATCGGCGCACGTAGCAAGGTGAGGCAGCAAATCGGAAAAATCCATCCCACACTCACCGTATTTGCGAAACGTGCGTGGGGAGCCCATCAGCCGCGCCGTCTCTTTCTGTAGAAACGCGAACTGCATATTTTCGACCAATGAAGGTGGCGGGGGTTGTCCATCCAAATCATTCAGTAGCGGCTTGGGATCAAAGAGATCCATCTGGCTCGGACCGCCCTCGAGATAGATGTAGATACAGCGTTTCGCTCGCGGGGCAATCGCCGACGCAGAAGTCGGAGTGAATGGGCCCGGCGGTGTCTCTTGGCCCTGCGCACGTGAGGGCGTGAAACCATCGAGCTGAAGCAATTGCGACAACGCGATTGCCGCGGCGCCGCTGAAGCCATTGGTCAAAAATCTTCGCCGGCCTTCGAGCGCCAAGGATGAATGAAATGTCAAAGCTCTCGTTCCTCATTCACGCGTGATGGTTTCGTCGAGATTCAACAAGCAACGGTAGATCAGATAGCGAGCGGCTTGTTCTCTTAAATCATGTTGGTCAGCGGATGCGACCGCAAACGACTCACCGCACAACGCGCGCACTTGTGCTTCGGTAAACTCGGCGAGCGTTTGACGTTGGTGATCATAGAAGACTCGCAGCCGAGCCAGTTCCGCCGCGCTGGGATCTCGCGAAAGGAAGCGGCGAAACGCTTGCGGGATCCAATCGACGTCCGTTTGCCAATCGCTATAACACGCCGCATGCTGAGCACACTCGACGAACACAGGATCATTCAGTAGCGTCAGCGCTTGCAATGGCGAGTTCGAACGGTCGCGGCGGGCGCACGACGCGGTGGTGTCGGGCGCATCGAATATTTGCAGCATGGGATAGGGAGTCGCCCGTCGATAGAGAATGTACATTCCGCGGCGATAGCGATCCCCTCCCTCGCTCACCACCCAATCCCGATTGCGGCTGTAGGCGGTGATATCGGCACTCAGGGCAGGCCGTACACTCGGACCGCCGATCCGGTGGTCGAGCAGCCCGCTGGTCCGGAGTGCCACGTCGCGGACCCCCTCGGCATCCAAGCGAAAGCGGGCCTGTCGAGCCAGCAGCCGATTCTGTGGATCGCGATCGACCAAATCCGCCCGCGGCTGGGATGATTGCCGATAAGTCGCCGACATGACGATCAGTTTGATCAAACGTTTGCGGCTCCAACCTTGCCGCATCAGCTCTTGGGCCAACCAATCCAGTAAGCGTGGATGAGTCGGTGCCTCGCCTGACACGCCAAGATTATCCACCGTATCGACCAATCCCCGGCCGAACAGATGCATCCAATAGCGATTGACCGTCGTGCGTGCGGTCAACGGGTTGTCGCCATCGACCAACCAATAGGCGAAGTCGAGCCGATCGGGTTTGCCGGAGCGTGGTTCGAACGCATGCAAAAACTCAGGCGCCGCGGGCCGCACTTTTTCCCCAGGCTGTCTAAAGTCGCCTCGCAGATGAACAAAGGTCTCACGCCGCTGTTTGGTTTCGGCGATGGTGGCGACCGTGACTTTGCCGTGGCCGGTCTTTAGATCGACATCTTCCACGTTATCGAAGAAGGCATACATTTGGAAAAATTGACGGTGACTCAGTGGATCAAACTTGTGTGAATGACACTCGGCACAGCCGACCGTTAATCCCAACCAAACGGATCCCACGGTACTGATCCGATCGACGGTACGGACCACGCGATCGAGTTCTTGATCCGACCCCGCCTCGGTGTTCTTCAATCCGTTGCGATGAAAGCCGGTCGCCGTCTTCTGAGCAAGGGTTGCCTGGGGCAGCAGGTCGCCCGCGATTTGTTCGATTGTGAATTGGTCAAACGGCATGTCGGCGTTGATCGCCTGGATCACCCAGTCGCGATAGCCGAAGGCATTGGGTCGCAACTTGTCTCCTAGATCTCCGTCGCTGTCGGCATAACGCGCCAAGTCCAGCCAGCGTCTTGCCCAGTGTTCACCGAAGGCGGGCGAAGCCAACAAACGATCGACCCATTGCTCGTAGGCGTTGGGATCGCGGTCCGCGACAAACGCGTCGACCTGTTCTGCCGTCGGGGGCAAGCCGATCAGATCAAAGTAAAGACGACGGACGAGCGTCTGCGGCGGAGCTGCGGGCGAGACCGCAATTCCCTCTCGTGCCAGCTTCGCTAACACAAATCGATCAACCTGATTCTCAACCCAATCCTCCGCTTCAACCTCCGCCGGCGGCGTGGGATCGAGCGGTTCGAATGACCAGTGGCTGCGGTAGCTGGCTCCCTGTTCAATCCAACGTCGGATCAAGCCTATCTGGTCGGACGTTAGCCGTTGCCCCGAATCAAGCGGCGGCATGCGCAGATCTTCGTCGGCAACCAGTCGTTGATACAACTCGCTTTGCTGCGGATCGCTGGGCACGATCCCCTGAGCTCCACTTTCAAGTTCGCCAAACAGTCCATCAGCCAAGTCGAGCCGCAATCCTGACTCGCGAGTCCCTTCGTCTGGCCCGTGACAGGTAAAGCATTTCTGTGCCAATAGCGGGCGAATGTCCCGCACAAAATCGACTTCTTCGGCCCGCAGCCGATTACCACTGGCCAGGATGCAGAACGCTAAACCGAATCCGACAGTCGCCAGCCAGTGATTCAGTGGGTAGGGCATATCAGTAACTAGGTTTGGAATGGCGGGAATGACGGAGGAGACAACGCCGTCTTCGAGCCCCGCGGCCGCTACGGACGTCGCGCGCGGCAGCGAGGCTAATGGGGGCCTGTTTTTCAGCTTAACTCGGCTGACGGTTGGGTTGCATCACTGCCGGAGAAGGTCCAGTCTACTCGATCAATCAAGCTAGGAAGTGGTCGTCGCCTTGGGAGACATGCAAAGCGGGGAATTTTCAGTCCAGAGAGACTCGAAGCACCTCGGCTGGGATGCGTCGGTGAAATCCACCTTCTCCGCAGGGTGGGTGCTCGGATCTTTCTCAACCGACGGACAAAACCGAGGTTCCAGCAGGCGTTCCCGAGATCACGCTCACTGTAGCGCAGTGGGTGATTCGGTAGTGGCATCGCGGTGTCGATGCTCATCGCCGCTTTCGGCCCTCAACGCTCGTGGAGGGGGGCGGTCGGATTGAACAGGAGATCGTAGAGGAAACAGAGACAATAGCTGATTCCCGTCCGTTTGTTCCTATGCATCGATTTCTTCTTGAACGGTGCGACTGCCGCGGGGGCCGTCTTTGTGTACGTTTTTCACAAGGGGCGCCGAAGCGAATTGCAATGCCGAAGGCCGCATCCAAGCCACTGAGGGGATTGGGATATCTCGTCTTCGGAGTGAAGATCCAACATTGGAACGGCTGCGGTTCGCTAAACCAATGCGAAAGGCTTCTCGGTCACCCCGCGAGAACGGTTGCGTTGGGGGCCGTTCCATTCTCATTCATCACACTCATTCATCACTGCGCCTTCCGTTGTACTCACCCAGCTTTTCAGCGTGGGGAAGATGACGGTCTAAGTCGAATTTGGGTCGAGGGTGACTGTTGATAAATGCGGCGATGTCAAATGCTTCGTCCGAGGATAGGAAAGGATCGTCCAGCGGCATCGACACTTTCAGCCACGCGGCCAACTTTGGAACCCGGCTCAGCCCCGCGCCATCGTTATAAGATTGGTCTCCCCATACCGGAGGCCCTTCGGCGTTGCCCAAACCGTCATCGCCGTGACACGATGCACAATGCTCGGCATACAAGTTCGCACCCCGCTGGGCATTCGGCTTCGTGTTGTTGGGACTCAGCGGCGGGACCGCATTGGGGCCGAGTGGTTTTTCGGGATTCGGTTGGATCGGTTGTCCGGTAGACAACCAAGTAATGTAGGCGGTTACCGCTATGGCAACCTCGCTGCCCACCGGCGGTCGCGTTCCGTTTTGGCTGCGCATAAAGCAATTCAGTGCACGATCCTGCAGCGTGATTACACGCTTTTCACGCGGCGACCAAGCCGGATAGGCTGTCGCGACCCCAAGAAACGATGCCGCGCTGGGATGAGTGCCCGCATCGAGATGGCACGACGTACAATTCAACGCGTTTCCGACATACGGTTTCGATAGCGGATGATCCTTCGTGTTCTCGACGATTTGACGTCCCAGTTCGATCACCCGTCCGAGTTCTCCGGGCGGGAGTACCCGCGTCGATTGTTGGGTCGCTTGGTGAGAAACGGTACCACCTTCCTCGGCGTTCAACGAAGCGTTGAGCGTGACAACGCACAGCGCGACACAACCCATTCCGATAGAGAGTCTCCAGCTTGATTTCATATTCGGTTCTTATCTTGGAGGCGACTTCGCGAACACAGCGAGCCCACATAAAAGCTTAACCATTAGGGAAGTGGTCTCACTGGCGATATTGATTTAGGTCAACGCCACACATAGCTTCGACCCGCTTCCTCTTTAATGACCACCGAGTTTCCCGGGCCGCCTCTCCTCTCCTTGCCTCCCCTGAATCTTTCCTTCGTGAAAAGTAGCCCCGGCAACCGTCGCGACGTTGGCGTTTGTCGGTTGCCGTTTGTGGTTCCCATTTGTCGGGGGCACCCGTTTTGATCTGCCACACAGGTTGATCTGCCACACAGGCGCGTGTCGCTTAGGGTGCACTGGTTGATTCCGGAGCCAGGCCCCGGCGAATCGACGTGAATCCTCAACTAGACGTGTTCGCGCTGAGGTGGGACGTTCGCGGGCAACATCGAGAGCGTCGAGTTGGCCGGAATTTGGTTGGCTCGAATTCGCTGGGGTAACCCCCAAGCAATGCCCCCAATGCACTCGACCCACCAAAAGCCTTCTCAGGAATCATGCATTGTGCCTGGAATTGGCTGCTGAGGTTGGGTTGCTCTGGTTTTCTGGTCGTCGGCATCAACCCCTGGCACGCTTGGGCTCTTAATGCATTGGAGGTGGCGGGCTTGTGACGAGCTGGGGTTGGCAGCGCTGCGGGTGCCCCCAGCGGTCACCTTGGATATTGCGATTAGCGGCATTGATCTCCAGCCAATCGGGACGCGTCGAGAATTGTCGGATACAGTTCATCCGCTCCTCTTCGCTGCTGAATTCCAGCGGGCGTTTGGCTTGGATTTCGTTGAGCGACCCCAGTTGGTTTTGTTCCATGAACTGCATCAGTCCATCGAGCATGGTGCGAATCACATCGGGCCCTTCGCGGTAGACGGCCGAGACCACCATGCCGACATCCGCTCCAGCCAACAAGACCTTGATGAAGTCTTCGGGGCTGCCGATGCCACCGCTGCCCGCCAACGGCATCGCAGGGCAATAGCCGTAAACACTCATCAACGCACCGAGGGTCTGGCCAATCGATCCGGGTTGAGTGAGTCCCCAATGGGTTTTGACTTGGCAATTGTCGAGCGTGATGTCGACGTTGGGATCGCGTCCGTACAACACCAAGCCTTGCGCGCCCGAGAGTAGACGTCGCGCCAAGTGACACACGCTGGTGTACTCGCGGTTCAACTTTAGAAACAGGGGAACCGTTATCGAATTGTTAATCGACTTGGCCAGATCGACCACCTTGTCCTCCAGTTCGCGTGGCCCCTGATAATTGCGTGCCGGAGAATGATGGATGTTTAGTTCGATCGCAGCGGCGCCCGCGTCTTGAAGCTCACCGGCAAAGTCGAGCCAGTCGCCGTCGGTTGCACCATTCAAACTAGCGATCACAGGTATCGAAAGCTGAATGCTCGCTCGATTCACCATCGCAAGATAGGTTTCCGCGTCAGGGCAAACCGTATCACGCGTGTTCTCACGCAAGCGATCGAGCTCCCTCGGGTCTTGCAATTGCGAAGTGTGACCGCGTCGATGGTTCCATGAAACCACGTGTTCCTCAAACAGTGACGGCAAAACAACGGCGCCCGCACCCGCGTTCTCGAGGGCCATGCGAGTTTGTTCGTTGGCGGTTAGCGGACAAGCACCCACCACGATCGGAGTTCGGAGTCGCAAGCCACCGTAGTTGGTGGTTAAGTCGAGAGTCATCGTAAAGGTTCCTTCGTTTAGATGTGAGCCGGGCATGACCCTTCCTGGCCAGCCACCAAGACGGCAGCCGTCAAGACCTGAGCGACGCCGGTCGTTGCCCCTACAACCCAACGCAGCAATCGCAGTGCCAAGGAGACAACTCCCTGCGGAAAACGCAATTGCCATACTTGGGCCCACTGCGTTGGTCGATGCCCTGGACGGTTGCCAGGCACTTCGCGGCATCCCAAACTGCGACGACGGGGCAAATGCTGTCGCGTCGTTGGGGCTGACATCAGCCATGTTACCAGTGTCCACGTCCGAGGGGTAGGGACAGGCGAGGGGTAGGGACAGTGGATGGTAGCGGTGTGCATAATGGCACAATCGGCAGTGCGAGCGGACTTTGATGTTCTCGAGCTCTGGCAGAAACTTCCGGCAGCGGTAAAAGGGCACGCCACAGTTTGAACAACATTCGCAATCTAGGTAATGCGATCAGCCTGGGTGGCATGCGAGGTCCGGGGCGCATGCGGGCCTTGGGCTGATTGCCCGGTTGATTCATCGACTGGGCCCGTTCGATGAACGTCGGATCAACCTCCGCATTGGATCGGAGTTTGATTGCAACCCATTGCACCTCGCGACGTTGTCGCCAGCGAGATTGTCCATTTGCATCCCGTCCCGTGCTCCCCGCCCACCCGCAATCCGTGGAGCGATGATCTCGGTCGGGGCTTGTTGAGTCGGGGCTTGTTGAGTGGCATGAATCACAATGGCGCGCGTCGCGGTATCGTGTGACAGCAAACCAGTGCAGCCCGTGTGCAAAAAACAATGTTGAAAAACGATCTCGCTGGCTAATCTCCGCCAGAGGCGGGCAGATCGCCGCCGCTGTCGGTGACGCGCGGCGGGCGACCCGAAACGACGTTTCTATTTTCGGACGCTCGCTGCCGAGGCGGTGACGAGACGGATCGGGGTGGTCTCTTCAAACGTGATAAATGACTCCGGACTGATTTGCTGAATCTGTTTAAGTAATTTGCGAGCCATTCGCCGCGGTACCACGCTGAGGCTGACGCTGACGTCGCCATCTCGACCCTCTGCATTGACGGTGGTGACGTAATATCCCTCACTTCTCAATCGGCTGCCGACGCTCGGTGCGGTGGCGGGGGTTACAACTCGTACCAGCGTATTGCCGATCGCCAACCAGCGTTCGATGGTGCTGCCCAACACGGTTCCGCTGGCGAAGCCTGCGGCATAGGCAATGTATTGGATCGGGCTCTCCAGTTTGCCAAGTACCAACGACGCGGCGGCCAGCCAGATCAAAGCCTCGACAAATCCGAACAGGGCAGCCAAAGTGCGGCGACCGCGAAACAGCATGGAGATACGCAGTGCTCCGAGCGAGACATCCGTGAGCCGCAGAAAAAATATAGAGGCGGCACTCAAGAGAAGCGTCCACATCGTTTAATCCAATTTCCTCGCTAAAAAGTGTTTGCGGAAACAACCTTCATTTCAAGCTAGGTTGCCGTGAGCGAACGCACCGTGGATATTCACAATGCGTGTTTTCGTTTAAACCAACAAGCCGACCCGCATGCTGTCTCAAGCGTACCGATAGAGGGTACGTTGAAATGTCACAGCGAGTGTCAAAGAATCACGCAGCGGACACGATGGTATGACTCGCGGTTCGCTGTGCTAGCACGCTTGCGATGAACCAAGCGGCATGTTGGCTTCGCAACTTCACACCGCTTCACACCGCTTCATACCGTTTCACACCGCTTCGACGCTGAGACCGACTGCGACTTCTATTTCGCAGTCGGGGCGTGGGTCGCTTTGGCGTTGTCAGGCTCACCCACTGCTTGAGGTCTCAAACGCGATTGCAGCGTCTCTGTTGGGTTTGTGACACGCTGTAGCGTTGGAGTGTCGCGGCGTCCCTACCTACCGATCCCCTTTCGATGAATGCAATTCCTGGGCCGATCTCAAGATGACCCGTCGGATCCTCGCGTTATCAGCGAATGGTGGAGTTCGGAAGCGCGCGTTGCCGCGAATCGGCGTCAGCTTGCCATGACGGTGTCAGCCGGCGGAGACACATCGCGCGGCGCTGAACAAGTCAGACGGGGGCCTTGGGGGGTGGTGCGAGAAGCGGTGGTCCGGCATTGCGGTGGGCCGGGATTGCGTTAACGACGCTGCAGGATAAACACGGCGTCGACCAAGTCGTCGTCCATGGTTCGCGGGGCCTCGATGTCGTAGTCGAAGTCGTACGCCTCGACTAATTCAAGCTCATCGTCGACCTTGCGAAACAGACTTTTGGCTTGCGCGATCGTATACAGACGGAGCGGAAATTCGCTGCGGATGCGATGGACTTTGCCGGCGTTTGTTTGTGCTTTAATACTTGCTCGCAGCGTTTCTTGGCGTTTGCGGCGTTGAAAATCGATCACCTTCAAGGTGACGTGGACTTTCGTTCCGCCGTGCGTCGCGACCCAACGTTCGGTGCTTTCGGGATCGGCGTCCATCGGAATACAGTGAAAGCCCAAGATGTAAATGCCTCCGGGCTCCAGATGCGCGGCCACTGATCTCAAGTGCGATATTGCCTCCGCTTCACTGAGCAAATGACGGAAGGTGTTGAAGGTGCAAAACGCAGCATGAAACCGCTCCGGGAAATCCATCTTTGTCATGTCACCGAGCACAAGTTTGGCATCAAGCTTGCGTCGCAACAACCGTTTGCGAAGATAATCGAGCATCGGTTGGCTGAGGTCGAGTCCGCTCAACTCGTAGCCGCGTGCGGCCATTGCCGCGACCAATCGACCACTGCCGCAGCCCGGTTCGAGCAACTTGGTTGTCGCCTGATCGCTGCGGTATTTCTCAAATGCTTGTTCAAAGAATTCGACCTCGGCTTTGGTTTCATCACGAAACACCATGTCGAAGTATTGAGGGTAGTCGTACCAATTTTCCATACGTTGATTGCTCGTTTACACTCGGCGCAAATGCCAGTGCGGGATGAAGGGGGATAGGATGATTTTTGCAGCGGCGATGAAGGCTGATCGAACGCCAATCTCGATTGGCGACACGTGTCCGGTGCCGGGCATCGCGGATCTCGCATCTCCCCAGCACATTCTCACGCCCATTCCTGGCGCGAGGCGCCCTCTCCGCCGTCGATTCGGGGGCGTGATTGTCCAGCGTGGGGCACGTCACCGCCGCCAATCTTGTGCGAGGCTTGGCGAACGAAGCCAAACCCGCGCGGTTGCAATTCGAAACGAAGCAATCTGGAACGTGCACCTCATCATGGCAGGGATGAGTCTAGTCACCAGGTCGAAACCCGAGGAGAGGGCCGATCCCGCGGCGAGCCTATTTCTCAATGAGGTTGGAAACCGTCGGATTGGAGTCAAAGCGAACGCGTCGCCGTAATTCCGAGGTTACGTCGCCGTAATTCCGAGGCTGGAATGCCAAAATCGGCTTGTCAGGCTAGAATAATGCCGTCGCCACCCCGCATCAGCAAAACGTTGCTGAATTCGCCAAAAGGATCGCTGTCGTGTGTAAGCGGGTAACGTGGTCAACGCCTCTTTTCCTAATGACGTGATTGACGGATTGCTCCTGTATGCCGGATGTCCCCCCCAACGAAGATTCGCAAAACGACGAAAACCTTGGCCAAGTGAGCGAGGTGGAATCGAGCCATGTCGCGGGTGACGAGCCCCCCAAGACGCTCGGTTTCAGCCATGCGGCGACCAAGGTCAAAACGTTTCCCCAGTCGCCTGGGGTGTACCTGATGAAGGACGATGCGGCTCGCGTGATCTATGTTGGCAAGGCCAAGAATTTACGTTCGCGAGCGGGAAGCTACTTTCTAAAGGCGGCCAGCGAAGATCAGCGAACCGCCCCCTGGATCGGCGAGATCGCAGATATCGATTTTGTCGAGTGTGAAAGTGAGGTTGACGCCCTGTTGATGGAATCGCGGCTGGTCAAAGATATCCAGCCCAAGCACAACAAGGACCTCAAAGACGATAAATCGTTTCCGTATCTGATGATCACAACGCGGGACGAGTTTCCTCGCGTCGAGGTGACACGCGAACCCAAAGAAAAGGGCGTTAAGCTTTACGGACCGTTTCCCAGCGCGGGGGCGTTGCGAGGGGCGGTGCAAGTGCTACAGCGGATCTTTAAATTTCGGACCTGCACGCTCGATATCAGCGAGTCCGATGAACGCTGGAAGTGGTTTCGTCCCTGTTTGTTGGCGAGCATCAACCAATGTACCGCACCCTGCAATTTCCGTATCGGCAAAGATGCCTATCGACGCGACATCAACCGGTTGCAAACGTTCATGGAGGGAGGAAAGAAACGATTGCTCAAAGAGATGCACGAGGAGATGTTGGCGGCCAGCAAGGCGATGGACTTCGAACGCGCCGCGGTGCTGCGCGATGAAATTCGCATGCTCGAAAAACTCGAGGACCGCGGCGAACTCGATACCCACGTGCAACCGGAAGTCTTTTTTGTTGACCCGCAAAAGGGATTAACCGGGCTTCGCAAGGTGCTCGGTTTAGCCAAAACGCCACGGATCATCGAAGGCGTCGACATCGCTCATCTCGGGGGCGGCGAAACCGTCGCCAGTCTGGTTCAGTTCATTGACGGCTTGCCATTCAAACCAGGCTATCGCCGATTTCGGATCCAAGACGTGGATGGCATCGACGATTTTCGCAGTATTTATGAAGTCGTGTCGCGACGTTTTCGTAAGCTTGCTGATTCGGGGGAATCGTTTCCTGACATTTTGTTGATCGATGGGGGAAAGGGGCAACTCAACGCAGCCATGGCGGCGTTCCGCGATCAGGATATCACGCCCCCCACGGTGATCTCGTTGGCAAAACGCGATGAAGAGATTTTCCGGCCGGGGGATTCCGAACCGTTGCGGTTAAGCAAGAGTGCCTTTGCACTCCGTTTGTTGCAGTATGTGCGTGACGAATCGCACCGCTTTGCGCAGCATTATCACCACATCCTCCGCAGCAAGTCGACATTTGATCGCTAGGCGATTGTTGATTGAGTGCGTTGTCACAAAATCGTTATCAGCCAAGAGACGTTAGCCCGCGGTGCTCCCTTTTTTATCGCGATGAGGGCGAACCTGGGCCTATTCCCCACAGTCTGTCTCCCTGCGGATGGGCGTGAAAAAAAACGAAATTTCGCAAAACGCTGCAGCGAGGTCGGAAATTGGGAGCAAATGCAACTCCTTTATTGCCGCCAACGCAGGGTGGGGCGTGCCAAGCTGCTGTGCACAGATGCACTCATTTCGTCTACAATAACATAGACGTTCAGATTTAATCCTATAACGGAGGAACCTCCTTAAACCGTGCGAGAACAACACCAACTTCGCGATGATTCGCCGGAGCGAAGCATCTTGGCCCGGCTGATCCTGCCCGAACACACTGTCGAGGCCGATCCGCTAGAGGAACTGTATGGATTGGCCACGACCGCTGGCACTCAAGTCGTCGACGAGTTGATGCAACGTCTATCGCGACCGAATCACGGCACCTTCTTTGGCAAGGGGAAAGTCGAGGAATTGCGGTTGATGGTCGAGCGTCATGAGGCCGATGTGGTGATCTTTGACAACGACCTGACTCCCGGCCAGATTCGGAATCTTGAAAAAGCGATTGATGCGAAGGTGATCGATCGCACCGAATTGATTCTCGACATCTTTGCGGCGGGAGCCCGAACCTACGAAGCTCGTTTGGCGGTGGAGTTGGCTCAGTTGGAGTACTCGCTGCCGCGGTTGAAGCGAATGTGGACGCACCTTTCGCGTCAAGCAATGGGCGTCGGCATGCGCGGCCCCGGTGAGAAACAACTCGAAGTTGACCGCCGCTTGGCTCAGAAACGCATACACGATTTGAAGGAAGAACTGGCCAAGGTGGAGCGTCGCCGCGAGCAACAAGTGCAAGCTCGCAAAGAAGCCCCTACGGTCTCACTAGTCGGTTATACCAATGCCGGCAAGAGCACGTTGATGAATGCCTTGACGGAGGCCAACGTGCATGCGGCCGACAAGTTGTTTGCCACCCTCGATACACGGACTCGACGTTGGCAATTGCCAGGTTGGGGGACCGTGCTATTGAGCGATACGGTCGGTTTCATTCGTGACTTGCCTCACTCGTTGGTGGCGAGTTTTAAATCAACGCTCGAAGAAACGCGTCAGGCCGAATTGTTGTTGCATGTGGCCGATGCCAGCAGCCCGACCGTGTTCGAGCAAATCAGTGCGGTCTATCATGTGCTCGAAGAATTAGAAATCGAAGCCAAAGACACCCTCTTGGTGTTAAACAAAATTGACGCCGTTCCAAATGCCGCGGCGCTAAATCGAGTGTTAGAGCGTTATCCAAACGCGATTCCCGTCAGTGCGAAAAACGGCATCGGGTTGGTCCCGCTGATCGAAGCGGTCGGAGAAGCGTTGGGACGTGAGTTTTATGATTTGGAAGTGGATGTGTCGCCGAGTGATGGAAAACTACTCGCCTATCTAGCGGCCAAAGGCGAGGTGTTGTCGCGAAAGTATGGCGAAGAGACGGTTACCATTCACGTGCGGATGCCTGCCGGAGCAATGGGCCCGGTGCATCGTGACGCTGTGGCCATCCGCGATTTGGATGAACAACGCGCCGCCGCAGCCAGCGGGGATCCGGTAAAGTCAGCCTTGGGCGAAGTGGCCAAGGACAATGGCGATCCGTCATCGTCGAACGTTTCGCTCGAGTTGCCGAACGTTCCAATCTCTGACTCGTCTACCGAAGTGGCTTAGCTTGGGGAACCAAGCTCGCCGAAGTGCCGAAGGATCGCTTGCCAGTGATGCTTCACCGCTGACCCCCTTCCTTTGGACTGCTCTCCGCCGGGCAGTCAACGCTGTAAACGAACCTCTTCGCAAACCAAAGTCGTGTTGATCGATGCGTTGGACCCCCACCAATTCCATTGCCGTTGTGACGGGCGCTAGTAGCGGCATCGGACGCTGTTTGTGTGAAATGTTGGTCGATCGTGGGGCCACGGTGGTTGGCGTCGCGCGTCGCCGCGAACGGCTGGTGGAACTTCAATCGCGAGACGCCAGTGGATGTTTTATTCCGGTCGTTGGAGACATTACCGAGGCCGCCACACGCACGGAAATATTGGCCGTTGCAGCCCAAGTGGACCAGGGGCGTTTGGATCTGCTTGTCAATAATGCCGGTATCGGGGCGATCGGACCATTCGCCGATGCCAATGAGGAACGATTGCGGCGGGTGATGGAGGTTAACTTCTTTGCCCCTGCGGAATTGATGCGGCAAGCGATCCCGCTGCTCCGCCGAGGACGCGCGCCGGTGATTTGCAATATCAGCAGCGTGTTAGGACACCGGGCGGTGCCCGACAAGAGCGAGTATTGTGCGAGCAAGTTTGCCCTGCATGGATTGAGCGACGCAGTGCGAGCCGAGTTGGCGCGCGAAGCGGCACAAGATCCATCGTCTCAGCACAACGCGATTCAAGTCACCTTGGTCAGTCCGAGTACGACGCGTAGCGAGTTTTTTGATGTCTTAATTGATTCCGACGCGGCGGCGTCTTCTCCCAGCCTTGGCAGTTGGCCGCCCGCTAAGGTGGCGAGCGCGGCGTTTGCGGCGATCGAGTCGCGACGCAGTGAGGTGATCTTGAGTCTGGCGGGGAAAGCGTTGGTTTATGCCGACCGAATCTCGCCTCCATTGATGAACGCGATCCTAGCGCGATAGAAGTTCCCGCGTCCTGGGGCTCCCCTCCCCATCTCTCTTGAACGACGGAGCGATTGGCGGCGAGACAATCAATTGCCGTGGGATGAATTATTTTGAATCGGCTGCGGCGATTGTGAATTTGAGTTTCGTGGCGCTGTCGTGCTTCATCTCGAGCACTTCCACCATCGCCCCGTCGACTTGCAACTTGTCGCCTTGGACTAGAATCTTTTGCTTGACATCCATTAGCAATCCGCTGATCGTGTCAGCTTCCTGAGACTCTTCTAGCGGTAGCGAAAGTCGGCGTCGTACCTCTTCGATCCCGGTGGATCCGTTGATAATAAATTCACCGGGCCCGGCGGGAACAATATCGGGATCTGCGTTGTCAAACTCGTCGTCCACTTCCCCGACGATTTTTTCCAACACGTTTTCGAGCGTTACCATTCCGGTGATTGTGCCGTATTCGTCGATCACGAACGCCATCAATTGATGCGTCGCTTGAAAGTGCCGAAGCACGCGGCTGATCGGCATCGTCTCGTGCACCTTCTTCGGAGGTCGCACAATCGAACGTAAGTCAATGTCCTCCGCATCCGGCGGAATCATCAACAGGTCTTTGATGTGAACCACGCCAATCACATTGTCGAGTGAGCGATCGCAAACGGGATAACGCGTATGCATCGTTTGACGAACGAGCTCGCGAAGTTTTGAAATTGGTTCGTGAATATCAAAGAAGATGACTTCGCCACGCGGCAACATCACACGCCGCACAATCATGTCGTCAAACTCAAACACGTTGTTGATTAACGCGTGTTCGCTGCGGCTCAGATTGCCATGCACATGAGCCTCTCTCAGCAGCGCACGGATCTCTTCTTCGGTACGCACGCCATCGTGATCGGCCGCTCCTGCGATGCCGACCAATCGCAGCAGGAACGAGGTCACGACGTTCAACGCGATGAGAAATGGATAGAGAATCACATAGAAAAGCTTCAACGGCAGCGCACACCACAGCAACATCTGCTCAGGGCGACGGATCGCAAAAATTTTGGGGAACTGTTCGCCAACCACCAAATGCAATCCAGTGATCGCGGAAAACGCAAGGGCGAACCCCATCACGTGAATCACCCGCTCGTCAACCACGCCGATCCACCCTAGCACCGGTTCGACCAGTGCTGCGAACGCCGGCTCCCCGACCCAACCCAATGCCAGCGAAGCCATCGTGATACCGAGTTGGCAAGCGGAAAGCGATTTGTCCAATCGTTTGGCGAGCCATTTTGCGGTGCCCGCGAAGGGCTTGCCATCGCGGGCGAGTTGATCGATACGCGAGATCCGGACTTTAACCAGAGCAAATTCAGCAGCGACAAAGAATCCATTCAAGAGGATCAGCAGCACGGCCAATCCAAGGTACAGCAGTGTTCCAGTCATGTCGTCCCGCGAGATTTAAAGACAATCGAGTGAGTGCGTCATCGACCTGAGGACGCATCATTCCATCTGGATTGTAGCCGAAACGTTCCACTTCCCTCGGCGATAAACGCGGCGTGAAACCCAACCCACCTAACTTAACGCGGCGTAGCTTCCGCTGCAGGAGGGCGGTTTGACTCAAGACACCTGCGGATTGTCATGATTATTTGGAATTGTTGCATTGTTCACGAAAGTTCAGTTGTAGGGGCGGTCGATATTCTGAGATGACGTCTTGCTTGGTTTCTTTCCTTGCAGTTTGGCCTGCTCTCACTATCCGTCGCTGATGAGGCGTTGGCCGCTGCATTGTTGTTGGTTTTTATGGCCAGTGCTGCTCCTGACGAAAGTGTACTCGGAGAGCGCGACGCGAACTTAGTTCGTGACGTGATCGCAATCGTTCTCGTGGCGATGACCTTGATCACGACCGTTTCGATTATCACGCGGAGCCCGGCCGATCCGATCGAGATGCCGGTTTGGCCTCTGAGCGCGTTGTACACTCCCAACAACTCGGTCTATCCTACCAACCCGACCGTGACCAATGCATGCGGTTATTGGGGAGCGGTGATCTCATCGGCCTTGTTGGACGCGTTGGGATTGGCGGCGGGATTAGTCGTTGCGGCGGCAGGCGGGATTGCGACGGCGCTGCTTTACCGTGGTCGGCTTAACGCTCCGGTACTCAGGTCGTTGGGCGGCACGATCGTGGTGATTGGGACTGCGACCGCCGGCGGTCTATTGCCGATGCAATTCGAGCAAATGCCGGTCGTTGGAAACGGAGGCTATCTCGGTGCGATGACATCGACGTGGTTGTTAGAGCATTTTGCCCCCGCTGGGGCGTGGATTTTGACGATCACCGTGATCGCGGTCGGCTTGTTGCTGACGACCGATTACGCCTTGCTTTACGCTGGGAAACGTTTGTTGGCGGGCGGCGCAATGGTGTCGCGAAGCGGGATGCGGCGTGCCGCGCAAGCGGTGCCGATTACGGTCCGCCGCCGACGCCAAGCGTTTACGGACCTTGAGGAACCGATCAAGATCGATGGCGATGAAGCGGGAACGGCTGGCGCGTCCGAGTCGCCCTCGAATGAGGGCGATGCCAGCGATCCAGACGGTTGGAAGTCAAGTGAACCGAAAATCAAATTCATGCGACCGAAGCGAAAATCGGGCGACGAGACCGTGGTGGCTGCGGACGCCGAAGGCGCGAGCGGAAGTGCACTCGAAGAACCGGTGGGGGAACCCACACCCACGAATGCCGAGCCGATTGGGGATACCGATGCGGCCAGCGATGTGATCGAAGACGACATCGAAGAAGAACCTGAAGCCGAGCCGCTGCTCCGTGATCTTGAGGTGGATGACGAGACGCTGAATCTTCGACAGGATGAAAAACATCTCCTCTCGAATCCAAAAATCAAGGTCCCCAAGCGAAAACAGCAAGCCGACGCGAAGCAGGAACTGTACGATAACGTCCAAGAAAAGGCACCGTACGGTGCCGAGGACTATCGCTTGCCGCATATCGAATTGCTTGAGCAAAGCGATGACGTGAGCTACGACGAGCAATTGGTCGAGGTGCGTCGGAAAGCCCAGATCCTGGAAGAGACGTTCAAGGACTTTGGTTTTAACATTCGCGTGGTCGAGATTGAAACGGGCCCCGTGATCGCACAATACGAGATCGAACTCGAAGCGGGATTACGGCTCAGCAAGATTACGGGGCTCGCCGATGACTTGGCGATCGCGCTGCGTGTTCCGAGTGTTCGTATTGTCGCGCCGATTCCGGGGAAGAATACCGTCGGCATCGAAGTTCCAAACGAGAATCGACAAGTCGTTCGTCTTCGCGACGTGATCGAAGAGTCGGATATGAGCCGATCGAAAATGAACATCCCGGTGTTCTTAGGCAAGGACGTATCGGGGAACCCGATGGTCGTGGGGCTCGAGAAAATGCCTCACCTGTTGATCGCAGGGCGAACCGGTACGGGTAAGAGTGTTTGTTTGAACGCGATCATCGTTTCGATCTTGATGATGTGTCGTCCTGACGAAGTTCGGATGTTGATGATCGACCCTAAAATGGTCGAATTGAGCGGCTATGGTCGGTTGCCGCACTTGATGCATCCCGTGATCACAGACATGAAAAAGGCTGAAGCCATTTTGGCTTGGGCGGTTGAGAAGATGGAAGAACGCTATTCCTTGTTGGCCAAAGCAGGGGTGCGTCACATCAATAGCTACAATGACCTGGGCCGCGAGGAGATTTTACGCCGCCTGGATCTGGATGAGGACGAAGATTCCGACGGCGTCCCCGATAAATTACCGTTCATTGTCATCATTGCCGACGAAATGGCGGACTTGATGATGACGGCTGGCAAGGATGTCGAAACGCACATCATTCGTTTGGCTCAAAAGAGCCGAGCGGTAGGGATTCACTTGATTCTGGCGACTCAAAAACCAACCGTGGACGTGATCACCGGCTTGATCAAGAGTAACTTGCCTGCACGGTTGAGTTTTCAAGTGGCCAGTAAAACCGATAGCCGCGTTGTGTTGGATGAGAACGGCGCCGACAAATTGCTTGGCAACGGTGACATGCTGTTCCTTTGGCCTGGGACGAGCACCTTGATCCGTGGTCAGGGGACGTATTTGTCGGATGACGAGATCGACGCGGTGGTGGACCATTGCAGCTTGGGCGAGCAGAACTTTGTCGGCGAACTGATGAATCTGAAAGTCGAGGATGGTAGCGAAGCTGATGCCTCGAAGGTGGGTGACATCAAGGGACGTGATGAGTTGTACGAAAGTGCAATCGAAGTGGTGATTCGCGAAGGACGTGGTTCGTTGTCGTTACTTCAGCGTTGTTTAGGAATTGGTTATGGTCGTGCCGCTCGTCTGAT
The DNA here is from genome assembly GCF_007860095.1 of Novipirellula galeiformis. Classification (NCBI taxonomy): domain Bacteria; kingdom Pseudomonadati; phylum Planctomycetota; class Planctomycetia; order Pirellulales; family Pirellulaceae; genus Novipirellula; species Novipirellula galeiformis. Next base: position 546,923 of record NZ_SJPT01000003.1, on the reverse strand, counting down.
TGATTTTATGGCCGAAGATAAAATTGTGGGCGATTACAACGGTTCGAAATCACGCGAAGTGCTACTGACCATGGAAGCGTGGCAAAAGATGCAGGGGCTTGAGCCGGACGGCGACGACGACGACTCCGCCGATCCCACTGCGGAGTATGAAGAGACCGATGACGGCGAAGAAGAATACGAAGAGTACGAGGAGGAAGACGTCGCTTAGTCAGATCACCTCGCGGGTGGTCCCCCGCAACGCATCGATGCGAAGCCGCGAGGCGACGCGATGGCTTGGGGCAACTCGGCTAAGAGGACTCGAAGCTAAGTGAGTTTTCGAGTTCCAGTGCGTCGCGAAGGAAGTCGGCTTGTGCCGAGCGTGCGGTGTCCAACAGCTCGTTCGTGTCGCGAAGCAGCATCGCCCATTGGAGGTTCTCCGAATAAGTGATCTCACAAATTTGGTTGGCCGCAGCGGTAACCGACTCGAGTCCGCAATGATTTGCAGTGACGGCGAGTTGGGCGGCATGCTCTTGAAGCGCCTTCAGATCCTTTTGGGTGAGCGCCTCGGCCAAACGCTCCACATTGATGCCGATTTGGATTGCCGCTTGCTTGCCAACAGCGAATGCGCCTAGGGTTACCGCCAACGCAGTCTCGTCAATCGCTCTGGTAAAGTGCTCGACAAGTTCAGGGTCAAATTGCGTTCCCGCACAACGGCGTAGTTCCGCAATCGCGTCATCATGCGAGCATCCTTGTCGGTAGACGGTGTCCGAGATCATCGCGTCGTAACTATCGGCAATGGTCAACATTTTGGCGCACCACATGACTTGCCCGTTTTCGTCGGCGTTCAATGGCGGAACCGATCCTGAGCGTTGGCCTTCCAAGCGAATCCATTGGTGGGCGGCGATAATGGAGGTCAATTCATCACACGAGAAGGTGCTGGAGACAATCTCGACGCCGATGCGATCATGACGTCTCATGACCTCCCACTCTTGTTCGGTCAACATGCCAGGTTTGAGCAAGACATTGTCGGGCACGCCGACTTTACCGATGTCATGGAGTAATGCGGCAATCTCCAGCACATAGATTTGTGCGGGGTCGAGGATTTGCGCGGAGGCTCGAGAGCACAAGTCGGCAACCCGACGGCTGTGCTCGGCCGTTTTGGCATCCCGATACGATAATGCGGACATTAAAGCAGTGACCGCCTGATAAGAAATATCTAAACGTTGCGGTTTGGCGACGGTGTTTTGGTCCTGCTCCGCTTGATCGGCCATGTTGACGTTGTAAGCGATCACCCGATTACGGCCTTCGCGTTTGGCAACGTAGAGACACGCATCAGCTTGATTGATCAATTCCTGAGGGTCGGCAGGATTGAATCGCAATTCGGAAACCCCGAGACTTGCCGTGAGCTTTAATTCGGCCGGTTCTTCAAACTGGATTGCCGCAATGGCAGCACGAGTCTTTTCGGCCTCATCGAGGGCTTGTTTGAGCGTCAAGTCGGGGAAGACGACACAGAATTCTTCGCCACCATAGCGACAAACCAACCCGTGGTCTTGGTGCATGTCGCGAATGATCTGCGAAACGCGGCGAAGCACTTCGTCACCAATATGGTGGCCGTAAGTATCGTTGACGTTCTTGAAATGGTCATTGTCGATCATCACGCATGAAAGCGGCGTGTTGTTGGTTTGGGCGGTTCGCCAAAACGCATCAAAACGCTCGAAAAATGCGCGGCGATTCAAACAGCCTGTCAACGCGTCCTGGGTCGCCAGGATTTCAAGTTCGCTGTTTTTACGCTCAATTTCATCGCGGCTGCTACGCAACATGCCCAGCATCTTCTCCAACTCTTCGCGATGTTCTTCCACGTGAGTCACATCTCGGAACGTCGCCAACGCCCCTCGCTGTTGATCGTCACTCCCGAGCGGTGCGGCATTGACCGAGAAGATGCGGTTGCGTCCATCGGCCAAGCGGTAGTGAAGCATGCGTTCGGACTGAAGCTCCGTTTTGGCAATCGCTGCGGTCCAAGGGTAGGTCGCATCGTCCGAAGGCGATAATTCTTGGTTGTGCGGTAACGTCCATGACAACCCGCTCGCCGACTTCTTCACCAGCTCTTCAAGCGGGATGCCGATCGTGTCGGTGAAGGCGCGGTTGGCAAGTACAATCTTTCCCTGTTCGTCTAGAACCAGTAGCCCTTCGGCGAGTGTGTCGAGCGCTTGGCGAACGCGATCGGGGACCACCTGTGTTTTGCGGAACACGCCCATGATCTTGGCGACAAACAACGTGTAGGAGGCGAGCCCCGCAATCACGAAGAAGCCAATCAGCCGAAAGACGGCATGGCGAGTAAAAGGAGCCCAGGCGGAGGAAGCGGGTTTGCGGAAACAAAATTCGACGCTCCCCCACGGACGACGATTCAGCGTGATCGGCACGCTGATGGCCTCGACTAGACGAGCTTCCTCACCCGACTCGTGTTGAGTCAGATCGGACCACATCTCTTGATGATGACCGGTATCCAGACGTAAGGTCCCTAAATCGCTTCGCAGTCCGATCGATAGAATTTCGTCGTTGCGTTCGACTTGCGTCTTCAGAATCGTCGTCAGGTCCACCCATTGTTGGCGACGGACATGCGCGGAGGCATTGATTGCGATCGCTTCACAGTATCGTTGCCGAGTGCGCATCTCCATCGCATCCATGTCTGGGATCAAACCCAGCCATTGGCCGCCGAGGATCAGACTAACGCCGACGCACACTAGTGCAAAGGCAAGTCTTAGCGATGCGATGAACTCACGTAACAAGCCGGTAGATTTCTGTTTGAAATTGACAAAGTGAAACGGAGACGCTTGATCGAGTCCTGGTCGTTCGGTCTAACAATCGACGGGCCCATCGCCTCGGTTTGGGTCAGAGAATACGCTCAATTCTTGATCACAGCTAAACGTTCCAATGCTAATTCAGTTCGATTGCCCTGGACGGTGAGAAAAGTAGGGTTGAGTTGATCGATATTGACGGTTACGCCGATGAGGCCATTCTAGGATACCACTGTCGGATGTCGTTCAACCCATCTCGCTGCTTCTGTTCTCGCTGACGTTTCGGAATCAAATCGCCTCGACGCCAGCCTACGCGCGTTGAGCAAGGACGCGTGCCCGTTGTGCCATTCCGATCCCAGAGTTTCTTAGGCCGTTGAGATCAATGGAGCCGTGTGCTCCGAATTCACTTAATCCAAGAACGTTGTCACATCGGCTTTGGATTTACGAATCCCATCTCCATCGCGGTATGCGGTTAACAGGGCGGTGGGATCGATCATTCGCCACGCAGGCATGCTGCCGAAAATGGTGGTCAACAACACGCCGCCTCGGAGTGCCCACAGCACGTAACCGACCGACGCCAGCCCCGCACCTACGCCCAGTCCGCCAATTTCGCCGGCTCCGAAATAGGTCGAGTCTTCCGCTGCGGCGGAGCTCTGATTGTTCCATTCGGTCCATTGAATCGCTTGAACCAAATCGACGATCAATAACTCGTCGAGCATATGAGACATCTGGGTGATGCCCCGTTTTAAGTGCATGTTCGAGGAACCGCCCCACGTAAAGCCGTGACGCTCCGAACCGTTTTGCGATTCTTCGTGTTCGCTGTCTCCGAGTTGAATTGTCGAATTACGATCCGAGTCTGAAAAAGTGCTCCGTGGAGCGTGTTCTTTTTCGTTCGCCGACGTGTCCGTTTGTGTAGGAGGGGTTACATAAGTCGGTACCGTGGTGACTCCGCCGGTGGTGTTTGATCCACCATCGCCGCTATCTCCGTCTCCGGAATTGCCACCGGATGTATCTCCTCCGCCGCTGGTGTCGCCGCCGCCATCGCCTGAGCCCCCATCGCCCGAGCCGCCATCGCCCGAGCCGCTTCCACTGGAGCCTCCACTTCCGCCGCCGCCAGCAATCACGGTGATCGTGACTGTCACGACATCGCTATTCAAACTGCCGTCGCTGGCGAGGTAGGTAAACGTATCGCTGCCAAAGTAGGCACCGCTGGGCGTGTAGACCAGACTTCCGTTGGCCGAGATGCTGAGCACTCCGTGGCTAGGTCCCGAGACGAGTTGCAACTGCAGCGGGTCGCCATCGACATCACTGTCGTTGATCAACACACCCGGAGCCGCCAACGAGAGCGTTTCTCCGGCGTTGATCGAGTAGTGGTCGCCGGTTGCCACGGGAGCTTCGTTGACGTCGATCACTGCGATCGAGAAATTAGCAAAGCTGAACGAACCGTCGCTCGAGTCGGCTCGAACCGTAATCGTATGACTGGTGTTAGTCTCGTAATCCACGGACCCTGAAACGGTCACCACTCCGCTGGCCGAATCGATCGTGAATCGTCCTCCCGCGTCATCGGACAACGAGTAGGTCACGCTATTAGAGGTGCCGTCGGGGTCGACCGCCAATGCGGTGATACCGACCGTCGTTCCAAACGCTGCGTTTTCATTGACTTGATTTGGATTGCCATCGGTGTCGGTAGCCGCGGCAACATTGAATTCGTTGACATCGTTCAAATAGACGGTAAACGTTTCGTCATACGTGGCCCCGGCAGCGTCTTGCACACGCACCGTGATGTCGTGCTGAGTGGCGGCTTCGTAATCGAGTTGACTCGAATCAGCCACAAGGATGTTGCCCGACGCATCAATGTTGAATCGGCCGCCTGCCGAATCGGTCAACGAATACAACGTGGTGTCGCTGGTGTCGATGTCGTCGGTCGAGACGGTGCCCACGATCTGGCCGTTGGCGAGTCCTTCGTCGATCGTCATCCCCGTCGCGGTCATGTCATGCGGCGCGTCGTTTTGGCCCTGGATCGTGATGGTCACTTGCTCCGTGGACTCGGCCCCCGACGCATCGACCATCGTGTAGGTGAATACGTCTGTCAGCGTGTCCGATGCGGTTCGCAATGCTTCCACCGCCGCGTTGTTATTGTCAACGACGTAGCTGTACGAACCGTCGGAGTTAATCGTGATCGCGCCGTAAGAACCTGAGACATTTGCTCCGACCGAACCCGTGGCACTGGCGGTCGTTCCCGCAACCACACCGCTGACCGTCTTGGTTTCGCCGTTGCCCACGGAGTCGACATCAGTGTCGTTCGTTAAAACATTTCCAGTCGGATTTGTACCAGCGGTTCCGTTGGCAGTGCCGCCCGCTTCAACTGCAATGGCATTATCGACCACGGCCGTGGGGGTGTCGTTTTGGCCTTGGATCGTGACCGTGATTTGTGTGGTGGAGGTCGCTCCGTCCGCATCCGTCATCGTATAGGTAAACACGTCGTCGAGCGTGTCGCCGCTGTCACGAAGTGCTTGCACGTCGACGTTGTTATTGTCGACGGCGTAGGAATACGACCCGTCGGCATTGATCGTGATCGCACCGTAGGAACCAGCGACCGAAGACGCCACCGAACCGGATGCCGAACCGGTGACTCCAGCGGCAACGCCACTGACCGATTTCGTTTCGCCATTGCCAACGGAGTCGACATCGGTGTCGTTCGTTAACACATTACCGGTCGGATTTGTACCTGCCGCACCGTTGGCCAAACCGCCTGATTCGACTGCGATCGCATTATCAACCACCGCCGTCGGTGCGTCGTTCTGGCCTTGAATCGTGACCGTGATCTGTGTGGTCGAGGTTGTCCCGGCCGTATCGGTCATCGTGTAGGTGAAGACATCATCCAGTGTATCGCCGCTGTTGCGAAGTGCCTGGACGTCTGCGTTATTGTTGTCAACAACGTAGCTGTACGATCCATCACTGTTGATCGTGATCGCACCGTACGAACCGGCAACTGACGATGCGACCGATCCCGACGCCGATCCCGTGACTCCAGCGGCAACGCCACTGACTGCTTTCGTTTCGCCATTGCCAACCGAGTCGACATCAGTGTCGTTCGTTAGCACGTTGCCAGTCGGATTTGTACCAGCGGTTCCGTTAGCCGAACCGCCTGCTTCAACTGCAATGTCGTTGTCGACCACGGCGGTTGGTGTGTCGTTTTGGCCTTGGATCGTGACGGTGATTTGTGTGGTGGAGGTCGCTCCGTCCGCATCCGTCATCGTATAGGTAAACACGTCGTCGAGCGTGTCGCCGCTGTTGCGAAGTGCTTGCACGTCGACGTTATTGTTATCGACGGCGTAGATGTACGATCCGTCGGCATTGATCGTGATCGCACCGTAGGAACCGGCAACCGAAGATGCCACCGAACCGGATGCCGAACCGGTCACCCCGGCTGCAACGCCACTGACCGATTTCGTTTCACCATTGCCAACCGAGTCGACATCGCTATCGTTCGTGAGCACATTGCCGGTCGGATTTGTACCTGCCGTGCTGTTGGCCAAACCGCCTGATTCGACTGCGATCGCATTATCAACCACCGCCGTCGGTGCGTCGTTCTGGCCTTGAATCGTTACCGTGATTTGTGTGGTCGAGGTCGCACCGGCCGTATCCGTCATTGTGTAGGTAAACACATCGTCCAGCGTATCGCCACTATTGCGAAGTGCCTGGACGTCCGCGTTATTGTTGTCAACGACGTAGCTGTACGATCCGTCGGAATTGATCGTGATCGCACCATAAGAACCCGTAACCGAAGACGCGACCGAACCGGATGCGGATCCGGTCACCCCAGCAGCAACGCCACTGACTGTTTTTGTTTCGCCGTTGCCAACCGAGTCGACATCAGTGTCGTTCGTTAACACATTGCCGGTCGGATTTGTTCCCGCGGTTCCATTGGCGGTGCCGCCTGCTTCGACGGCAACCGCGTTATCAACGACGGCTGTCGGCGTGTCGTTCTGGCCTTGGATGGTGACCGTGACTTGCGTGGTCGAGGCAACCCCGTCCGCGTCGGTCATTGTGTAAGTAAATACATCGTCAAGCGTTTGACCGCTGTTACGAAGGGCTTGCACGTCGACATTCGAATTGTCGACCACGTAAGCGTACGAACCATCCGAATTGATCGTGATCGCACCATACGAACCAGTCACCGAGGAAGCGACGGAACCCGATGCCGACCCAACAACGCCGACCGCGACTCCTGTGACCGTTTTCGTCTCGCCGTTGCCAGCAGAATCGGGATCGAGATCGTTGGTCAGAACATTGCCGGTTGGATTGGTGCCAGCGGTGCCGTTAGCGAGTCCGCCCGATTCAACCGCGATCAGATTATCTGCGACGGCGGTCGGTGCGTCGTTCTGGCCTTGGATCGTGACCGTGATCTGCGTGGTCGAGGTCGCCCCGGCTGCGTCGGTCATCGTGTAAGTAAAGACATCGTCGAGCGTGTCGCCGCTATTGCGAAGTGCTTGCACGTCTGCGTTCGAATTGTCGACCACGTAGGAATACGAGCCGTCGGAATTGATCGTGATCGCACCATAAGACCCGGCAACCGAAGATGCAACCGATCCCGACGCGGATCCCGCGACTCCAGCAGCAACACCACTGACCGATTTCGTTTCGCCGTTGCCCACCGAGTCGACATCGGTGTCGTTCGTTAGAACATTGCCGGTAGGGTTCGTTCCCGCGGTTCCATTGGCGGGGCCGCCCGCTTCGACAGCAACCGCGTTATCAACGACGGCTGTCGGCGTGTCGTTTTGGCCTTGGATGGTGACCGTGACTTGGGTTGTTGAGGCAACTCCGTCCGCGTCGGTCATCGTGTAAGTAAATACATCGTCAAGCGTTTGACCGCTGTTACGAAGGGCTTGCACGTCGACATTCGAATTGTCGACCACGTAAGCGTACGAGCCATCCGAATTGATCGTGATCGCACCATACGAACCAGTCACCGAGGAAGCGACGGAACCCGATGCCGACCCAACAACGCCGACCGCGACTCCTGTGACCGTTTTCGTCTCGCCGTTGCCAGCAGAATCGGGATCGAGGTCGTTCGTCAGAACATTGCCCGTTGGATCGGTACCCGCAGTGCCGTTAGCGAGTCCGCCCGATTCAACCGCGATTGAATTGTCCGCAACGGCGGTCGGTGCGTCGTTCTGGCCTTGGATCGTGACAGTGATCTGCGTGGTCGAGGTCGCCCCGGCCGTATCGGTCATCGTGTAGGTGAACACGTCGTCGAGCGTGTCACCGCTGTTGCGGAGTGCTTGGACGGTCGCGTTATTGTTGTCAACGACGTAGCTGTACGAGCCGTCGGAGTTGATCGTGATCGCACCATACGAACCGGCAACCGATGAGGCCACGGAACCCGATGTGGATCCAGTAACTCCAGCGGCAACGCCACTGACTGTTTTCGTTTCGCCATTGCCAACCGAGTCGACATCGGTGTCGTTCGTTAACACATTGCCGGTCGGATTTGTACCCGCGGTACCATTGGTCGTGCCACCTGCTTCGACCGCGATGGCGTTATCGCCGACGGCCGTCGGCGTGTCGTTTTGGCCTTGGATCGTGATCGTGACTTGCGTGGTTGCATCCGCGCCTGAGGCATCGACCACGGTGTAGGTGAAAACGTCTTGCAGCGTATCACTGGCCGTTCGCAAGGCTTGTACCGCGGAATTGCTATTGTCGACGACGTAGGTGTACGAGCCGTCCGAGTTGATGGTCACTGATCCGTACGATCCAGTCACCGACGAACCGACACTGCCCGACGCGGATGCTTGGACGCCCGCAGCGACACCTGCCACGTTTTTTGTGTCTCCCGCGTCCACGTCAGTATCATTGCTGAGCACATTGCCTGTTGGATCGGTGCCCGCGGTGCCGTTGGCCATTCCGCCTGCTTCGACCGCGGTCGGAGTGTCGGCGGTCGCTACTGGGTTGTCGTTGCTGCCTTGGATCGTGACCGTGATTTCAGCGGTGCTGTCGAGTCCCGCGGTGTCCACCATCGTGTAAGTGAACACATCGGTCAACGTGTCGCCCGAGGTTCGCAGTGCCTGAACGGTTGCGTTGTTGTTGTCGACGACGTAGCTGTACGATCCGTCGGAATTAATGGTGATCTGGCCGTACGTTCCCGACACTCCAGTAGCCACCGATCCCGATGCACTGACTTGTGAACCGGCCGCGACGCCGCTGACCGTCTTCGTGTCACCCGAATCCAGATCGGTGTCATTGGTCAGCACGTTGCCGGTCGGATTGGTTCCCGCGGTGGCATTCCCGACACCGCCTGCTTCGATCGCCGTGGCGGTATCATCGACTCCGATCGGTGCGTCGTTCGCCCCCTGAATCGTGACCGATACCTGTGTCGTCGACGCAGCCCCGCTGGCGTCGATCATCGTGTAGGTGAAGACGTCGGTCAGCGTATCACTGCTGGTCCGCAGTGCCTGAACCGCCGCGTTGTTGTTATCGACCGTGTAGGTGTAGGCGCCATTGGCAGCGATCGAAATCGAACCATAGCTTCCCGCGACAGCCGATCCGACCGAGCCGCTCGCGGACGCTTGCACTCCAGCCGCCACGCCGTCGACGGTTTTGGTATCGCCCGAGTCGACATCGGTATCGTTGGTCAAGACGTTGCCGGTCGGATCGGTCCCCGCAGTGCCGCCTGCGTAGCCGCCCGCCGAAACGGCGGTAGGGGGGTCAACGACGGCGACGGGATCATCGTTTGCTCCATGCAGCGTAATCGTGATTTGAGCGGTTGAATTCAGACCCGCTGCGTCCGAAACCGTGTACGAAAATACATCGGTGATCGTATCACTGACGGTTCGCAGCGCCTGAACGGTCGCGTTATCGTTATCGATGTTGTAGGTGTAGCTGCCGTCCGAATTGATCGTGATCGCGCCAAAGTTCCCGGTGATCGATGAACCGACCGACCCGCTGGTCGATCCCACGACTCCTTGAGCGGCCCCCGTGATTGACCATGTGTCGCCCGCGTCGACTTGGTCATCGTTCGTCAGCACGTTACCGGAAGGATCAGTACCGGCCGTCCCATTGGCGACGCCGCCCGCTTCGTATGCATGGGCGCTGTCGACGGTCGCAACCGGAGCGTCATTGGCACCTTGGATCGTGATCGTGACCTGAGTGGTCGACGTCGCACCGGAGAGATCCTCGACCGTATAGGTGAAAACATCGGTCAGCGTGTCGCCGCTGTTGAGCAGGTCTTGGACCGTGGGGTTGCTGTTATCGACGGTGTAGCTGTAGCTGCCGTTCGAAGCGATGTTGATCGAACCGAACAAACCGGCCACACTCGAGCCGACCGATCCGGTCGCCGATCCGGCGGTGCCTGCGGTCACACCGCTGACGACGATCGTGTCTCCGGCATCGTTATCGCTATCGTTAGCGAGCACATTGCCGGTCGGATTCGTTCCTGCGGTGCCGTTTGCGGTACCACCCGCTTCGACCGCGATCGCCGTATCGGCAACCACGTCGGGATTATCGTTCGCACCACGAACCGAGACGGTGATTTGAGTCGTCGAACTCAGCCCATCGGTATCTTCGAATGTATAAGTGAAAACATCATTCAGACTTTCACCACTGGTGCGCAGGTTCTGGACCGCAGCGTTGTCATTGTCCACGTTGTACGTGTAGCTGCCGTCCGAATTCAGGGTGATTGAGCCATACGATCCGGTGACAGTCGATCCGACCGATCCCGAGGCGGACCCTTGCACTCCTGCAGCCACGCCCACTACAGTTTTGGTATCGCCGCTGTCGACGTCGGTATCGTTCGTTAGAACGTTACCGCTCGGATCGGCGCCGGCCGAGCCATTGCCCGCACCACCCGCTTCATACGCGATTGCCGTATCCACCACTGCAACGGGAGCATCGTTGGCGCCTTGGATCGTCACGGTGACTTGCGCCGTGGATTCCAAACCTGCGGTGTCGTGCATCGTATAGGTGTAAATTTCTTGCAGCGTGTCGCTCGCGGTCCGCAAAGCCTGGACCGCCGCGTTATTCTGATCGATCGTGTAGGTGTAGCTGCCATCGCTGTTGATCACAATTTGGCCGTAGTTGCCAGTGACCGACGCACCGACGGATCCGGATGCGGATCCGACAGTGCCGAGCTGGACCCCAATCACCGATTTTGTATCGCCCGAGTCGACGTCGGTGTCGTTGCTGAGCACGTTGCCAGTGGCGCTGCTGCCCGCGGTGCCGTTGGCAACACCACCCGACTCGACGGCGATCGAGGTGTCGTTGACTGACTCAGGAGCATCATTCTGACCATCAACCGTGATCGTCAATTCGGTCGAGGACATGTTCGAGAACGTGTCCTCCATCGTGTAAGTAAAAATATCGGTAACGTGATCGCCCGAATTCAGTAGCGCTTCGACCGCTGGGTTGCTATTGTCCAGCGTGTAGGTGTAAGTACCGTCCGAATTGATCACCACGGTTCCGTAAGTCCCCGTCACCGTGGTGCCCACGTTGCCGCTCGCTGATCCCGTCGAGCCTGCTGCCACGCCGACGATCGTTTTACCGTTGCCGGAGACATCGTTGTCCAGCACATTGCCCGATGGATTCGAACCAGGTGTGGCATTACCCACACCGCCCGCTTCTTCGGATGTATCCATATCCGCCACGGCGACCGGTTGATCCGTGCGACCATCGATCGTGATCACCAGCTGCGTTGTCGACGCCAACCCGGCGGTGTCCTGCATCGTGTACGAAAACGTTTCCGAAAGCGAATCGCCGTCGTTAAGTGCTTCGACCGCAGCGTTGTCATTGTCGAGTGTGTAGGTGTAGGTTCCGTTGGAATTAATCACCAACGAACCGTAGGTTCCCACTACGGTGCTGCCGACGTTGCCCGAGGTTGATCCTTGCACACCGGTTGCCACGCCGGTCACCGTCTTGGTATCGCCCGCGTCGACGTCGGTGTCATTGGTGAGCACGTTGCCCGACGGATTGGTTCCCGAAATGTTATTCAAGATCCCGCTGGCTTCGGTTGCCGTGGCGGCGTTCGCCACTGCATCGGGGGCATCATTGGCACCGGTGATCGTGACCGTGATTTCCGCAGTCGAGTCCGCACCGCTGGCGTCCTGGATCGTGTACGTGAAGATTTCCGACAGCGATTGTCCCGATGTTCGCAGTGCTTGCACCGCAGCATTGCTGTTATCGACCGTGTAGGTGTAGGAGCCGTCGCCTGCGATTTGAATTGAACCGTACGAACCGTTAACTCCGGTCGCGACCGACCCGGATGCCACGCTCTGTGATCCTGCGGCAACTCCGACGACGGTCTTGGTGTCGCCCGAATCGACGTCGGTATCATTGCCGAGCACATTGCCGCTTGGATTTATGCCAGCGGTCCCATTGCTTGTGCCGCCTGCTTCCACTGCGACCGCAGTGTCATCGACCGCAACCGGATCATCATTCTGGCCCTGGATCGTTACGGTGACTTGCGTGGTCGAACTCGACCCGTCCGTGTCCTGCATCGTGTAAGTGAACACGTCCTGCAGTGTGTCGGACGAAGTTCGCAGTGCCTGCACCGCCGCGTTGTTGTTGTCGACGTTGTAGATGTACGAGCCATTGGCATTGATCGTGATGCTACCGTAGTTTCCTGCCAATGCCGAAGCCACATTGCCGCTGGCCGATCCCGCGGTACCGACCACGACGCCCGTGACGGTTTTGGTGTCACCCGAGTCGACATCGGTATCGTTGGTCAGAACATTGCCGGTCGGGTTCGTTCCAGCACTGGCGTTATTGTCACCACCCGCTTCGATGGCAACCGCGTTGTCGGTGACTGCAACCGGAGCATCATTTTGTCCTTCGATCGTGATCACGATTTGAGTCGACGCAAACGATCCACCCGAATCCTGGACCGTGTAAGTAAAGGTGTCAGTGATCGTTTGACCGGACGTTCTCAATGCTTGGACGATCGCATTGTTATTGTCGACTGTGTACGTGTAAGCACCGTTGGAGGCAATGCTGATGTCGCCATAGGTTCCCGTCACCGAGGTGCCAACATTGCCCGCGGCCGAAGCCACCGTGCCCGCCGCGACGCCAGTCACATTGAGCGTATCGCCGGTGTCATATTCGATGTCGTTGCTCAGCACGTTGCCCGACGGATTGGAACCCGCCGTTGCATTGGCCACACCGCCTGCTTCGGTCGCGGTGTCGGTATCAGCGACCGCGACCACGGCATCGTTGACGTCAGTGACCACGATCGAAGCGGTGGCGGTTTCGCTCGAATACGCCGTCGTGCCGCCTCCGCTGTCTGGATCGGCGTACGACGGTGAACCAAACGACGAAGCGGATCCCGTGGTGGTATCCCAAGCAACAAAGTCGAAGGTCGCCGTTTCGCCGTTCAGCGAATCGGGCTGGTAACGAATTTGCGTCGACGCATTTAGCAGTAATGCGGTGCTACCCGAAATCCCGCTAAACGACGTCCAATTCGAACCATCGGTCGAATATTGCCAAGTTCCGTTTCCGGTAAGTCCGGTGACGGCGATCCCCTTGACCGCGCCCGTATCGACGTCAGCCCATCCCGCCGACGACACGATCGAGTCGACGCTGGTGGGTGTGGATGGAGTGTCCTCGTTGGTTCCCGATAGAGTGACGGTTGCGGAATCGGTGATCGTTGGTGCATCGTTTACGGCGGTAACCGTCACTTCCGCCAACCCAACATTGTCGCTGAACGCGGTGGTTCCGCCGGTGGTTGCGGTGCTGACTTTGGTGCCTTCGGTTCCCGTGGTTTGATCCCAGGCAACAAACGACACCGATGATGTATCGGCGTTCATCGCGTCAGGGACATAACGCAAATAGTCGCTGGATCGCAACAGTAGCGACGTGGTCGTGTTGACGGTGCCGACATCGGTCCAAGTTGAACCATCGAGCGAATATTGCCAAGTTCCATTGCCACCGCTGATCGATTGAATGGCAATCCCTTCGCTCGGGCTGGCGTCGACGTCGGAGATCCGGTTGCCCGACAGACTTGCAATGATCGAAGCGACCGTATCACCCGAGTTGTTAGTCTGGTCTTCGGTAATACCGGTCAGTGTGAACGTTTCGGAGTTATCGAGCTCTGGCGCATCGTTCACCGCGGCCACGTCAATCGTGATCGTATTGGGGCTGCCGTCAAACGTGTTGCTCGCGTCGGCCACGCTAAAGGCAATCGACGCGTATCCCGCTCCGTTGTCGTTGGCCGCCGGTGTGAAGATCAGCTTGCCGGCGTTGATGTCAGCGATCGTGATGACCTGTCCGGCGGTCACTGGCCCGCTGCCGGTTAAGTTGAGTGTTCCGGCCGCCGGTAACACATCGACGCGGACGGCGATCATGGAGTCGCTACTGTCGACATCAGTGAAGCCAAAATCCGCCGCTGCGAGCGTCAACGGAGTATCTTCGTTGATTGTCTTGGTGAGATCGGCCGCCTCGGGCGCGTCATTGGCACCCTCGATCGTGATCGTCACTTGAGTGGTGCTTTCCATGCCACCCGAGTCATTCATCGTGTACGTGAACACGTCCGTCAGAGTATCGCCACTGTTTCGCAACGCTTGCACGGCCGCGTTGCTGTTGTCGACCGTGTAGACGTACGCCCCGTTGGAATCGATTTGTAGCGTGCCAAACGATCCGGTGACATTGCTGCCCACATTGCCCGATGCGCTGCCAACGGTTCCCGCTGCGACTCCGATGACGGTTTGGCTATCGCCGGAGTCAGGATCGGTGTCGTTGGTGAGTACGTTGCCGGTTGGATCCGTTCCTGCGGTAGCGTTGCCAACGCCGCCCGCTTCGACCGCTGTGAGGTTATCCGTGACCGCAGTGGGAGCAACGTTGACTGCGAAATTGACCCCGAACTCGGATGTGTTGCCGGAGCTATCGGTGGCGGTCGCCGTGATGCTGGAGCTCTGGGTCAGCCCGAGGCCGGTTACGTCTAGCGTACCACTGAAGTTGCCGCTGGCATCGGTGGTCAAGAAGCCCAGGAACGTCTGGCCGCTGCCGTAAGCTGAACTTTCATCGCTGATGAAAAACTCAACGCGTGAGTTGGCGAATGTGGCCTGGTTCGCGGCAGATCCGACGTAGCCAGCCAACAACAGATCGTTGCTGACAAGGTTGGCGGTGCCGACCACCGGAGAATCCATCAGCAAGTTAGCCGCGCCGCCCGTCTTCGCACCATCATTGGTCGTCGTGCCGTCGTCGTTCAGATCGATGCCGATTCCCAAGTTGCCATAAATGCTGTTCCGCTGGATCGTATTGCCGGTGGAAGTTCCAACGACCTTGATGCCACCGGAGACACCGTTGCCAGCGATGATGTTTCCGGCGGGGGCGGTGGTGCCGCCGATCCGTGTATTCGTTGAGCCGCTTGCGAGCCAGATACCTACGACTTGAACGGAGCTGAGCGCGGAAGTGGTCGTTGCACCGATCCCGATGCGATTGCCTTCGATGACGGTTCCATCTGCGGTCGGACCGATGAACACGCCGCCGGACGAATTGGTGCTTCCCGAGATCACATTCCCGGCGCCCGCCGCGGTACCACCGATTTGGACATTGTCGCCCGATTGGTTCACCACGCCCCAGCGGCCATTTCCAAGTGCGGTGTCACCCGTCACATCCACACCGATGTAATTGCCTTGGATCGTCGTGGTGTCGCCACCTGCGTTGATCCAAATTCCGGCACCGCCATTGCCTGAGATCACATTGCGAGCTGACGTGCTCGTTCCGCCGATCGTGCTCCCCGAACCACCGGCGATGTAAATACCACCTGTCGCGGAATTGTCAGCACCGTTGGCAATCGCACCTGTGCCAGACGCATCGGTGCCGATGAAATTCCCTTGAATCGTCGTGTTACTCGCAGCGGTGTAGACGCCGTAATTTGCGTTCCCTGAGATCAGGTTACCTGCACCCGCGGCCGTTCCGCCGATCGTATTGCCAGCCGCGGTGGAAGTGATGTTGATCCCCGCGTTACCGTTACCCACCGCCGCGGTTCCCGCTGCGTTAGTGCCGATGTAATTGCCTTGAACCAGGTTCCCGGTCGCCGAGACGCCAGTGATATAAATACCGTCATTGGTGTTGCCGGAAATGACGTTGCGGGCCAGTGCCGTCGTGCCGCCGATCGTGGTGCTGCCGACATTGTTGATGTAGACGCCTGTGCTGTTGGCGATCGCTGCGGTTCCGGCGGCATCGAGTCCGATGGTGTTTCCGGCAACGAGGTTGCTTGTACCTTCGACAAGCACACCGTAGCTCGCATTGCCCGAGATCACATTGCCAGCACCGCTGACGGTACCGCCCAGCGTGTTGGTTGCTGCAGCGTTATAGAAATAGACGCCGTGACGCGAATTACTCAGCCCCGCTGTTCCCGCGAGATTGGTGCCGACGTAATTGCCTTGGATCATGACGTTCATCGCGGAGCTTGATCCACCGCCGTCGACGACAATTCCGTCCGCGCCGTTACCCGAGACGACATTGCGCTGTAGCGAGGTGGTTCCGCCGATCGACGTGCCAACACCGGCACTGGTGACATAAATTCCAAATCCGGCGTTGGCAACCTTCGCGTCACCAGCAGCATTAAGTCCAACGATATTTCCGCTCAGCGTATTGTTGGGCGCAGCAACGTAGACCCCCATGCTCTGATTTCCAGAAATCACGTTGCCAGCACCGGCCACTGCACCGCCGATCGTGTTGCCACTCGCATTGGACTGGATGTTGATCCCTGCGTTAATATTTGCAATGCCGCTCGTGCCAGCGGTGTTTGTTCCGATGTAGTTGCCTTGCACGAGGTTCCCGGTCGCCGAGGCGCCAGTGATGAAAACACCGTCGCTGGTGTTGCCGGAGATCACGTTGCGGGCCAGTGCCGTCGTGCCACCGATCGTCGTGCCAGAGACATTGTTGATGTGGATGCCCGAGTAGTTCGCGATCGCTGCGGTTCCCGTCGCATTCAAGCCGACGGTGTTGCCGACTAGCGTGTTGTTGGATGCACTTACATAGACGCCCGAACTGACGTTGCCTGAGATCACGTTTCCAGCGCCACTGACTGCACCCCCAATCGTGTTTGCTGAGGCGTTGTTGATCAGGCTGATGCCAAAGCGGCCGTTGCTAATCGCAGAGGTTCCTGCGGCGTTGGTACCAATGAAATTGCCTTGGATCGAATTGCCCGTCGACGTAGCGCCACTGACATAGACTCCATCGACTGTGTTTCCGGAGATCACATTGCGTGCTTCCGTTGTCGTGCCGCCGATCACGTTGTTGGCGGCGTTCAGAAGATGAATGCCGTAGTTGTTGGCGATCGCGGCAGTGCCCGCGGCGTTCAAACCGATCGTGTTTCCGGCGACGGTGTTATTGGATGCATTGACGTACACACCATAAGTCGAATTCCCAGAAATCACGTTGCCTGTGCCAGTAACGGAACCGCCAATTGTATTGTTGGTTGCACTGGCGGCGATGCTGACGCCGGTCGCCGTGTTTGCGACCGCAGCATCGCCCGCTGCGTTGGTCCCGATGTAGTTGCCTTGGACGATATTTCCCGTCGATCCGGATCCGCTAATGTAGACGCCGTTGGATGTGTTACCCGAAATCACATTGCGTTCGCTCGCGCTCGTGCCGCCGATCGTGTTGTTGGCCGCATGGTAAATATAAACGCCGGTGCCGTTGGCGACCGCCGCGGTGCCCGCCGCATTGAGTCCAACAAAGTTGCCTGTGACCAGATTGCCGCCGCTCGCGATGTAAACGCCCGTGTTCGAGTTACCCGAGATCACGTTGCCGGCACCTGCGGCGCTGCCTCCGACCGTGACTCCGGTAGCATTGGTGGTCAGCCCGACGCCCTTGATCAAGTTGGCAATTCCAGCGTCGCCAGCGGCGTTCGTACCGATATAGTTGCCTTCGATCCGCGTCCCAGCCGACGTCGCACCGGTGACTAATACCCCATCAATGCTGTTGCCCGAGATCACATTTCCCGCACCGGCGGTCGTTCCGCCGATCAGGGTATTGGCGGCATTCAGAAGATAAACGCCGCGAGTATTCGCGATCGCGGCATTGCCCGCTGCATTCAAACCGACCACGTTGCCCGCGACGATGTTGTCCGAACTGCTGATGAACACACCAGCGGTGGTGTTGCCGGAGATCACATTGCGGTCGCCCGCAGCCGAGCCACCGATCGTATTGTTGTTCGCGCCGTTGGTTACGTTGACGCCATAGACATTGCTCTGGCCGCTCGTTCCGTCGACGCTCGTGCCGAGAAAGTTACCGACGATGGTGTTGTTGTCGCTGTTGTTGATCTCGACGCCGCTGCCGCTAAAACGATTGATCGCCAAGCCGCGAATCGTACTGCCATCGGAACCCGCCACCAACTTCAATCCGCTTGCTCCCGCCCCGGTATTAGTTCCGTCGAGCTCGATTTGCAGTACCACGTTGCTGCCGTTGGTCGCTGTGTTGATGCTCGATCCCGATTGCGTATATCCATCGATCGTGATCGCCTCGGTGATACTCGGCAGCACACTCAACAGCCCGATCGTGTGCACCCCCGCACCTGCGATATTGAAGCTGACCGTGTCCATGCCGGCGGTGTTATTCGCCGCGATGATCGCTTCACGAAGACTGATCTCGCCATCGGTTCCCTTGTTTGCGTTCAGCCATTCAATGTCATAGCTGGCGCCAACCAGGATGCCGCTGTCGTTGTTGTCGGTCGCAGTGGTAACGACCAATACGTTCGAGACGTCCACAACCGTTACCGCGATCGCTTGATCATCGGTAAACGTGCCATCACTGACTCGCACGATCACGTCGTAAACATTGTCGCCGCCCACGTCCGCGGGCGATTCAAAGTCGGGAGCGGCGACAAAGATCAACGTACCATCGGCGCTGTTGATGTTGAATTTCGCAGCGTCGGCACCGCCGAAGATGCTGTAGGTCAACGTTTGCGACGGCAAGTCGGCATCGGTCGCGGTGACAATGGTGACCGCGGTCGTATTCTCGTCGACATTGATGTTAGCGGTGTCGCCACCACCATCGCTGGTGATGACCGGAGAACTGTCGTTAACCGCAGTCACCGAAATGTTGACCACATCGGTGTCACTCCGTGCGCCACCGGTACCGGTGTTGCCTTGATCGTTCGTCGCAATCGAGAGGGTGGCCGCACCGCTAAAGTCGGCGGTTGGGGTGAATGACAGTCCATTCAAGGCGGCATTGATGGCTGAAAGCGTTCCCGTAAACGTCGCGGTTGCATCGGAGGTTCCATCGCCGTTGGAAAACGTCAAACCGCTCAGTGTGGCAAGTGAAATCGTCCCGTTGGTTGCCGTCAACGTGACTTCGAGTTCGTTTCCGCCCGCATCCGCATCGCTGATCGTGATTGCGTTGGCGTTGCCGCTGGAAAAGACAAGCGGGGTGTCTTCGCCCGTCGTTTGGTCGCCTGGAACGGTATTGGTCGGTGCCGTATTGGGAACTTCCGCATTGAGGACGACCAGATCTTCGGGATCCAGGCCATTGAAGTTCGCATCGCTGCTGGTCGCAGTTCCCAGCACGATCGTGTACGACTGATCGCCGTCGTTGACATAGTCTTGTAACCCCGTCACCGTGACCGTTTGAGGTATATTCCAATCGAGTGAGGTGAAGGTGACCGATCCGACCGAGACGCTGCCTTCGGAACCATCACTGACCATGACTGGGATGGTGACGTCAGCGCTGGGCTGAGATTCGAGCACGATTTCGAAGGTTGCGGTTCCCCCGGCTTCCGTTGTGGTTAGCCCGTAACGCTGCATAAACACGCCATCGGCATCGCCGTCACCGTTGCCGCCCCAAGCGACAATAAAACGACCGCCGGGCTGAGCCACGACCTCGGGGTAGGTTTGGTTGCCTGAGCTCGTTGAGTTGACAATGAATTCGCCGCCTAGCTTCGTGCCGGACCAATCCATCCGTTGGCCAATCACCGCGGTCCCATCCCCATCGGCGGTGCTGTTCCACACCACGGTAATGTTGCCAGCGTCGTCGGCGGAGATTGACGGGATAGGTTGAACGCCGCTGACGGTGACTGTGTTGACCTGTGTTTCACCACCCACGGGCGTTCCATCGGCAGCATATCGTTGGATGTAGACTTCGAAATCGCTGCCACTGCGACTTTGGTAGGCGACCACGAATCGGCCATCCGAAAGCATGGAAACATCGTGATAAAGCTGAGCATCGGTGGTCGTGGTATTAACACGAAACTCGCTGTCTTGCGCGACGCCGGCGGAATCAAAGCGTTGGGCATAGACGCCATAGTTCGATCCGTCTTGTCCATTACTCGCCCACACAATGACGAAATTCCCGGCATCGTCCATCGCAATGGAAGTGATCTGCTGGACACCGGTGGTGTAGCTGTTGACGCGGAACTCACCACCGACCGCCACGCCGCTGGCATCAAAACGCTGAGCATAGATGCCGATGCTGCCGTCGGGGTCGTGGACACTGTCGGTCCATGTAATGGCGAAACTTCCGTCGGCCGCCATGGCAATCGCAGGCGAAGTTTGGCTTGCCGATGTGGTGGTGTTGACGAGAAACTCGCCACCTTGCGCTACGCCTGCGGCATTGTAGCGTTGAGCATAGACTCCATAGCCGTCGCCGTCTTGCAGATTGCTCATCCAAGTGACGACAAAATTTCCCGCAGCGTCCATCGCCACGGTAGGGCTGAATTGTTGATCCGTTGACGTGGTGTTGATTTGGAATTCGACCCCCAACGCTTGACCCTCGGCGTCAAAACGTTGGCCATAGGTGCCATACAGATCACCGTCTTGATCATTGCTGGACCAGACGACGATGTAGTTGCCGTTGGCATCCGTGGCGATCGCTTGTGCGACTCCGGCATTAATCGATTGGTTGTCGCCGGTGGTCGTGTTGACACGCGTTTCGCCTCCGATCGGGCTGACGTCGATCGGCGTGACCTGGATCCCATCGGCGACATCGGTTACCGTGACGGTGATCGTTTGCGTGTCAGTGAGCGTGCCATCGGTGACTTGGATAATGACCTCGTAGGTGTTGTCACCTCCAACGTCAGTTGGATTTTCATAGTCGGGCGCACTGATGAACGTCAGAGCGCCTGTCGACCCATCGATCGTGAACAAGGCCGCATCGGCACCGCCGGATTTCGAAAACGTCAGCGTTTGCGAAGGCAAGTCAACATCGCTCGCGGTGACGGTCGTGACCGCGGTTGAATTCTCGTTGACATTGACGTTGGCGGTGTCGCCGCCGCCATCGCTGGTGATGACCGGAGCGTCGTTGACGTTGGTGATGTCGACGTTAACACTGCCGAGATTGACGTCGCTGCCACCTCCGGTGCCGGTATTGCCGTTGTCATTGACGTACACCGTGATCGTGTCGGCATCGTCTCCGGCTTGATCGGGGGTGGAGTGCAGATACTGAATGTTGCTGGCGGTATCGAGGTAGGTGTTTAAATCGGCCAGCGTTCCGGTCAACGTCAATGTGCCCGTGCCGCTACCACCGATCGTGACTCCGCCACCGCTAATCGCTGACAAATTTCCGCCAGTGGATGTGGCTAACTTCACCGTCAGATCGCCACCGCCCTCGTCGACATCGCTCAGGTTGATCTGGGAGAGATCGACATTGCCCGACACGTCCTCGGTGACCGTGATGTCGCTTGGCAAACTGCCCGCGTTTGTCGGGTCATCGTTGGTGGCAGTGATGTTGACGGTCGTCACACTGGTGATGAATAGGCTTGTGCCTAAGCCTTGTTCCCCCGTGTTTCCATCCAAGAAATACCACAGCAATTCCACCGAAGCCGGGGGTGCGTCGCTGTTATTGGCGTACGTCAATTGTCGCAGTACATTGTTGACATCGGTTTGGGTGGGCGTCTCACCATTCGCATCGGTAAACGTGACGACGACCAAGCCTGGAGTCGTGAGGGAAAAACTTGCGATAATTTGACCGTTTTTGTACAACGATCCGGCAGAGACGCTCAGCCCATTGCCATCGCTGAATCCAAACACATCTTCGCCGTTGACCCCCGCGCGGCGAAGAAGAGCAATCGTGGATTCAGTGAAATTATCTTGAGCACTCAGTTCACGATCAAACACGCTGACGCTTGCGTCCAACACAATCGGAGCAGAACCCTCGACATAGGTCGGATTCGCATCCACTAAATTGGCGGTGGGGGCAAAATTTGTATCGAGGCTGCCGTCCTCGTTGTACTGGTTCAGCAAGAAGCCGTTGCTTTGCATGTTGCCGGCAACGGAGATCGATCCATTTGCGAACACTTGCACGCTGTACGCGTACTCATTGGTAGTGTTGGTTACCGTGATGACAGTTCCCACGGTGTTAAAGCTAGTGTCGAGGCTGCCGTCGGCGTTGTAACGCTGCAGCATCACATCGTTGCTGCCCATCAAGTCGGTCACGCCCGACACCACAATTTTTCCCGTCGAGGTGTACGCGACGCTATACGCTCGTTCGGTGGCACCCAAGTCCGAGGTTTGCAGACCATCACCGTCAAACGTGCTATCGAGCGATCCGTCGGTGTTGTAGCGTGCAAGTGCGAAATCGAGGTTTGCGGTTCCCGCCGCGATGATCTTGCCATCGGATTGTTGAGCCAATCCGCTAATGGTCTCGTCACCCACACCAAAGTCGGTCGACACCAGTCCGTCGGTATCAAAGCTGGTGTCCAGCACGCCGCCGCTTGTCAAACGCGCAATCGCAAATTGGTTGTTGCTTTTGCCGGCCACAACGATCTTGCCGTCACTTTGAATCAGGATCGAATTGGCAACATCGTCCGAACTAGCCCCGAAATCAATTTCGACTTTGCCATCGCCGCTGAAGGTGGTGTCCAGCGACCCATCGGTGTTGTAACGCACGACCGAAAAATTGTTGCCGCCTGCATCGCTGTTTCCCAGCACCACGATCTTTCCATCGCTTTGGATGGCGATACCCGACGCCGTGTCGATTCCACTGACGTCCGTGATCGCGTAGCCATCGCTATCGAAAGACGTGTCGAGCACGCCGGTCGCAGTAAAGCGAGCAACGATCAAGTCGCCGTCTCGAGTCCCCGCAACCACAATCCTTCCGTCGGCCTGCAACGCGACGTCCACCCCAATCTCATCACCGCCTGCGTCGAGGGTTGCAATCCCATCGCCTCCGCCGAACGTCAAATCGAGCGTACCATCGGCATTGAAGCGGACCACGGTGATGTCGTTATCCGCAAAGTACGCTGCGCCGACCATCACGATCTTGCCATCCGCTTGCACGACGCTGTTGAATCCGAGATCGAACAGGCTTCCGGGGATGGGGACCGTCGTGCTGCCATCGCCATCGCTGCCAAACGTCGGCGCATCGTTGACCGGGGTGACGTCAATGTCCTTGGTGATGGCGGTGCTGGATCCGCCATCGCCATCGGTCAGCTGAAATTCAACAGTGCGCGTTAACCCCGAAGGAACGTCGCTGTTGTTCTCGAACGTGATGTTCTGGACGACCGCTTGCACGGCTGTCGCGTCGGCGGAAGCGTTGAAAGTAATCGCCAGCGGTGCACCACTTCCGCTCCATGTTCCGATCAACACGCCACCGTAGTAGACCTGGTTCGGACCGGTCGTCACGCCGACGAGTCCAGCTGCCATGCCTTCGTTGTTGATGCGAATGCGATCATCACCGCTACCGTTGGCCGTAATGCTGATCGAAAGCACACCGCCGTCAAAGTCCGTTCCATCAGCATCGGTCACGGTTGCAGTTGCATCAATGAAAACCGCACCTGCGTTTTCGGCGTAGGTGATGTTTCCGCTGCCAAATGTCACGACTGGATCGCTGTTGAGTGGTGCGATCGCGAAATTCGCACCGAACTCCGACGTGTCTCCATAGGCCAATTGATCATCGAGGCCGACTTGTCCAGCATCGTCGATTCGTGTGGCAGTTGCCGTAACAAAGTCTCCAGCCGAGAGTGCGACACCTGTCAGCAGGAATTCGCTGAACGTGCCATCGCCACTACCGTCCACGGTGACGGTGGTTGTGCCCAGGTAGTAACGGCCCTCTCCGTGAGTCGTATCTTGAGTCCCCGAGGCGTTGCCGTAGAACTCAATGTGGTACTTCGTATTCAGCGGACCATCCGTGTCGATGGTGCCGCTAATCGTTAAGTTCGTTCCGTCAAGAACTGCTTGTGTGATGACTGGGAAGTTTTGCCCGTTGTTGACTCCTCCATCGACGTCATCCGCATCATTGTTGGTGACACCGTCACCATCCAGGTCGATACCAATCGCTCCGTTATTAAAAATTCGGTTGCGGAGGAAACTGTTGCCTGCCCCGGCGGAGCTCAACACACGAATTCCGTTGGTGCTGTTGTTGGCGATCGCGTTTCCTGAAGTGGTACCGCTGCCGCCAATCAAGATCCCGGCCGCTGAACCCTGCAAGACAACGCCGTAGAGTCCGTTTGTCAAATCGAGCGTTTCGCCGACGTCGGTGCCAATGAAGTTGCCCTGGATTTGGGTCCCAGCACTCGCCGCGCCGTAGATATTGACACCAGTGACCGAGTAGCCGCCGATCACATTGGCGTGGGTCGTGGTCGTCCCGCCGATGATGGTGTTCGCAGAACTATAAACATAGATCGCGAAGCTACCCGCCGACAACCGCGTCGTCCCCAACGCGTCAGTTCCGATATAGTTTCCAATGATCGACGTATCTGTGGTTCCCAGCACATAAATCCCGTACGATCCGCCCACGGAATTGATTACGTTTCGCTCGTCAACCGTCGTGCCTCCAATCATCGCGTTCGACGTGGAGTTCAGGTAGATCGCGTGGTTTCCGTTCAGCAGGCTGGCTGTTCCGGCTGCGTTCAGACCGATCGTGTTACCGGTCACGGTGGCGTTGGTCACGCCCGTGCTGCTTAAGTAAATTCCGTAACCACCGTTCCCGGAAACGAGGTTGCCGTCGACCACCAAATTGTCGCCACCTGTCGCGTAAATCCCATTGCCCGCATTTCCAAGATCAGCTGATCCGGTGACGTCGGTGCCGATGTAGTTTCCCTGAATCGTGTTTGCGTTCGAGGTCAACCCACTGATCTGAATTCCGTCACCGGCGTTGCCCGAGATGATATTCCGCTGTGTCGCAAGTGTTCCGCCGATCAAATTGTCGTGCGCGCCATTGACAATAGAAACGCCGTCTGCACCGTTGGCGACGGGGCCCGTACCGGTTGCATTGGTCCCGATGTAATTGTTTTGGACTGTGTTGTTGTTTGCCCCTACTCCGTCAAGCGTGAGTCCATAATAGGCGTTACCGGAGATCAAGTTGCCAGCACCCGTTTGGCCAATCGTGTTGTTGGCGCCTTCGATCCAGATGCCGTCAAGGTTCGCCTTGGCCACTGCGCCCGCGGCGTCCGTGCCGACGTAATTACTGAGTATCTGATTGCTGTTTGATCCGCTACCGAGATAGATACCGAATCCATCGTTTCCGGAGATGATGTTGCGCGATGCGGCTGTGATCCCACCAATGGTGTTGTTATCGGACCCGCTGTTGATCGAGACGCCGTGACTTGTGTTTGCGACAATGGTTGTCCCATCGGCGCCCAAGCCGATGTAGTTGCCTGCGACCGTGGTCGTTTCCGTCGTGGCGCCAGTAATGTTGATACCAAGACCGTCGTTACCGGAAATGAGGTTGCGATGTGCGGCAGTCGTGCCGCCGATCGTTGTTGATCGAGCACCACCAAATACGACGATGCCGCCGCCATTGGCGATTGCGGTCGTTCCCGCGAGATTTAATCCGATGTAATTGGCAGCGATAACGGTACCGGTTGTCGTCGTCCCGCTGTTTCCATCGACAATGATTCCATAAGTCGTATTGCCGGAAATAATGTTGCCCTGTCCGGTGCCCGTGCCACCGATCAGAGTGTTCTGGGCTCCGCTATAAACGACAATGCCGTGTCGCCCGTTGGCGATAGCCGCGGTTCCCGTTACATCGGTTCCGATGTAGTTGCCGTAAATTTTGTTATCGTTCGTGCTGCCGGCTGAACCGCTGAGTTCAATCCCATCCGAAGTGGCCCCGCTGTTACCGGAGATCACGTTGCCTAAACCGAGCGTGCGGTCACCCCCGATCGTGTTGTTACTCGCTCCGCCGCCGATCTTGATACCATCGTTGCTATTGCCTAACGCTGACGTTCCTGCCGCGTTGGTGCCGATGTAGTTGCTTGTTACGGTGGCCAAGGTGGTGCCGGTTTCCCACAAACTTATCCCCGCCAACGAATTTCCTGACACCACATTCGCATCGATTGTGACACTCGAGGAGTCGCTGATCAGTATGCCGTAACCGGCATTGCCACGGATCGCGGTGCCAACGCTATCGGTACCAACGTAGTTCCCACGAATTACCGTGCCGCCAGCGTTGTACAAGTAAATGCCGTCGCTGGTGTTACCCGAAATGACGTTGCGCTCGGCGGCATCGTTGCTGGCGTCGCCATTGGAACCAATGACATTGCCTGTGCCCGCGTCGTAGACGGACACACCATAGCGACCGTTGGATCGAATCGTCGTTCCGTTCGGAGCGAGACCGACCGTATTGCCGTAGACCCAGTTGTTGTCGCTGTCGGTATTGCGGATCACGATACCGTCATTGCCATTGGAACCGACAACGTTGTTACGAACGATATTGTCGTCGGCATCTTCGGAAATCAAAATTCCGTCGTCGGCGTTGCCTGCGGCGGTCCCGGACGTCGTTAAACCAACATAGTTGTACTGGATGATGTTGTTGTCGCCGTAGCCGGTGGATCCATCGATCTCGATCCCTTCATCAGGGAAATTGATCACGGCAAAGCCGCTGATCGTGCTGTCGTTAGTACGTAACACGAGTCCGCCTGTGGAGCCGGTTGCACCGCTGCCGTCAATCGTAATCAGCGGTGACGAGGTGTAGCCGGGTTGAGTTCGCGCGTCGATATTGACGGCGTCAACAATCATGGGAAGACCACCGGCACCGACAAGAATCGTTTGGGTACCGCTGTCGATGGCGAAGGTGATTTGATCCGGGGTTGCACCATTGTTTTGCGTGCTGTTAGCAGCAAGGATCGCCTCTCGCAGCGAGATTTTTCCATCGGAACCCTTGTTGGCTAGCAAGGAATCGATCGACGTCGTATCTCCATCCCAGACGTCGCTTGCCGTATCGACCACAAGTGCATGGGCAGTCGACAATTGCGAGCCCGGCATCACGTATTCGATGCTTAGTTTGGGTTTGGTTGTTCCTTCGGAGGAGTAGAAATCAAAGCCGTCGGTCGAATTTGTTAGGATGCCCCAACCGTAATTCGCATTGCCATTGGCCCAAGACTGTACCGCGGACTCGAGGCCCGTAAAGGTTACCGAGCCAGTCGAAGGGCTGGTTAACTGACTGTCGGCAACCGACGACATCTCGACGCCGTCCGCATCCAGCCCATCGGTGTACGAACTCCATGTGGCCGTGGATTCGTTCCAGTCGCCAAGCATTTGGTACAGGCTGATCGTTCCCGATGATCCGCTTATCGCTTCGACGGTTAGTGAAGCCGAAACGATCTGAGCATTGAGCGGAATCTGGCCCGGACCGGTACCAAACAGATCGTCAAACCGAATCATCGCTTGCGATTCTGTATTCGAACCGCTGTTTTGCAGGTCGATGGGGAGCGTTGTGTAGCTACCGTAATTCGATCCCGGAGACGTCTGGCGTAACTCGGTATCTTGCGTGCCCGTGTAGCCATTCACGTCCTGTTGGAAGCTGACGAGGGATGTGCCTGTACCGGTCGCGGCATACAATTCTGAAATGTCGGTGCTGCTCAGGGCACGATCATAAACACGCCCATCATCAAGAAAACCATCGAAGTAGCGTGTGAAACTAGAGCCGCCGTACTTGTCGACGCCCCAGCTGCCAAAGTCGAGATCTGCGACATCATCAAAGAAACGATTGGTCGATGATGAACCCGTTGCGTAGGTAACCGATTGCTGTACGCCGTTGACGTACAATTTGTTGCCAGTGGCGTCCACCGTCACGGCGACGTGAGTCCAAGTGTTCTGGGGAATCACGCCGGCTGCGGTGTGGACATCCAACAGCGTCGTTGAACCTTCGCGAACGTAAAAATCAAAGGAGCCATCGGAGTCTCTAAAGATCGCAACTCGGGAGTCATCGTCACCACTGTCGGACGTCTCAAAAATGACATCGCGACTGTTAACGTCGTGATAAACCCAGACAGAAATCGTTCCCGTGGTGATTCCCTGTAGATTGCTCACGTGCGGACTGAAGTCAACGTAGTCGTTGCTGCCATCCAGATTCAGCTTGCCATCGCCGATCTGGTTGGTACCGCTGTTGGTGTCGATCACCGCCCCGTTTTGCAGGGTTCCATCGTAATTGTTTCCGCTGCTATCGCTGGTATCAGTGTCGAATCGATGGTGCAGGACCAAGTTCGATGAAATATCCAGCGTATGTTGCCACGACGCCTGTGCGGCGAAGCCGAACGCCACCTCGGTATTCACTTCACCAACGGCATACTCCAATATCCAATCACCGCCGAGTTCCGCATTGCCGGTCGCATTATCGCTTGCCGCAACGTCACAATCGCAGACGACCGCTAGGATGTCGATCAGATCGCGACCCGATTCGGTCGACGCCAGATCACAACCGTAGATCAACAAGTCCGCATCGCTATCGAGTGCATGGCCCCACGACGCGATCTCGCCCGCGTAGTTCGGTGCCGCATCGAGATCCAAACGTGAATTGCCGAGCTGGATGCCCTCGCCGTCACCGTGGCTGAGCAAATGAACCGCATCGACGCTGGTCAAATTGCGAAGCGTCTCGGTAATTTGCAGGATACCATCTTGGTCAGCCTGCAAACGCACGATCAACCACTGGGTTTGCCCGTCCACATCGGCCCGCAGTCCCTCGATCAACGTCTCTGCATCTTCCACACCGGCATCGACGAAGACGACTTCGATCGGTAGTGCGGGATCGAGAACCTCGGCTTCGGCAACATCGACGGTGGCAATGTCGATCACATCGTGGTCGGTGGGCAGCGGCTGTGCGGTTGGCGTCGCGACATCACCAGCGGCTTCTCCATCGACCTCGGCCAGCTGACTCAATAACGCCGCCTCGAGATCGAGATCAATGTCCATCGAGCCATCGAGACCATCCATGCCGTCGCCGCTAAGCAGGATGCGATCTTCGAGAGGGTAAAAGTCGAATTCGCGACTCATCGATTTCAATCCATGGCGTTTCGTCGGCGGGGCAAACTGACGGGGCGACCTGCTCGCGACTCCTTCATACGGCTCAAAGTTACACTCCGTTTCTCGGGGGGGAGATGCAGCAAGGTCTAGTATCTATATTCGCCCTCTTGGCCCTCGACTTCTACAATCAGAAAAAGAAACCGGGTTGAGTCGACGTTGCGGATAATTCCGAAGATTCCGAACGGGCAAGCTATCCGCGACGACCGTTATGATTGGCTCAGCCGTTGCACGACGTAATCCATGGAAACATGGTTGCTGAGAGCATCTTCACCGTTGTTGTAGCTACCGTCGCGTTCGCGGTGGACCCCGTTCCGGCGAACACAGCTACCCTGTTTAAACCTACGACATTTCTCAAAACGACCTAATCTAAGAACGTTGTCACATCGGCTTTGGATTTGCGAACGCTATCTCCATCGCGGTAAGCGGTTAATAGGGCGGTGGGATCGATCATGCGCCACGCAGGCATGCTGCCGAAAATGGTCGTCAGCAACACACCGCCTCGGAGTGCCCACAACACGTAACCGACCGAGGCCAGTCCGGCGCCGACGCCGAGTCCGCCAATTTCGCCGGCTCCGAAATAGGTCGAATCTTCCGCCGCCGCGGAGCCCTGATTGTTCCACTCGGTCCACTGAATCGCTTGCACCAAGTCGACGATCAATAGCTCATCGAGCATGTGAGACATCTGGGTAATGCCCCGTTTCATGTGCATGTTCGAGGAACCGCCCCACGAAAAGCCGTGACGCTCCGAACCGTTTCGCGATTCTTCGTTTTCACTGTCTCCGAGTTGCATTGCCGAATCACGACCGGAGTCTGAAAAAGTAGTCCGTGGAGCGTGTCCTTTATCGTTCGCCGACGTGTCCGTTTGTGTCGGAGGGGTCACGTAGGCCGGTACCGTCGTGACTCCGCCGGTGGTGTTTGATCCACCCTCGCCGCTATCTCCGTCTCCGGAATTGCCACCGGATGTGTCTCCTCCGCCGCTGGTGTCGCCGCCCCCATCGCCTGAGCCCCCATCGCCCGAGCCGCTTCCACTGGAGCCTCCACTTCCGCCGCCGCCAGCAATCATGGTGATCGCGACGGTCACGACGTTACTATCCAAACTGCCGTCGCTGGCGAGGTAGGTAAACGTATCGCTGCCAAAGTAGGCACCGCTGGGTGTGTAAACCAGACTTCCGTTAGCCGACGTGCTAAGCACTCCATGACTTGGTCCCGATACCAAATTCATTTCAATCACGTTGCCGTCAACATCCGTATCGTTGACCAAGACACCCGGCGCCGCCAGCGTTAGTGTTTCGCCCGCGTTGATCGAGTAGTTGTCGCCGATCGCTACGGGAGCTTCGTTGACGTCGATCACCGCGATCGAAAAATTAGCGGAACTCGACGAACCGTCGCTCGAGTCGGCTCGAACTGTGATCGTGTGACTGATGGCGGTTTCATAATCTACCGATCCTGAAACCGTCACGATTCCGCTGGCTGAATCGATTGCGAATCGGCCGCCGGCGTCATCGGACAACGAGTAGCTCACGATATTGGACGTGCCGTCGTGGTCAATCGCTAAGGCGGTGATGCCAACGACCGTTCCAAACGCCGCGTTTTCGCTGACTTGGTTCGGATTGCCATCGGTGTCGGCCGCTACCGAAACGTTGAACTCATTGACATCGTTCAAATAGATCGTGAACGTTTCATCGTACGTTGCCCCTGCGGCATCCTGGACACGCACCGTGATGTTGTGTTGAGTGGCGGTTTCGTAATCGAGTTGACTTGAATCGGCCACAAGAATGTTTCCGGATGCGTCGATACTGAATCGTCCACCCGCGGAATCGGTCAAGGAATACAGAGTGGTATCAGCGGAGTCGATATCATCGGTCGAAATCGTGCCCACGGTTTGTCCATTGGCGAGGCCTTCGTCGATCGTCATTCCGGTTGCGGTCATGTCACGCGGAGCGTCGTTTCGGCCTTGAATGGTAATGGTGATCTGTTGAGTTGATTCGGCACCGTCGGCGTCGACCATCGTGTAGGTGAAGACGTCATCGATGGTGTTGCCGAGGGTTCGCAGCGCCTCGACTGTGGCATTGTTGTTGTCGACGGAGTAGGTGTAGCTGCCATCGCTTGCAATTACGATCTCACCATACAAACCGCTGACGACGGTGTTCACCGAGCCGTTGGCTGACGAAGCCAAACCTGCTGTCACGCCCGAGATCGTCTTGGTATCTCCAAAGTCGAGATCGGTGTCATTGCTCAAAACGTTGCCCGATGGATCCGTTCCCGGCGTCGCGTTGGCGTTGCCGCCTGCCTCGACCGCCGTCGCCCCATCGACAACCGCAACCGGTCCGTCATTGGTGCCCGTAATGGTGACGGTGATGGTTTCGGTATCGTTCAATGGGATGCCGTCGTCATCAGTGACGCTGACGGTATAAGTCAAAATCAGGGTTTCGCCGGAGGCGAGGAAGTCAAACGCTTCGCTTCCGCTATCGAAAATCCAGTTCAACGTCTTGCTGTTTTCGCTGCCGTTTAGAATCGCGGTCGGCGTTACGGAAAGGAAGTTTTGTAGGTTGGCATCCGTCAATGTCGCCGGGACGCTGGCCACGCCGGTCCCGCTGATGACGATGCCATCGACGGCGGCCAGTACATTGTCGGTTGTATCCAGATCCGTGACGTTCCACGATCCGCTATCGCTCAGGCCCGCATTGCTCTCGGTGAGCGTTGAGGTCGCTGGGCCGCCGGTGATCACCGGTGCGTCGGCGCTTCCTGTGATTGTGACGGTGACGGTTTCAGTATCCGCTAGAGGCTCGCCGTCATCGTCGGTCACGCTGACGGTGTAGGTCAGCGTTAGCGTTTCACCGCTGGCAAGGAAGTCAAAAGCCTCGCTGCCGCTATCGAAAGTCCAGTTCAACGTGTTGCTGACCTGGGTGTCATCAAGGATCAGTGGTGGCGATACGGTTAAGAAAGTTTTCAAGGTCGAAAGGGTCATGCCGGCGGGGATGCTGCCGGCCCCTGTACCACCGGTCGAGACGGAGTCGACGGCGGCGACCACGTTGTCAGATAGGTCTGAGTCGTTGATCGTCAGTGTCCCACTGTTCGTCAGTCCCGCGTCGGTTTCCGTCATCGAAACGGCATCGGGCCCACCCGTGATCACGGGGGCATCGTTGGTGCCGTTGATCGTGATTGTGACTTCTTGCGTATCGGTGGCGCCCTGGCTGTCGGTGACGGTGATCGTGTAGGTCAACGTCAACGATTCGCCAGCGGCGAGGTAGTCAAACGCTTCGCCGGCGGAGTTAAAGTCCCAAGTCAGTTGGTTGGACGTTTCGGTTCCATCAATGACGTTGGCGGTCGAAGTCAACATCGCCAGAAGCGCCGCGTCATTGGACGCCAAACCCGTGGTGGTTCCAGCTTTGACGATACCACTGACGGTCGACGTTACGGTGTCGGACTGGTTCAAGTCGGTGACCGTCAGCGTTCCCGAGGTCGTCAGTGCTGCATCGGTTTCGCTGAGCGATTCAGCCGCGGAGTCGCCCAAGTCAACCGAGATCACAGGCAGGTCATTGGCACCCGTGATCGTGATGGTGACCTCTTGAGTGTCCGTGGTGCCTTGGCTGTCGGTGACCGTGATGGTGTAGGTTAGAACAATTGATTCGCCAGCGGCAAGGTAATCAAAGTGTTCGCTGCCAGAGTCGAACGACCACGTCAGAGTGTCGGACGTTTTGGTGGCGTCCAGGACCGCAGCGGTCGAGCTGAGCATGGCCAGTAGGGCGGTGTTGTCCGATGCCAATCCAGTCGAGTCACCCGTCACGACGACACCGCTGACGGTGGAAGCAACGGTGTCGGAGAGATCGAGGTCGGTGGTTGTCAACGTGCCACTCGTGGTGAGCGTCGCGTTGTTTTCGCTCAGCGTTTCAGCGGCGCTGTCCCCACCGACGACGGTGATGTCCGGTGCATCGTTGGTGCCGTTAATCGTGATTGTGACATCTTGCGTATCGGTAACACCTTGGCTGTCGGTGACGGTGATCGTGTAGGTCAGCGTCAACGACTCACCGACGGCGAGATAGTCAAACGCTTCGCTAGCGGAGTTGAAGTCCCATGTCAGAGTATTGTTGAGTTCCGTTCCGTCGATCACATTGGCGGTTGAGGTCAACATCGCGAGCAATGCCGCGTCATTGGACGCCAGTCCGGTGGTCGTTCCACCTTTGACGACACCACTGACGGTGGAAGTCACCTCGTCCGACAAGTCGAGATCGCTGACGTCGAGCGTGCCGGTCGTTGTCAGCGTGGTGTCAGTTTCGGTGATCGATTCGGCCGCACTGCCGCCACCAATCGTGACGTCGGGTGCATCGTTGGTGCCGTTGATCGTGATTGTGACTTCTTGCGTGTCGGTGGCCCCTTGGCTGTCGGTGACGGTGATCGTGTAAGTCAGCGTCAACGTTTCACCAGCGGCGAGGTAATCGAACGATTCGCCTGCGGAGTTAAAATCCCAGGTCAGTGTTTCGGATTGTTCGGTGGCATCCAATACGTTGGCGGTTGAGGTCAACATCGCCAGCAGGGCAGTGTTGTTGGATGTTGATCCGGTCGTGGTCCCGCCCGCAGTGACGCTGCTGACGGTGGAAGTCACCACGTCCGTTAAATCCAGGTCGGTGACGGTCAGTGTGCCAGTGCTGGTGAGTGTGGTGTTGGTTTCCGTGATTGATTCGGCTGCGGTGTCACCAGATTCGACCGAGATGACCGGCGTGTCGTTGCTACCCTGAATCGTGATCGTGATTTGGGTGGTTGATTTCACTCCCGACCCGTCGATCGCGGTGTAGGTGAATACATCGTCGAGCGTTTCGCTGCTGTTGCGAAGCGCTTCGACGGCGGGGTGGTTGTTATTGACGGTGTAGGTGTAATTCCCATTGGCGTCGATATTGATCGTGCCGTAGGTTCCCGCGACGGGGGATGCGATATTGCCGCTGGCGGAAACGGCGACGCCTGCCACGACACCGTCAACGTTCTTGGTGTCACTCGCGTCGACATCGGTGTCATTGGTCAGCACATTGCCCGTTGGATTGGATCCCGCGGTCGTGTTGGCCACTCCGCCTGCTTCGGTCGCCGTATCGGTGTCCGCGACCGCAACGACGGCATCATTGACATCGGTGACCACCGTCGATGCGGTGGCCGATTCACTCGAAAAGGCGGTCGTGCCGCCACCGCTGCCAGGATCCGCATACTCGGGTGCGCCAAACGCCGACGGCGATCCGGTGGTTGTATCCCAAGCCACAAAATCGAAGGTTGCCGTTTCGCCATTGAGCGTGTCGGGTTGATAACGAATTTGCGTCGATGCACTCAGCAGGAGTGCATTTGTTCCAGTGATCCCGCTAAACGACGTCCAGTTCGATCCGTCGGTTGAATACTGCCAATTACCATTGCTGCTAACCGCGGTGACGGCGATCCCCTTGACCGCGCCGGTGTCGACGTCGGCCCAGCCGGCGGACGCCAGGATCGAGTTGACGCTTGTCGGTGTGGAAGGGGTGTCTTCGTTCGTGCCTGGTAAACTCACGGTGGCCGAGTCGGTAATCGTCGGTGCATCGTTGACCGGTGTGACCGTTACCTCCGCCACTCCGACATTGGCGCTGAACTCGGTGATTCCGCCCCTCGCCGCGGTGCTGACTTTTGTCCCCTCAGTCCCATTGGTTTGATCCCAAGCGACAAACGATATTGACGATGTATCAGCGTTCATCGCGTCAGGGACATATCGCAAGTAATCGCTAGATCGCAGCAGCAACGACGTGGTCGTGTTAACGGTACCGACATCGGTCCAAGAGGAACCGTCGAGCGAATATTGCCAAGTTCCGTTTCCGCCGCTGATCGATTGAACTGCGATCCCTTCGCTCGGGCTGGCGTCGACGTCGGTGATCCGATTTCCCGACAGGCTGGCGATAATCGAAGCGACCGTATCGCCTGAGTTGTTTGTTTCGTCTTCGGTAATATCCGAGAGCGTGAATGTTTCCGAGTCATCGAGCTCTGGCGCATCGTTGACCGCCGTGATATCGACGTTGACCGTGCCCAGGTTGATGTCACTACCACCGCCGGTTCCGGTATTGCCGTTGTCGTTGACCTTGACATTGATCGTATCGACGTTGCCGCCGTTCAGATTCGCGGTCGAGTGTAGATACTTGATGTTGCTGGCGGTATCGAGATAGGCGTTCAAATCGGCCAGCGTCCCGGTCAATGTCAGCGTGTCGCTGCCGCTGCCGACGATGGTGACCCCGCCGCCACTGCTGGCGGTCAAATTTCCGCCGGTCGCGGTGGTCAACGTGACGGTCAGGTCGCCGCCGCCATGGTCGATGTCGTTCAAGTTGATTTGCGACAGATCCACGTTGCCGCTGACGTCTTCCGTCACCGTGATGTCACTTGGCAAACCGCCGGGGTTCGTCGGATCGTCGTTGGTCGCAGTGATGTTGATCGTCTGACTTGCCGAATCCTCTTCGCTCGTTCCGTTTGCCGTCAGGCCTGGATCGGCACCGGTATTGCCGCCATCGTTCACCGTGACTGTGACCGTGGTCGACGCACTCGGAGTGTCGCTGTTGTTGAGATACGTAATCGTGCCAGTGCCTGCGCCGGTCAGCAGGTTATCGATTTGGCTGAGCGTACCGGTGATCGTGACCGTTCCGGTGCCATTGCCACCGCTGATCGAAACGCCTGAGTCGCCGGCCGCAACCGTGATTGCTCCTTCGCCGACATTGATCGTCGCGGTCATCGTGCCGCTGGCCGCGTCGACATCGGTGACGGTAAATCCAGTGCCATGAATCGCTAGTCCCACTTGCTCGGTCGCCGCCAGAGCACCGCCTGGTCCATTGACCACGGGGGTGTCATTGACCGCATTGACCGTAATCGCGACGACATCCGAATCCTGCTCGCTTGTTCCATCCCCGGTGACGCCTGGGTCGCTTCCGGTATTGCCGAGGTCATTGGTGGTTACCGTTAAATTCACGGGGCCGTTGTAATTGGTCGTCGTGACAAAACTCAAGCCGTTTAACGCGGCATTGATATTGGCAACCGTCCCCGTGAAGATCATGTTCGCGTCGCCGCTGCCGTCGCCGGTCGAAAATGTCAGACCGGTGGTTTGCGACAAGGTCAACACTCCGCCTGCGTCGACGCTTAATTCAACGCGAACGTTATTGGAACTTGCGTCGACATCGCCAATCGAAATTTGATTCCCGTTGCCTGACGAGAATACCAACGTGGCGTCTTCGTTGACACTTTGGGCACCCGGGATCGTGTTCACGGGGGCATCATTGACGGGGTCGACGGTCACATTGGCAACCGTCGTGCTGCCGCCCAGTCCTGCGTCATTGTTGGAAGTCGAAGCCTGGATCGCAAAGTTGCCGGTGCCGTTGAAATTGGCGTCAGGAGTGAACTTCAGCCCGGCGGTACCTTCGGCCACAGTAATGAACGAACCGTTGGTGATCTGTGTCACGCCGTCGTTCTTGTACAACGTGCCGCTGGTGATACCGGTGATCTTGTAGTAGGTCACCTCCGCACCATCGGAGGCATTTCGCGTAATCACCAACCCACCGCTGGACTGGGTGTCTTCATTCGTGGTCGCGCCGGTTACCGAAGGGGTATCGGCAACGGGATTAACCACCAAACTAGCGGTGTCGGTATCCGACGAAAATGCGGTGTTTCCGCCGGACAGCGACGTCGTTACCGCAATTTGGACGTTGTCGACCAGGATCTCTTTTCCGCCGCCATTGTTGTCAAAGAAACGGATTTGAGTGTTTGACGCGGTGTAGGAGGAAATGTCGAAACTTTTTGTCCCCGTTGCCGTTCCCGATGTGATCGCTAACAGTGTCGTCCAAGTGCTGCCGCCATTGGACGAGACTTGAGCATGAATCGCTCCGCTTCCTCCCAAATTGTTGGTGACCAGATCAAAGGAAAGCGTCGCAGTGGTCGCTGAACTTAAGTTGGCTTCGCGAAAAATGTATTTACTTGCACTTGATTCACCGACGTTCAGCAAGCCGCCGGTAATATAGTACTTACCTCCTGACGCACCACCGCCACCGCTGTCGTTTTCGATCCAATCGGTCGACCACGAAAGCGAACCGTTGTTATTGCTATACGACGCGACGCTAAAGGTGTCCCGATAGGTGCCGGACGTGAAGCTCGTGTCTGCAAACCCGCCGTTACTGCCACTGGTTTGATCCCAAGCTCGGAAGGTAATGGCGTTGTTAAGGGTTCCAAAATAGTCCGCATTGGGCTGGAAATAGACTCGCGTGCCAGCGTCGGCCGCCAGCAAACGGGCGTTCGCATCGCTAACACCACCCATCGCATTCCAAGTGCTGCCGTTATCGATCGAGTAGAACCAAGTGCCATTTGTGGTATCAACCGCAGTGATCGCGATCCCCAACGCAGCACCGGCATCCGAATCGCTGACGTTGTCCATTTGGCCCGCTGGACTCGAGAAATCGACCAGCGATGACACCAACGTTCCCACGGTTCCCGAGGGGACCCCCGCGTCTTCGTTGGTTGCATCCAGTGCCGGATCCTGGCTGTTATCCAGCACCGGCGCCGCATTGGTGTTCACCACCGTGATACTCGCGGTTTCGCTTGCGGTACTGAACGCGGTCGCGTCGCCGTTGACCGAAACATTGACTTTGGTTCCTTCCACGCCACTGGTTTGGTCCCAGGCACGGAACGTAAAGCTAGCGGTGGTTTCGTTAGCCGGATTGGGGACGAATCGAACCAGATCGGTATCACGAAGCAGTAAGGCGGATGAATTCGTCACCGTACCGATCGCATTCCACGAGCTCCCTGCATCAGTTGAATATTGCCACGTTCCATTGCCGCTCGACAGTGAGGTGACTGCGATCCCTTCACTATCGCCTGCATCGGGATCGGTTAGTCGATCGCCGCCCGCACTGGCGATGATCGAAGCGACCGACTGGCCGTCATTATCGGTCTGGTACTTCGTGATTGTGGACAGGAACACGGTGCCTGAGTTATCAAGCACGGGCGCATCGTTGACCGCGGTGATATCCACGTTTACCGTGCCGAGATTGATATCGGTACCACCGCCCGATCCAGTGTTGCCGTTGTCGTTGACCTTGACCACGATCGAGTCTGCGTTGTCACCGCTGAAGTTCGCCGTTGCGTGCAGGTATTGAATGTTGCTGGCGGTGTCGAGGTAGGTGTTCAGGTTCGCGAGCGTTCCGGTCAGCGTCAGAGTTCCGCTCCCGCTGCCACCGATCGTGACTCCACCCTCACTTGCCGCCGACAAGTTGCCGCCGGTTGACGTTGTCAGAGTGACTGTCAAATTGCCGCCGCCATGATCGACATCGCTTAAATTGATTTGCGACAGATCCACGTTGCCGCTGACGTCTTCGGTCACCGCGATATCGCTCGGCAATCCGCCTGGATTCGTCGGATCGTCGTTAGTGGCCGTGATGTTGATCGTCTGGCTCGCCGAATTCTCTTCGCTCGTACCGTCCGCGGTCAGTCCCGGATCGGTACCGGTGTTTCCGCCATCGTTGACGGTGACCATGATCGTGGTCGATGCACTTGGGGTGTCACTGCTGTTTAAATACGTGATCGTGCCGGTACCTGCCCCGGTCAGCAAATTATCAAGCTGGCTGAGTGTGCCGGTGATCGTAACCGTCCCGGTGCCATTGCCACCGCTGATCGCAACTCCCGAGTCGCCGGCGGCTACCGTGATCGCGCCTTCGCCGACGTGGAATGTTGCCGTCATCGTGCCGCTGGCCGCATCGACATCGGCGACGGTGAACCCAGTGCCATGGATCTCCAATCCGACTTGTTCGGTCGCCGTTAGAGCACTGCCAGGACCGTTGACGACGGGGGTGTCATTAACCGCGGTGATATCGATTTGAACGGTGTCGACGTCTTGTTGGACGCCTCCGGTACCGGTGTTGCCTCCGTCATTGGTGGTGATGGTTAACGTATCGGCGGCGGTTCCCACCACATCGGTGTTGCCGGTATAAGTCAACGACGCCAATGTGGCATTGATGTCCGCCACGGTGCCTTGAATGGTCACATCGCCGCTGCCGTTGGTCCCGGCACTGATCGTGGCGCCGCCCGACAGCGTGATGTTCAGCACCCCGGCGGTGACTTGCAAACGCGTGGTCAGATTGCCGCTCGCTGCATCGACATCGCTGATCGAAACACCGCTGATCGTGGTTGCCGTTTCTTCGGCGACCGTCTGTGTTCCAGGTACCGTGTTTGTCGGCGCATCGTTGACGGCGGTGATATCAACGTTCACCGTGCCCAGGTTGATATCGGTGCCACCGCCGCTGCCTGAATTGCCGTTGTCGTTGACCTTGACGTTGATCGTGTCGACGTTGTCACCGTTCAGGTTCGCGGTTGCGTGCAGGTATTGAATGTTGCTGGCGGTGTCGAGGTAGGTATTCAGGTTCGCGAGCGTCCCGGTCAGCGTCAGAGTTCCGCTACCGCTGCCACCGATCGTGACACCGCCACCACTTGCCGCCGACAAGTTGCCGCCGGTCGCGGTGGTCAACGTGACCGTCAAATCGCCGCCGCCATGATCGACGTCGCTTAAATTGATTTGCGACAGATCGACATCACTGCTGACGTCTTCGGTCACCGCGATATCACTCGGCAATCCGCCTGGGTTTGTTGGATCGTCATTGACGGCGGTGATGTTGATCGTCTGGCTTGCCGAATCCTCTTCGCTCGTGCCGTCCGCGGTCAATCCTGGATCGGCACCGGTGTTACCGCCATCGTTGACCGTTACCGTAATCGTGGTCGATGCACTCGGCGTGTCACTGTTGTTTAAATAGGTGATCGTGCCGGTGCCTGCCCCGGTCAGCAAGTTATCGATTTGGCTGAGCGTGCCGGTGATCGTGACGGTTCCGCTGCCATTGCCACCGCTGATCGAAACGCCTGAGTCGCCGGCTGCAACCGTGATCACCCCTTGGCCGACATTGATCGTGGCCGTCATCGTGCCGCTGGCCGCGTCGACATCGGTGACAGTAAACCCAGTGCCTTCAATCGACAAACCCACTTGCTCGGTCGCTGACAACGCACTCGCTGGTCCATTGACCACGGGGGTGTCATTGACGGGGGTGATATCGATTTGAACGGTGTCGATGTCTTGTTGGACGCCACCGGAACCAGTGTTGCCTCCGTCATTGGTCGTGATGGTTAACGTATCGGCGGCGGTTCCCACCACATCGGTGTTACCGGTATAAGTCAACGATGCCAATGTGGCATTGATGTCCGCCACGGTGCCTTGAATGGTCACATCGCCGCTGCCATTGGTCCCGGTGCTGATCGTGGCGCCGCCCGACAGCGTGATATTGAGCACTCCGGCGGTGACTTGTAGACGGGTAGTCAGGTTGCCGCTCGCTGCATCGACATCGTTGATCGAAATACCGCTGATCGCGGTCGCTGTTTCTTCAGCGACCGTCCGTGTTCCAGGTACAGTGTTGGATGGCGCATCGTTGACGGCGGTGATGTCGACGTTCACCGTGCCCAGGTTGATATCGGTGCCACCGCCCGATCCGGTGTTGCCGTTGTCGTTGACCTTGACCGTGATCGTATCCGCGTTGTCACCGTTCAGGTTCGCGGTTGCGTGCAGGTATTGAATGTTGCTGGCGGTATCAATGTAGGCATTCAGGTTTGCCAGGGTCCCCGTCAATGTCAGCGTACCGCTGCCACTGCCGAGTATCGTGACTCCGCCGCCGGTTGTCGCGGTCAAGTTCCCGCCGGTTGACGTGGCTAACGTGACCGTCAGATTACCGCCATTGTGATCGACATCGCTGAGGTTCATCTGCGACAGATCGACATTGCTGCTGACGTCTTCGCTCACCGCGACATCCGTTGGCAATCCGCCCGGGTTCGTCGGATCGTCGTTAACTGCGTTGACGGTGATCGTGACTGTCTCGGTTGTGGTGTTCGTTCCGTCGGAAGCATCCACGGTGAAAACGACTTGGTAGTCACCCACTTGCTCGATCGCCGTGAAGGTTGGCTTATCGACATTCGCGTCGCTCAGCGTGACGGCGGGACCGGAGGTTTGAGTCCACGTGTATGTCAACGCACTGTTTTCGGGATCAAACGCCGAGACTTGCAGCGTGACTAAGTCATCTTCGTTGACCGTTTGATCTCCGAGCCCCGCAAAACCACTGGCGGATATCACGTTGCCCGCCGTCATCCCCGACATCGTGCCGTGATGCCCATTGCCGCTGTCGTCGATCACACCGCTCGCACCGGTGGTGGCACCCGTGAACGAGTACGAGGCGACTAATCCAGTTTGAGGCCCTGAAAGCTCTTCGAACATATCGGCCCGCACTTGCGTTTCGCTACGACCGCCATTCCAAATGCGGACTTGATCGATTTGACCATCAAACTTGTAGGATGTGTTATTCGCCCATCCTGAGATCTGGGCGTTGGAGGAGGCAAACGCGTTGCCGTCGCTGGGGGTACCCGACCGCTGAGTCATCGTCTGTTCAACGCCATCGATGATCAGACGGCTGCCGGTTGCGTCACCATTGCGAAACACGGCGGTGACATGATGCCATCCGCTTGCCAGACCCGCACTGCTGATACCATAAAGGTCGCCGGCTCCGGTGTTATATCCAAAATTTCCGCCTGACAACCACAGATCATAGGATTCGAATCCAAACGGCATCACGTTATCGGTGCCATCCCAGTTCATCCAGAACTCGACCGTGACATCGGTTCCCGCCGCGGTATTGACCGGCAATCCCGACAGCGTGATCGTGTCGTCACCCCCTTCGAAATCGATAACTTGATTCCCAGGATCGTCCACGTCCGAGACCGCCACGATGGTCGGTGCGTCGTCGATGCCGTTGACCGTGATCGTCACGGTTGCGGTATCGGTGCCTCCGTTGCCGTCGCTAACGGTGTAAGTAAACGAATCGGTCCCGGTCTCTCCCGCAGCCAAACTATCGAATGCACCGTTGGGATCGTAGTCAAAGCTGCCATCGGCATTGACCGTGACGAAGGCTCCTGATCCGAGCACAATTTTATTTCCGACGCCTGCTACAGAGCCCTGCACCTGGCTGACGGTTAACGTATCGCCTTCGCCATCGATGTCGTTGCTGACGACGCCGGTGCTTGCACCCCTACTCAGTGTCGAATTCTGATCGGTGGAAAATCCGGTCCAGCTGGGGCCGCCGATCAGCGTGCCTTTGGTGGAGTTGCCGGTCAAGTCGTAGGCGTCGACACCCGCACCTTCGTTGAAATTCCAGTAGCCCGCCAGTCCTATCTCGGTACCCGTTAGGGTGGTGTCAAGGTTGTTTTGGATTTGCGTTTGTGTACGAACGGTGCTCCATACGCGAACGTCGTCAATTTCACCGGAGAAGTATTGTCCGGCAGGACCGTTCTCGCGACTGCCTACGCGTAGGTCATCCTTGGTCGGATGTGCATCACCGATGGGACCCGAGCCATTGTATGTCTCGACAACATGGCCGTTGACATACGTGTTGATCGTGCCATTGTCATAAGTGACCGAGATGTGCGCCCATTCATTCAATTGCAACACATAGCCGGTGTCATGCCAGGTCCAGCCGGGAATGGTGTTGGCGAAGCCCCACATTAAAGAGCCCGTTGATGAGATCCCGATTTCATATTCACCTTCTTTGTTCAGCAGCATGCTCGATGCGGCAGGATAGGCCGTCGGGCGGGCCCACACTTCCATTGTCATCGTGTTGGTGAATTCAAGATCCGTATCACTTCCCAAGTTGACATAATCATCCACGCCATCAAAGGACAGACCGTGATGGTCATCTACCGCGATCGGTGCATCAGCGACCTCAGCCACCGAGACGAGCTTTTGTGACGTGTTGCTAGTGCCACCGTCACCATCGGCTACGACAAAATCGACGGTTCGAGC
Source organism: Novipirellula galeiformis (assembly GCF_007860095.1). Taxonomy (NCBI): domain Bacteria; kingdom Pseudomonadati; phylum Planctomycetota; class Planctomycetia; order Pirellulales; family Pirellulaceae; genus Novipirellula; species Novipirellula galeiformis. The sequence goes on along the minus strand of NZ_SJPT01000003.1, from coordinate 504,120 downwards.
GGTCGTTGCCGGATTATCCGATACGTTGAAATAGCCGACTTGTCGCCCGACTTCTTGTGCGATTCCCGGCGTGCTGCTGGCGTTAAACGAAATCACCAACGGCGAGGTTCCAAGGCCACCACTCGCGGTGCCGACCCACACGGCACTGTGGTAGACTTTGTTTCCCAGCATCGTGATGTTGCCGCCGGGGACGATCGTCAGCCGATCATTTCCGCTGGCATTGGCAGAAATCGTGACGCTTAACGAGCCACCGTTAAAATCACCAAGATCCGCGTCCGTGATGGTCAGCGCCGAATCAATCACAGTCGAGTTTGCGTTCTCGGTATAAGCGGTCGTGCCTCCGGACGCGGTGGTCACCGGCGCGTCATTGAGCGAGTTGACGGTGATCGTTACGGTGGCGACATTGGAATCCTGGGTACCATCGTTGCTCTTGTAGGTAAACGTATCGACGCCGCTGAAATCGGTATCGGGCGTATAGCTGAACGATCCATCCGCGTTGATCTCTAGCGTTCCGTTACTCGGCCCCGTTACCACGCCGGTGTTGACACTCAGCGGATTACCATCAACGTCCGTATCGTTCTGCAACACGCCGGAGTGCGCGATGTTTTGTACTTCGGCCTCGGAAAGCGCGGTGTCGTAAATGCGGACGTCATCGATTTGTCCATTGAAATACCGCGTGTTAGCTCCCGGTTTGCCGATTTGCAATGCGCCCCAATAGGAGCGGTCGTTTTCGGTACCGGTATCGGTCCCTTCGAGCACTCCGTCGACGTACAGCGACGCACTGTAGGTTCCACCGCCCAAATCGGTCACCACCACAGCGACATTATGAAACTGGGTTGTGTCGGTAAAGTCCGAGTTCGAGACGATCATGATCGAATCGCCGCCGTTTATGGGCAACTCGTAGCCCATAAAGAAAACAATCTTGTTGGCTTGATCCCAGCTGCCGATCGTCAGCCCCATTTCGGCTTCGGCTGCGGTACCAGGAGCGGAACCGTATCCGTTGCCGCCACTGTTGCCCTGCCACAGAATATGCTGTTGCCCCGACGTCGTGTCCGTTTGGAACCATGTCGAGAGTGTAAAGCTGGTCGCGGTCTTGAGCACCGTGCTGGACGTCGCGACATAGTCACTCGATCCGTCAAACGAGAGTGCTCCTGACCCGATATGCCCGCTGGTCCAAGCCGGGTCGTCGGTATTGGCGCTGGTGTTGGCACCCAAGGTGGCGTCGTTGCCGAGTGCACCGGAGTCGACGGTCGTTTGATTGCTGCCGCCTTCGTTCAGTTCCCAGTGGTTGGCCAGGTTGCCGGTGGCCGGACCAACCACCAATGTTCCGTTTTCGTCAACCGAATAAGAATCATCGACGGCCACGGGCGCATCATTGACCGGCGATACGTTCAAACTGGCTGAGTCGGTGGTATGGCTGTACGCTTCGGCTCCGCCATTAGTCGAGACATCAACTTCGGTGCTGCCGCTTGGTCGTCCGTCCGTCGCATCCCAGGCGCGGAATGTGATCTCTCCGGCGGTGCCGTTGTAGTCAGCATCTGGGACAAAGCGAATCTTTGCGGTTCCATCTAGCAATACCGCGGCAGTGTTGCTGACGGTGCCGAAATCGGTCCAACCGCTTCCCGAATCGTATTGCCATGTGCCGTTAGAGTCATCAACGCTAATGACAGCGATTCCTTCGACCGCGCCCGAGTCGCCATCTGAAATGGGATTGCCTCCGACGCTGGCAATGATGGATGCAACGGTATCTCCGAGTGAGTTGGTGTCATCTTCGCTGATGTCGCTCAGCGTCATCTCACGCGATTCGGCGCTGCCTAGCGTATAGAACGCACTCGGATCGTCTTGGCTTGCGATCGATGTTTGAATCCACTGTTGTGATCGGACGACATTCGAGACGCGAATTTCGTCCATCATTCCGTCGAAGTAACGGGTGGCTCGATCAGGATTGCCGCCCCACAACCAATCGGCTGGATCCGCAAGCGAGGTCCACTGGGCTGCCACGTCATCTGACGAAAACGACATCGCGATGCCATCGACATAGATTTCCACATCTTTGGTTGCAAAATCTTGCGTTACGGCGACGTGGTGCCAGACTCCATTGGTGTAAGGATTTGATCCGATAACGAAGTTGGAAGAGTTACCGGCATCGGGATAATAGAAGTGAGTCCCACTGCCTTGTGACCCCCATTCGTAACCGTCAATCGAACCTGAGGTGAACCGATTGCTCGACGACATCACGAATTGATGATCTCCGTCGGCGGCGTTGTCCCAATTGACCCACAATTCAAAGGTGGCCGCACTGGCAGTGCTATCGAGACTAACGCTGTCGCCGATACGAATCAGATCGTTTACTTCATCAAAATCCAGCCCTGTACCAATTTTGGTCTCAACGAGATCAGCGGCATTCATTGAACCTTCAGTGACGCCGTCATTGTTGTTCGAGGTGCTGTCAACAATTTCGCCTGCCGCGCCGGTCGGCGAGTTATTCAAGTGCCACACGCCTTGGTATCCTGCATCCCAAACGTTCGTGGCATCCTGCTGATTCGCGACGGCGTCATTGCCGTAGTACATGTACAAACGCGTGTCTTGAAAATCAGACAGATCGGTCTTCACCCAGGCTGTCAGCTCACCGGTGGCAGACGTAAAGACTTCGATTTCGTGAGCCAGTTTGGTCGTGCCGTCGCCAGAGGTGAACAGAATGTCGTCACCATCAATCTGGGCAAAATTCGCAAGGTCAAGATCGGTATTCAGATCAACCAGGATAGGAAAACCAACAAGGTCCCCAAAGACTTGACTCGCGCCGATCGTGATTTCTTTTCGGTACGACCAATCATCGTTGTACCAGGAAGCGATTTGGGGCGCATCGTTGACCGCGGTAATCACCAAGTTCGCGGTGTCGGTTGCGGTCGAGAACGCGGTTGAGCCTCCGTTGCTCGATGTACTAGCCAAAATGCCATTGCTACCCGTCGTTTGATCCCAAGCACGGAAGGTAATGGCATTGGAAACGGTGCCGTTGTAGTTGGCATTGGGCTGGAAGTAGAGCCGCGTATTGGCATCGGCGGCCAGCAATCTCGCGCTCGCATCGCTAACCGCGCCGAGCGCGTTCCAAGTGCCGCCACTATTGGTGCTGTAGAACCAAGTGCCGTTAGTCGTATTGGCCGCCGTGATTGCAATCCCCAGTGCGGCGCCGGGATCGGAATCGGTCACGTTGTCGACTTGGCCCGAGGGGGATGCAAAATCGACGAGCGACGAGATCAGCGTCCCGACCGCACCCGCTGGCGGACCCGAATCTTCGTTCTGCCCCGTCAGGATCGGGCTCTTGGTGTTGTCCAAGACCGGCGCTTGGTTAAAACTGATTTTCGCGACGAAGGCGTCCGTTCCTCCTCGTGGCCCCAGGTTCGTGGGCACCGTACTGCCCCACGTCTCATTTGATTGCGAGAAACCCGTTACATAGGCTGCGCCGTCGCTGCCCAAGGCAATTGCCTGACTGCGGTTGTTGACGCTGCCCCCGAGATAGGTCGAGTACACGAGACTCGTACCGGTGGCATTCAAAACAGTCAGGTAGCCATCGAAGGAGCCACCGAGGATACGGTCGTTTCCGTCGGCGGTGGTCGGGTGATTCACCGAGGCGGTGGCCCCCGTGATATACGCATTCCCGGCCGAGTCGATGTCCAATCCGTAGGCCATGTCCCAGCCGCCTCCACCCAGATAGGTCGAGTATTTTAGCGAGGATGTGCCCGAGAGTGTGGTGTCGAACTTGGCCACGACGGTATCGCGGGTTCCGCCATTATGCGACGTGTCATAGGCTCCCGCGGTGGTGGAGAATCCGGTATCCGCGCTGCCCGCGAGATAGGCGTTTCCGGAATCGTCCACGACGAGGCCATAGTTGTAGTCGGTACCGGTGCCGCCCAGGTACGACGAGTACAGCACGGTGTTGCCGGTGCTGTTGAACTTCGTTAGGAAAATGTCGTAGCCGCCGTTGTATGATGAATCGTAGGCATTGACGGTCGTCAGGTCGGTGGACTGCGTGTTCCCGGAAATGTAGACGTTGCCGGCCGAATCGACGTCCAGACCCTCGGCGGAATCACTGCCACTGCCACCGAAGTAAGTCGAGTAGAGCAGCGAGTTGCTGCCCGTCTGGGATAGATCAAACTTAGCCACAAAGGCGTCCTGGCTGCCGCCTAGGGAACTGTCCAGAGCGTTCTTCAACGGCAAGTTGCTAGACTGCGTGTAACCCGCAATGTAGACCACACCGGACGAGTCGAGAGCGATGTTACTTGACGAATCGGTGCCGCTACCGCCGAAGTAAGAGGAATAGAGTAGAGCGTCGCCGCTGGCATTGAGCTTCAGCAGATACGCGTCTATCGTTCCACTGAGCGAACTCTGATAGGCGTTCACGGTAGGCAGATCGGTGGAGTACGTCAGGCCGGTCACGTACGCGTTTCCGGACCCGTCGACCGCGATGTCGTAGGCTGAGTCGTAACCATTACCACCAATGAACGTGGAATACACCAGCGAACTGCCATCGGCGCTGAGCTTGGTGACGAAGACATCATAGGAACCACCGTTATACGTCGTGTCCATCGTACCGACCGTCGTCGGGAAGTCTGTCGAGGCGGTGTTGCCGGTGATATAGACATTGCCGCTGGCGTCCACGGCGATGGCGTTTGCGGTGTCATAACCGGTGCCGCCGATGAAGGTTGTGTAGTCGAGGATGGGGTCGATCACAAGTTCGCGGCTGGCGTCATAATCACCCACGACGAAACCGACGGTTCCATCCTCGTGAATCACATAGCTGCTCTCGACGGCAATCCGAGAACCATCGTCGGCCAATTGGTGGCTGACCGGAGCTTTGAAGATGACCACGTCGCCAGCGTCATTTAGAGTCAACTGCAACTCGCCAGTCTCCGTTACCGCGATCCCTGTCACGCCATCGAAGTTCAAACGAATCACGCTGGTGTCAGTGCCAGCGTCGACAATAAAGTCGTACTCTAGCTGACGTTGGTTGCCGTAATAACGGAGATCGACGCCGTCGTAGACGCTTTCGTAACGCACGCTGGTGAAGTTCGTAACATCCGTTCTCCAGTCCGCTTGGTCGCCAACCAGATAATTGCTGCGGCTGATCAAGGCGTCCTCGCCATTGGCGACAATGTCGGTATGGGCACCGACCAGATCCAGTCGTACCACATGCTGGCCGTCGCCGTTGTTGATATTGATCACCGCATCGCCATCGGTCAGAAACACAGTGTAGCCGCCGCCACGTGCGATAAAGTCCACCACGGCGTCGGTCTGGCCTGTGTTTTCTTCAAAGGCCAGCGGTAACTCCGCGAGCTGGACACTGGGAGCCTCATCGTCATCGGGCGAAGTCGGTGCGTCGACGGCGTCCAGCACACCGAGCCAGTCATGCTGGACATCCATCGAAAAGGCGATCGAGGATTCAACGGAACCCAGCGTGTATTCTAAATCCCAGTCACCACCAAGCGACGCGTGCCCCGTTGCGTCATCACTGGCTGCAACGTCTGCGTTCGTCACCAACGCGATCATTTCGATCAGATCGCGACCCGATTCGGTCGACGCCAAATCACAACCGTAGATCAACAAGTCGGCGTCGTTATCAAGTGCATGGCCCCACGACGCGATCTCGCCCGCGTAGTTCGGTGCCGCATTGAGATCCAATCGCGTATTACCAAGCTGGATGCCCTCGCCGTCACCGTGGCTGAGCAAATGAATCGCATCGACGCTGGTCAAATTGCGAAGCGTCTCGGTGATTTGCAGAATTCCGTCTTGGTCGGCCTGCAAACGGACGATCAACCACTGGGTTTGGTCTCCTGATCCATCGCGGAGATTCGCGAGTAAGGTGTCAGCATCTTCCACGCCCGCATCGACAAACACGACTTCGATCGGTAGTGCTGGATCGAGAACCTCGGCTTCGGCCACATCGACGGTGGCAATGTCGATCACATCATGCTCGGTGGGCAGCGGCTGTGCGGTTGGCGTCGCGACATCACCAATCGCTTCCCCATTCGCCTCGGCCAGCTGACTCAATATCGCCGCTTCGAGATCGAGATCAATGTCCATCGAGCCATCGAGACCATCCATGCCTTCGCCGCTAAGCAGGATGCGTTCTTCGAGTGGGTAAAAGTCGAATTCGCGACTCATCGATTTCAATCCATGGCGTTTCATCGTCGCGGAAAACTGACGAGGCGACCTGCTCGCGACTCCTTCATACAGCGCAAAATTACACCCCGTTCGTCGGGGGGGAGATACAGCAAGGTCTAGTATCTTTATTCGCCCTCTTGGCCCTCGACTTCTACGATCAGAAAAAGAAACCGGGTTGAGACGCCTTTGGCGATATTTCCGAAGATTCGGAACGGGCAAGATATCCGCGACGATCGTTATGATTGGCTCAGCCGTTGTACGGCGTAAACAATGGAAGCCTAGTTGCTGAGAACATCTTCAGCTTTGTTGTAGCTACCGTCGCGTTCGCGGTGGGCTTCGTTCCGGCGCACGTCGCTGCTTTTTTTGAAAAACTACGACATTTTGCAACAGGCTCTTAATCCAAGAACGTTGTCACATCGGCTTTGGATTTGCGAATGCCATCTCCATCGCGGTAAGCGGTTAACAGGGCGGTGGGATCGATCATGCGCCACGCAGGCATGCTGCCAAAAATGGTCGTCAGCAACACACCGCCTCGGAGTGCCCACAACACGTAACCGACCGACGCCAGCCCCGCACCTACGCCCAGTCCGCCAATTTCGCCGGCTCCGAAATAGGTCGAATCTTCGGCCGCGGTGGAGCTCTGATTGTTCCACTCGGTCCACTGAATCGCTTGCACCAAGTCGACGATCAATAGCTCATCGAGCATGTGAGACATCTGGGTGATACTCCGTTTCATGTGCATGTTCGAGGAACCGCCCCAGGAAAAGCCGTGACGCTCCGAACCGTTCCGCGATTCTTCGTTTTCAATCTCCCCGAGTTGTATTGTTGAATCACGATTCGAGTTCGAAAAAGTCGTCGGTGGGGCTTGGTCTTTTTCGTTCGTCGTTGTGTCGGTTTGTGTAGGAGGGGTCACGTAGGTCGGTACCGTCGCGACTCCGCCGGTGGTGTTTGATCCACCATCGCCGCTATCTCCGTCTCCGGAATTGCCACCGGACGTGTCTCCTCCGCCGCTGGTGTCTCCGCCCCCATCGCCTGAACCGCCATCGCCCGAGCCGCTTCCACTGGAGCCTCCACTTCCGCTCCCGCTCCCACCGCCGCCACCGCCAGCAATCACGGTGATCGTGACCGTCACGACATTGCTATCCAAACTGCCATCACTGGCAAAATACGTAAACGTATCGCTGCCAAAGTAGGCACCGCTGGGGGTATAGACCAGACTTCCGTTAGCCGACGTGCTAAGCACTCCATGACTTGGCCCCGTTACCAAATTCATCTGAATCAAGTTGCCGTCAACATCCGTGTCGTTGACCAAGACACCGGGAGCCGCCAGCGTTAGTGTTTCGCCCGCGTTGATCGAGTAGTTGTCGCCGGTCGCTACGGGAGCTTCGTTCACGTCAATCACCGCGATTGCGAAATTGGCGAAGCTCGACGAACCGTCGCTTGAATCGGCGCGAATGGTGATCGTGTGGCTGGTGGCGGTTTCATAATCGATCGCTCCTGAAACCGTCACGATTCCGCTGGCTGAATCGATCGCAAAGCGTCCTCCAGCGTCATCGGACAAGGAGTACGTTACGCTATTGTTCGTCCCATCGGAGTCTATTGCCAACGCCGTGATGCCGACTGTCGTTCCGAAGGCGACGTTCTCGTCGACTTCGTTTGCTGCTGCGTTGGTGTCGATTGGATCGCTGACGTCGAACTCGTTGACGTCATTGAGCGTGACGGTAAAGGTTTTCGA